>JAIMBC010000106.1 GCA_023511675.1 Pirellulales bacterium
CGGTTTTCGAACGGCTCGATGTGGATATCCGAGGCCCGGAGCTGGACGGCCTCGGTGATCAACAGGTGCACCAGCCGGACAATGGGGGCGGCGTTTTCGTCGATCTGCTCCTGAGTCTGGCCGGTGATATCTTCTGTCTCGGTGAAGTCGATTGCCGTATCCGTGAACTCCTGGAGCATCGAGTCGGCGCTTTCGCCCTCGGAGAGCCCGTAGTTACGGCTGATGGCGTCGACGATGCTTTCCCGCGGAGCCAGGGCGATTTCCACCTTGCGGTTCAAAATAAACCGCAATTTATCGAGCGTCTCGAAATCCAGCGGATCGCTCACCACCACCTTGAGCGAACCATCCTCCTCTTCTGCCAGTGGCAAGATAGCATTTTCGCGTGCCACGCTTTCGGGGACGAGTTCGACCACATGGGGCGGGATGGCGGCTTCGGAGAGGTCTACGAATTCCAGGCCGTGTTCTTCGGCGATGGCCCGCATGACCTCGTCGGGCGTGGCGTAGCCCAGGCGTACGAGGGCATCTCCCACCTTGGTATTGGCGCTGCGGGCAAGGTGTTGTGCCTCAGCGAGCTGATTGCTGCTGATAACGCGCTGACGGATGAGGATTTCTGTGAAGTCTGCCGACTTGGATACCATGAACCGCCTCTGTTCTGTGACGCACGGTCTGAAGAGGTGTGGGGTGCATCCCGGCGAACCATTTCCCCCGAGCGGAGTCGCCCGGAGCCTGGGCCACCCAGGGGACTGGGCGATCTAAGGCACTGGGCTGCCCGCGCCGCTGGGTGGCGGAAAGCGCTGGGCCGCAGGTGGCACTGGGTCGCACAGGAAAGGGGGCTGCCCAGCGCGCAGCCTGAAGTTCAGGCTAGCGACGCAAAGTGCTGCTGTCAATAAAGTACTGCCGTAGCGGCGGGGCGAGTGCGTGCCCGACCCGGCGAGCACCAGTGGTCCGCGGCATGGTCCAGCCCGCCTCACCGTCTACCGCCGCCGCCCCCTGCCCTCGCTCATACTGCCCTCGATGGTCGTGCTCTCCTTGGTGCTCTTGGTCATGCGCTTTGTGGTCGTGCCTTTGTGGCCTTTGTGGTTCTCGCTTTGTGGTTTTCTTCGTGTGCTTTGTGGCCTTTGTGGTTCTCGCTTTGTGGTTCTTTTCCTTTGTGGCCTCAACTGCGACAATGCGGGCAGGGGATTACAGCTTGCAGCGATTTTGGGCTGGCTACGGAGGTATGCGATGAGGTTCTTCAGAGCGTTGTTCAGCCTGGCGTTCTGGGTCTTGGCGTTGGGGGCTGCCGCCCCTGGAGTGATACGGCTTCAACCGTTCCTGGGCCAGTTGCGCGATGCGTGGCAGCACAAGGGCAACTGGCCGTCGTTGACGGAGACGCAGTGGGTGGTAGATCTGGCGTCGGGCACGGTACCGTGGCTGCTTCTAGCCGGAGTATTTGCGGCGAACGCCACGTTATTGCGGCTGGTGAACAGCACGGAGCGGCTGTAGTGCCGGCGGTACTGGGGGGCGGCAACACGGCGTTTGCGGTGGCCGCCAATCTAACTCTGGCTGGTGCAGAGGTGACGCTGGTGGAGTTGCCGGCGTTTGCGGCAAGCATCGAGCCGATCATGGGGAGCCGGCGTATTCTGCTTGGGGGCGCGGCCCATGCCGGCCCGGCCACGATTGCCGAGGTGACCACCGACTTTGAGGCGATTCGCCGGCACGAGTTGGTACTGCTGATTGTGCCCTCTTATGGCCATCGGGCGTTTGCCGAGGGGTGCCTGCCGCATCTGCGTGCGGGCCAGACGGTGGTGTTGATGCCCGGCAATCTGGGCAGCCTGGCGTTTGCCAGGTTGCTGCAAGAGCGGGGCATTGGCGGGGTGACGTTGGCGGAGACGGACACGGCCCCGTATGTATGCCGTAAGGTGGGGCCGGATGCGGCGCACATTTGGGGCGTGGTGCAGGGCATGGGGCTGGGGGTGTTGCCCAGGGGGGCGGGTCGGCGGACGCAGGCCTTGCTGGAGCGCTGGTTTCCCGGCGTGCAGCTTTACCCGCACGTGCTGGCCTGCGGGCTATCTGCCATGAACCCGGTGGTGCATCCGGCAGGGGTGTTGCTGAACGCGGGGAGAATCGAGCGTGCGCGGGGGGAGTTTTACTTTTACGAGGAGGGCGTCACGCCATCCGTGTGCAAGCTGATCTATGGGCTGGATGCGGAGCGGCTGGCCATCGGTCGGGCGCTTGGCGTTGAGCTATTGCCGGTGGATGAGGCATTTTACCGTGCCGGGTTTGGCCCTCGCGGCGATCTGTGGAGCACGATTAACGGCAGCCTGATGCTCACGCAGTTGCGCGCTCCCGGGACGATTGCCACGCGTTGGCTGACCGAAGACGTGCCCTATGGCCTGGCCACCTGGCTGCTGCTGGCGCAGGGGCTGGGGGTGAGCTGCCCCACCATGGAGGCCGTGGTGCGTCTGACCGGCGTGATCTGCGGCCAGGACTTCCGGGCCGAGGCTCGCACGCTGGAGGATCTTGGCATCTCCGGCCTTTCGGCGCCCGAGCTGCTCAGGCGCGTGACCGAACCGCTGCCCTGCCAGTAGAATGGCCGATGCCGCTTGCACACTCGCCGCTGGAGGTTTGCGCCATGCCCGTGCAGTTCACCTGTCCTCATTGCGGCCGGGAGACCCTGGTGGCCGACCAGTACATCGGCCAGAGTGGTCCCTGCGCCGGCTGTGGAGAGACGATCACCATTCCTGGCACGGCTGAGGCTGTACAGCCGGCCCCGGTGGCTACGGCCTCCGCACCCGGCAAGAGTTCGGCAGCCGTGGTCCTCGTGGTGGTGCTGACGGTGGGGCTGGGCGTGCTGCTGTTGTGCGGCGGCTTTCTCGCAGCTCTGCTCTTGCCTGCCACGCAGGCTACCCGAGAGGCGGCACGCCGCGCGCAATGCAGCAACAATTTGAAGCAAATCCTGGTGGCGATGCACAATTATCACGACGAGTGGGGAACGTTTCCGCCCGCTTACACGGTGGGTGCCGACGGCAAACGCATGCATAGCTGGCGGGCGCTACTGCTGCCCTATGTCGATCCTACCCTGGCTAGCCAGTATAACTATAACGAGCCCTGGAACGGCCCGAACAACAGCAGGCTGGCCAAGCAGTGCCCCTTGGTCTTCGCTTGCCCCGAGGATTCCACCTTGGCGGCGGGATGCACCAGCTACTTTGTGGTGGTGGGGCCGAATACGCTGTTCCCGGGCCAGCAGGGCCTTCCACTGCGTGGCGTGACTGACGGTACGGCCTACACGATTGCCGTGGTCGAGGCGAGCGGCCAGGCCATCAACTGGCTGGAGCCGCGCGACCTGGACTTCTCTACACTTGCCTTCCGCGTGGGGGCGCCTGGCGGATTGGCTGGGAGTCACGCGCAGGGCACGAACGTGGGCATGGCAGACGGCTCGGTACACATACTTCCTGCGGATACCCCCGCCGATAACTTACGAGGCATGCTGACCCGCGACGGCGGCGAACCTGTGTATGTGCCGTGAGCGGTGCGGCGCCGCGGCTGGGGCGGCTTGGAACCTGGGGGCGGCCCGGCAGCTCGCGGCTTATGCCGAGCCTGATGTGCCGACGAGCGCCGCCTGCGCCTCCTTGGTCGCGGTAGCAGAGACGCACGGTCCATTGGGTGCCGGCCGAGGGATGTGGGAATGCCGAGCCTGAGTTGCGGCTGCCTGGCCCTTGCCGGCCCGAACATGTCGGCTGCACGAGCCTGCCCTATGGCCGCTGGTGGAGGGCCTGGTGTGCACGCTCGTCGGCGGGGCGATTGTCTTTGCCCTTGTGCCGTTCGAGATCGATGTGATCGACGAACTTCACGCTGGCGCATTCATCGACCTCGGCGGTATGGCAGCGGGCCGGTTCGGGGATCAGAAACCGGATGGGTCCGCCGGCGGTCTCGGGCAGAGGCTGTCCGTCGAGGCGGTACACGAGCAGGGCCTGTTGCCTGACGGCCGCCAGGGGAATGCTGGCGTGGAAATCATCCCGCGAGGCGTGCAGCGTCAGATAGACGGCGGCGGGCGTGGCGCCTGCCAGGTGCAGCAGGCCCTCCAGACGCACGGCATCTCCTTTGCGTCCTGGGATGAGTCGGCCGATATCGGGCACTTGCCATTCTGGGGCCAGCGCTGCCAGATCGCTGAAGCGGAGGGCCAGCGGGCGTTCGACCTCTCCGCTGATACGCAGCAGAATCGGTTCTTCGGTCACGCGGGTAGCTCCGTGATGCGGCTGCGCTATTTATTGGGGAAATCCCAGATGGGGGTGTACGTGTCTGATTGCAGGGCAACGCGCAGCCGCTCCAGTAACAGCCTGCCGGGAGGATCGACGTCCAGCGGCAGGTCCAGGTAGGCGGGGGCCATCGCCTCGTAGGCTGCCCTGGGTTGGTGCTGCTCGTACAGCAGCAGAGCCTGCTCGTAGCATTCCTTGCGGGCCAGCCACTGGGCGTCTGCCGACTCGCCGCGCAGTTCGTACAGGTCAACCGGCGAGTCGATGCCCGGCAGCCGGGCACGGCACAGCCGGCGTGTGACCAAATCTCCAGCGAGTTGCTGCTGCGTGCCGCCGGTGATCACGATCGGCACGCCCAGGTACTTGGTCGCGCCCTCTGCGCGGCTGGCCAGGTTCACGGTATGGCCGAGGGGAGAGTAGCTGAACCGTCGGCTGCTGCCGGCGTTGCCCACGCGGGCGGGGCCTGTGTTGATGCCGATGCCGAGCAATAACGGCTGATCGAGCTTCCCGCGCCATGCCTCGCTGAGCGCCGGCAGCTCGGCGAGCATCTTCAGGGCGGCCTTGCAGGCCAGCACGGCGTGGCGCGGCCGGTCGGCTGGTGCATTCCACATGGCCAGCAGGCCGTCGCCGATATAGTTGACCAGCACGCCCTGGAATTCGGCGACATGTACGGCCAGACGTTCCATCACCTGTCCGACCAGCCGGAAGGTATCTGCCGGGCCGAGTTGTTCCGAGAGGCGGGAGAAGCCGCGGATATCGCTGAAGAGGATGGTGACCTCACGGTCGCGGCCTTCCAGCAGGGTGGGATCGCGTTCCAGCTCGCTGGCCAGTTCGGGGGAGAAGAACTGCTCGAACTGCACGCGCAGGCGGGCGGCTTCGGCCTCGCGCTGCTGGCGTGCCAGCCCCGCCCCCACGGCCGCCGCCAGAAGCTGCACCACCTGAGCCTCCAGCGGCTTGATCCCGCGCCGGCCCAGTGCGGCCTCAAAGCGCAAACCGTACAAGACGCCCACCACGTCGTCTTCTGGTCCGAACACCGGCGAGGCCACGACCGACTCAACGCCCATCAGGCTGTTGGTGATGTTCATCGGCTCGCCGCCCTGGTAGAAGGTGCGCTTCTGTAACAGCACGCGATCCAGCACAGTGCGGCTGATCTCCGGATGCCGGTCGGCCTGGCCCGAATAGCAGGCCGCTTCTTCCCAGCGGATGGTACCGTCAGGCTGTTTTCGCGCCAGCAGCATGGCACCGTAGTCGAGCCCCACGAGGTCCACCACTGCCCGCACGGTTTCTCGATAAAACTCGGCAGAACCTGCCGCGGCGCGCTGCACCGAGATCACGGTCTCGAACCAGTGCGCCAGCGTCTGGGGCGTGATGTCCTCGCGCATGGCGCTCAGGCTCAGGCTGCGGCCCGCCGCCAGCGACTGCCGGATGGGCTGATCCACCGTGTTCCACGAGCCTTCCGTCCCCGTGGAGGTGCTCGGGTCCTCTTGCACCTCGATTTCGATATGCGTCATGCCCACCGTCAGCCGCACAGGCAACCGCACCTGGCGGCGGCTCTGCACTGCTACAGTGCTGCCGTCATCCAGATACACCACGGTGCCCTTGGAGAGGTTCTCCAGCTCCAAAAGGCCCAGCGGCCTCTCCTGAATGCGCAACTGATCTCGCGACACGCACGGATCATCCAGCACCACGCGAGGATGACCGGGTCGATTCAGCCGCCCAAACTCCAGCGGCCCCGCCGCATGTTCCAGCGTCCGACGCTGCTGGCCGGTCTGAACCTGGATGCGTAACATCAACCTCCTCTACGATACTGGCCCGCAGCGGTGTGCGTCGCTCTCCTTTTAGCCTATGCTGGCGCAGTCCGTTCGGCCAGACCTGAGCGGTCCTGAGCGCCAGATCCGGCCTCCAGAGGCACTGCGGCCCATGCCAGGGCCGCCCCCTTGCGCGTACCTGGCCACGTTCCGGCATCAGCCCGGCGGCAGGAGAGGGCCCCGCTCCCGCGTGCCTGGCAGCTACATAGCGGTTGGCCCGCCCAAGCTACGCCCCGCGTGCTGGCAGCACTGGGTGTTGCCGTGCTGGCAGCGTGCAAGGCACTACTTGCGGCGCGTGTCCTCGGCCGCCCTGGCACCGGCCAGAGCGCTTTGACCACTGAACGTAAAGCCCACGATGAGCCAGCCTTGCTCTTCGGCCGAGACGCAAGTGCCAGCCGGGCCGAGATAGCGCTGCACAACGCTATAGTCAGGCAGTTTGCTGCCGTCGAACTTCGGACGGCGCAGCTCTCCCTCCTTTTCTTCTCCCAGCAGCGTGTTGAGCAGCCGGCCCAGCAGGGTATCGGCTTCCGGCATCTTGCCCGTGCGGAAGAGTTCGTAGGTGATGCGGAATTGCTCATCGGTCCGGGCGAAGGCGCGGGCACAATGGGCACTCAGGCCCAGTTTTTCCAGTTCGGCGGTCACCTGGAGGAAATCGGCATCCACGGCCAGTTGTTGCGTTGCGGGTACCTCCGCGAGCACTTTTTCAAGCAGATCGACGTGCGAGGCGACCAGCAGGCAGCCGTGGGCCACAGCCACGGCGGAATTCGGGATGCCGGATGAAGCAGACATGGCGTCCTCACCCTCGTCCGCCAGATCATCGGCAGTGTCTCCCGGCAGCGCCGCCTCGATTTCGGGGTTTTCGATGTCGAGTTCCGTGTCACCGACCTGTTCGGCGATGACCTCCCACACGTCATAACCTGCGATCTGCCGGCGGTGCGCGGAGGGATCGCTTTCCATCATCTTGTCGATGCTGGCGCGGAGGGCATCCGTGTCGCGGACCTCGGCTGCGAACAGTCGCCGCTCGCTCTGGGGAGTGATGGGCAGCTTGTAATCTCGCATTACCATGGCCCGCGTGCCCAGGTGCGCGATCAGATCGCGGCGGATGTTGATCCGCGGCCCTGTGGGATCTTCAGCGATTTCGCGGAGCGTGTCCTCCCATGTGCCAGGCTCGCCATACACCTCGTCGAACAGCGATCCGAAGCAATCAAATGCCTGCTTCATATCCCACTGGAACGTGGCATACGTGGCTACGTTGCGCGGCACCCAGGGCGGCGGCGCAAACTCATGCCCATTGGGGAAGGCCAGCATGCGCATGGCCAATTGGTAAGGCTGAGGAGCATACACCACCGTGCGATGCAGAATGCCATACTTGCCATGGGCGAAATTGACATGCCCCCCCACGCCCAGAATGGCATCGAACTTCTGGTTGGCCAGAATCGCCAGCCAATCGGGATTGTGCTCTCGCGGCGGCCGCTCGCTGGCACGCATGGCCCTGGCCAGTCCAAACGGATCGACCCACCAGCGCACCTGCGGTGCCAGTTCTCCGGCCGTCTCGCGGCAGCGGTTCAGCACCGCCGTGAAGGCAGGTTGCTGGGCCAGGCTGTCGCCCTGGCCGCCCCCACAGCGTGCTGCAAGTTGCTCGGCCAACGGCAGATGATCCGACGCGACAAGCAGCCCGCCATGCAGAAAATACACCACCTGGGTGGGCAGATCGCCCCGACGCTTGGCGGGTACCTGGAACACCGTCAGCACAATCCCCTCGATCTGCATCTCTTGTTTCTGCGCCTTTTTCTCGATGAGGGCCCGGGAGACTTCTGCCAGCGCTTCGGCCGCAGACGCTTCGTTGCCCCGTACATCAGCCAAGGCGGCGAGGGCCGCCCCCTGTTCGGTCTGCACCACGGCCAGTGCCAACTCTCCCGTGGCGAGCCCTTCAAAGTCTGCAAGCTGTAAGCCCAGCCGCTGATGCGTGCGCGACCACTTCTCCAGAATTTGCCGTTGCAGGTCTTCGGCAAACTCGCGCATGCCGCCCTCGGTGAACAGGCGGCTGAGTTCCGTGCGATTCCAACTGTCCAGCAATTCGGGCAGGTTTGGCACGGAAAGCCAGGCCTTCGTTTCCGGCGGCAGGAGCGTCTCGCTCGCACGCCATCCATCTGCCCGACCCATGTCGGCCGCCAGCCACCCCGCACACGCCGCAATCAGCCATCCCAGTACGTAGCGCCGTCGCACCTGCGTTCTCCTTGCCTCAGCTCCTGGAAAGAGGCCATCGGCCGCCTCAGGCGAACTGGGCGGAAGTGTAGCCTTTGAAGCGATTTCTGGCTAGGCCGCTTCGGAGCCCCTCCCCGGTCGCCCTTCCCTCCCTACCCCGCGCAACGGCTCGTGCCGTTAGAAACACGCTGCGGCACAGGACTCTCCCCGTGGCAGCTTGCACCGACTCGAGGCACACCGCCCCCGTTTTGAAATACCGGCCCCCTCTTTGTAGCAATGGGTCAGGCCCCAGCCATGCCCGCTATCAGTCCCCACCGCACACCCGGCGGCCTCCCCGCCTGGTGGCCAGACAAGCACCACTGTCTATCCTGCGAGCCATGATGGTACCTGCGCAGGGGGATCACAGGGTGCCCCACCGGCTGCCACCTGCGTAGAGGCCGCACCGGGGGCCTGGCCGCTTCCGCACGCCTGTAGCTCCGGCCCACTGACGTGAGCCAACGGCGTTGAGGTCGCAGGGCGGGCCTGGACGCTTCCGCGGCGGGGCCAAAGCCGCAATAATCGTCTGTGATGCGACTGTATGAACATGAGGGCCTGAGTTTCGACCCGATCCACGGGTACATTCCCTTTACCTCGGGATCGACGCAGTCCGGGGAGGTCTCGGAACGCGAGATAATCGATCATCCCTGGGTGCAGCGGCTGCGGCAGATCCACCAGTTGCAGACCGCATGGTGGGTGTTCCCTTCGGCGGAGCATACCCGTTTTCAGCATGTGCTGGGGGCGATGCACCTGGCCAGCCGCGCGGCTGCCACCCTCTATGACTCGCTGCAAGCAGTCTGTGCCGACGTGCCCAGCCGGGGCTACGTGGAATGCCTGTTGCGGTTGGCCGGCCTGCTGCACGACGTGGGGCACGGCCCTTTCGGCCACTTCTTCGATGACCACTTCCTGTCTCGCTTCGGCCTGACCCACGAGACGCTGGGCAGTGCCATCATCTGCCAGGAACTGGGCAGCCTGCTGCGATGCGTCCGCCGCAACCCCAACAGTGCCCTGGCCGATGGCGAGGAGCTGGATCCCGCGCAGATTGCCTTCTTAATCACGCGTCCCAAGACGGAGTCGGACAATGCGCCGCGCTGGCTGCGCTTCTTGCGCAGCCTGTTCTGCGGGCTGTACACGGTGGACAACATGGACTTCGTGTTGCGAGACGCGTACATGTCTGGCTACAACACGCGGGCCTTCGACCTGGAACGGCTGCTGTATTACAGCTTCTTCAGCGAGCGAGGCCTAACCATCCACACACGGGGGCTGACGGCCCTGGTACAGTTCATCGGCGTGCGTGCGGACCTGTTCCGCAATCTGTACTTCCACCGCACGGTGCGTTCGCTCGACCTGACGCTGCAAGATTTGTTTGCGGAGAGCAGCGAGTACCTCTTTCCCGGCAATCCGCTGGAGCACCTAGATGCCTACCGGCGGTTTACCGAATGGTCGTTGCTGGTCGACGTAGCTCGCTGGCCCGATGCGGCAGATCCCCAGAAGCGCGAGCTGGGCCGCCAGTGGGCACGCCTGCTGGGCCGCGAGGTGCGCTGGAAGATGGCCGCCGAACGCACCGTGTTCTTTGCACCGCACGCCGCTGAACGGGGCACGGTGTTCAGCCAGCCCGGGCTGTTCGAGCAGGCCCTGCGCGAGCAGTTGCCCGCGTCGCTGCGCAACCTGCCGCTCCGCGTGGACCTGGCACGTCACGTGCATCGGCCCGGTACGCGCGGCCCCACGGCGGGCCAGAACTTCCTCTATGACCCCGTCCGCCGCGAGATTCGCGGCCTGAGCGATCACGAACTCTTCAGCCAAATCCCGCTCAGCTACCGGATTTGCCGCGTCTATGCCGAAAGCCGCGAACATGCCCCCGCCCTGGCCGCCGCACTCGATGCCCTGGCCGGACCAGGCGGCTGGGACGACCTGACCAACATGTAGCCATGCCCGCAAGCGAAAGTCGCCACGTGGCGTGCGACGTGCTCGGGTTGGGTTGCGTGGCCGTGGACGACGTGCTGCGTGTGCGGCGCTGGCCGCGCCGCCAGGCCAAGCTGCCGGTACTTGAACGCGAACGCCTCTGCGGTGGCATCACCGGCACCGCCCTGCGAGCCGCCGTCGCTGTGGGAGCACACGCCGCATACGCCGGCGTGCTGGGCACCGACCCGGACTCGCAGTTTGTGATCGACGCCCTGGCCGCCGCGGGCGTGCAGATCGATGCGATCCAACGCCAGCCGGGGGCCGCCCCCATCCGCTGCACCGTTATCGTCGATCGCCTCGGCCGCCGCACCGTGCTGTACGATCTGGCAGGTGCCGTGGGCCCGACGGCCGACTGGCCGCCAGCCGAAGTGATTACGTCCTGCCGTGTGCTGCTGGCGGATCCTCTGGGCATCGAGGGCATGTTACGCGCAGCGCGTCTGGCACAGGCCGCGGGGATACCCGTGGTGGCCGACCTGGAAGGACGCCCCTCCGCCAAGGTCAGACGTCTAGCCCGCCTGGCTGACCATCTGATCGTCTCACGCTCCTTTGCGGCGGCACTTTGCGGCACGCTCGACCCAAGCGCCCAGGCACAATTACTTGCTGGCGCCGATCGAGACGTGGTCGTCACCTGTGGCCGGCAGGGGGCCTGGTACGCCCAGCGCAGCACATCGCCCCAGCCGCAACACCTGGCGCCGTTTCGCGTGCGAGAGGTGGACACCACCGGCTGCGGCGATGTGTTCCACGGCGTGTACGCGGCCCTGCTGGCACAGGGGATGTGCATGGTCGATCGCCTTCGCCGCGCCGCTGCCGGCGCGGCCCTGTGGGCGGCACGGCCGCACCAGCAGCCGCTGCCCAGCCGAAGCGAGATCGAGGCACTGGTGGAGGGCCGGGGCCAAGCTGCCCAAGAGTGAAGGCCGCTCAAGGGCAGCCGCGGAACATGCCTGCGCACCCCGCCGTGTAAATAACGCTATCGCCGAGCGGTGCCGCAGCACGACCTGGCGGGGTGGAATATGCCTGTGCACCACGCCGTGGAGATAACTGCAACGCGCCTGCTTGCCCGCAGCACAGACCGGTATGCCCGCGATTCCTCGCCGCTGCGCCTAGCACGCGGACGTTCCTTCTCCTTTACCACTGGCGGCGAGGGGGCCGATCTTGCTGCGCCCGCCTTGAGGTGGGGGAGCTGCGGGGGGGCAGCCTTTGCCCATGAAAAACGGGCAGACAACTGCGCCTGCTCTACGCGCCATCACGGCAGCAAGGGCAAACAGGCCCGTGCCACGTGGCCAAAGGGATGGAGGCACGTGCTGCTCAACGGTGCCGGCAGCTCGTTCATCGCCTTGGTGGCCACCTGCTGCTGCTGTGTCTTCACGCTCACGTACGCCCCCCCCCGCCGCGCAAAGCTAGCCAGCCAACCGAGGGGCCCCATAAACTGGCACCATGCAGGGCAGCGTGCGGGAACATTCATGCTGATGTGGCAGGTGGTCATCGAAAACGCGGTCGTCCATTTCCCCTTCAAGGAGCCGAAGCGGCACTCCCAGGTTGACGACGGGGGGACCACCGAGGCAGCGGTTCCCCCAAGCGGCGACAACGGCGGCTGCTTGCCCATTCCCTTCACCTGGAGCCGAGCCAATATGGGCAGGCAAAGCCGTGGCGGCCACCGCGAACGCACGCTTTTCCCCCCCAAGGTGGATAGACTGACCAAGGGGACCTCTTGCGCGAGGCGCGCAACACCATCGGCAAGGCGGCTAAGCTCGGCGAGGAGAGGCGCCGCGTCGTCTCGGTATCGATGCTCACCGCAGGCTGGGATGCCAGCACGGTCAGCTATATGCTGAGAGTGTGGCCCCTCGGCACGGACCACCGCGGATCGACCGCGCCCTATAACCTCAACGCCGATTCGCGCGACGGCGTCCCCAACATTCCGGCCTGCGTGATCGATGGCAGCGGGCCCGACGGCCCGCGAAAGCCGAACATCGAGGTCAGCGGCCAGCGCGATGCCGAGCGGGGAGCCAAAGCCGCCGCTGGCCGTAACCCTTGCCTGCCGGCCCTGAACAAGGCCCGCACCCGACGCCGCTGGGCCTTGATTGAGACCGGCAAGCCGTGGGACGCACAGAACGTCCGTCTCGCCCATCTTCCATCAAGATGGACAATGGACTAAGGAATGCCGTTATGTTGACGAGGCTCACAGTCCGCAACTTCAAACGTCTGGAGATGGATATTGAACTGACGCGTTCGGTGGTATTCATCGGCCCGAACAACTCGGGTAAGACCACTGCGCTTTAGGCCCTTACCCTGTGGGAACTCGGCCTGCGGCAATGGTTGGCCAAACGGGGCGGTAAAGCCGTGGCAGGCAAGCGCCCAGGCGTGGCCATCAACCGCCGCGACCTGATTGCCATCCCGGTGCCGAGCACGAATCTGCTCTGGCGCGACTTGCACGTGCGAAGCGTCCGGACGGCCAATGGTAAGACCGAAAGTACACGCCATATTCGGATCGAGGCCATTGTAAATGGTATATCGGAAGGGAGCGATTGGACCTGCGGGCTGGAGTTCGATTACACCAATGAGGAGTCTATTGTCTGCCGACCCATTCGCCAAAAAGGATTCGAAGAAATACCCGTGCAGGAGGCAACGTTCACAGCCATCTCACCCGAGGCCGCCAGGCCGAGGATCGGTTCGCCCTCCGCGATCGTGAGCGACGCGAGCAGGCAATGCGCGAGTCGATTCAAGAGGTGTCCGCGGCGCTGCGCACCCTGGGTAAGCCCGACCCGTGGTCCACGGAGATCAAAGCATCCGATGAATTCCTCGACCCGCTGTTCCAGGATTTCTCCAAGCGTTTGGAGCTGCCCCTGGCGCTGCGAAAGAATGAGTATGGGGCTCTCGTGAAATTCCTTTCACGTGAGGACATCGACCAGGAGGTGTCCCAAGTTCTGGATGCCATCGAGGACGTGGCGGCCAGAGCTACGCCAGCAGGAAGGTAACATGTTACGGTACACGAGTACCACGCGGCACAAGGCCGGGTTCCCTTGTTCCCAGGCTCCTGCCTGGGAATGCGCCGTCTGCGAAGCTCTGCCTCGGCGGGAACCCTCACCGGAACATCTCTGTGTTCCTCGTTGCTTTCTTGGGTGCGAGCCGCCAGGTTCGTAGTGAGCGCATTCATGCGGTCTGGGAGCCTGCCCGCGGGCAGACCCGTGAGGGCCTCAGCCTGTGCAGACCCGCTGAAGCGGGTCACTACGAACCACCTCTCTCGTTCCCAGGCTGCTGCCTGGGAATGCGCTGTCAGCGAGGCTCTGCCTCGATCGCCGGCCTACATGGGCAACCGGCGCGTCTGTCGCAGGACGCGCGCCGTGGCAGAGGAGCGGTTGAGCACGTAGAAATGAATGCCGGGTACCCGAGCGTCCATCAGCTCCTGCACCTGGCGTGTGGCGTACTCGACGCCCAGTTCGAGCTGGGCGGCCGCGTCCTCGCCGCAGCGTTCTAGGGCTTCTACCAGTCGGAGGGGCAGCCGCGCGCCGCACAGCGAGGTGATCCGCCGGACCTGGGCAAAATTGGTGATGGGCAGCACACCCGGGACGATCGGCACCGCAATCCCCAGGCGTTCGCAGGCATCGCGGAAGCGAAAGTAGTCGGCATTATGGTAAAAGAGCTGGGTAATGACCACGTCGGCTCCGGCATCCACCTTGCGTTTGAGATTGTCTAGGTCGGCCTGTGGGCTGGGGGCCTCCTGATGGGTTTCGGGATAGCCGGCAACAGCGATGCCGAAGTGTCCAAACTCGCGGCGGATGAGCGCCACCAGCTCGTTGGCGTGAGACAGTCCGCCGGCCACAGGCACGAAGGTTGATGATCCTCGCGGCGGATCGCCCCGCAGCGCCACGATATTTTCGATGCCCAGCGCCTGTGCTTCGCGCAGGTACGCGCGCAGCTCGTCCACCGTGGCGCCAACACAGGTCAGGTGGGAGGCCGTGGCCACGCCGAACTGGCGCTGCACGCGCGAGGTAATCTCCAGCGTCTTGTCCCGCGTGGAGCCGCCAGCTCCATAGGTGCAGGTGATGTAGCTGGGGTTAAAGGCCACCAGCTCGGGCAGATTGGCGAACAGTTCCTGCTCGCCGGCAGCAGTCTTGGGGGGAAAGAGTTCGAAGGAGAGCCCGAACTTTCCCGGGCCGTAGGCTTCAGCAAGCTTCATGGATGGGGATACAACGGGCCGGCTACAGGCTGAGGGGCTCGCCGGCGATCTGGCGCTCGTGGCGGGTGAGTTCGTACATATCGTGCAACAGTTGGATGTCACAGGGGCGTTGTTCTACTTGTCGGCGGGCGAACATGCGGGCCTGGGTGGCCACCATCACGTCCACGGGCGCCTCGGTGACCTGGCCGAAAGAGCGTGCATAGTTAACGAAGCTCGGCACGTTGGTTGTGACAAAGCCATACAGCATGCTGCACACGCCCACCGTCTTGCCGGTAAAGATGCTGGTGTTGATGGCCGTCTTGGCATAGTCTCCCATGATGCAGCCGATGAACTGCATGCCGGTGGCCACGCGCACTCCCTGGTACTCCATATTCACCTGGCCGTAGGTGTTCTTCAAGTCGCTGGTACAGGTTCCAGCACCCAGGTTGATCCAGGAGCCCAGATAACTATGTCCTAGGAAACCGTGGTGCTGTTTGTTGGTATAACTCTCCACGATGCTGCCTTCGATCTCGCCGCCGATCTTGGTTGTGTGGCCTAGGGCCACGCCATCCTTGATGGCAGCATGTTCGGTGACGCGGCTATCTGGCCCCACGTAGAGCGGCCCCCGCAGATAGCAGTAGGGGCCGATCTGGGCACGCTCGTCCAGCACCACGGGTCCGCCGCGCGTGTCGGCAACGACATAGGGGCCCAGCATCGCTCCCGGCGCGACGAACACGCCGTCGGATTGCTGGACAAAGCGGGCGGCCTTGAGCCGGTGCGCCAAATTCTCTGCAAAGATGGCCAGATGCCAGCGGACAATGTCATGGGGATACTCTAGCAGCGGCAGCGGCTCGGAAAGAGTTTCCAATGGCAAACTGGCCAGCCAAGAAGCAAACTCGCTGAGGCGTGCTGCGGCCGGCGGCAAGCCCGCTCCCGCGGGCAGCAGCGCAGCCGCCACGCGCCGCCGGCTCCCCTGGCGTCCCGCAGGCGCTCTGCCCTGGACGGCCTCTGCGCGCACGCCTGCCGCGCTGCTGCTTGCCGCTGGCACCAGCAGCGGCTGCCCCGCAGCGCGCAGCGCACGCAGCCGGGCCACCGCGGCCGTACTGGGCACCAGTGCCGCGTTGACCAATAGCACCGGTAAGGCAGGCGGGCCGTCGACGGCCGGAGCTAGTCCGGCCGCTTCTCGGTACGCCCGCACGTGGGGCCGTGTGTACTCGCGGCGCGGCCAACCCTCCTCCTCGATCAGCTCCAAAAGCGTGTAGCCGCCGCAGCTAATGCTGAAGGCCGGCCGCCCTACTGTCACCGGGTAGAGCTGCTGGACCTGCTCGTCCTCGAAGAGCACCACGGTCACGCCTGGCCTCCCTCGTTGCCGGCGCGGCGCTCGTGGGCCAGGTCGGCATCGACCATCATGGTTATCAACTGGGCGAAGTTCATGGTGGGTTGCCAGCCCAGCCGGGCACGGGCCTTGGCAGCGTCTCCACACAAGTGTGCTACATCGGCCGGGCGTAGCAAGGCGGGGTCGACCCGCACGTGGGCCGCTGGATCGAGGCCGAGGTATTCGAAGGCGACCTCGACCAGCTCCCGCACCGTGTGGCTCTGGCCGGTGGCAATCACATAGTCGTCGGGTTCGGTTTGTTGCAGCATCAGCCACATGGCCCGCACGTAATCTCCGGCGTAGCCCCAATCTCGTCGGGCATCCAGATTGCCCAGCCTGAGTTCTTGATCGAGCCCGAGCTTGATGCGTGCGGCCGCGCGGGTCACCTTGCGGGTGACGAACTGCAGGCCGCGCCGTGGCGACTCGTGATTGAAGAGGATGCCGCTACAGGCGAAGATGCCGTAGCTCTCTCGGTAATTCACGGTGATGTGGTGGCCGAACACCTTGGCAACGCCATAGGGGCTGCGCGGCCAGAAGCGCGTTTGCTCGTTTTGCATGTGCTGGCCGGGGACCGGCAGGCCGAACATCTCGCTGGAGCTGGCCTGATAGAAGCGGATCGTGGGGTCGACGGTGCGGACGGCTTCTAGCATGCGGAGCACGCCCAGCGCGGTTACTTCGGCGGTGGCGGCTGGAGCGGTCCAGCTTCCCGGCACCCAACTTTGTGCGGCCAGGTTGTAGACCTCATGAGGGCGGGCGGCCTGCACCACGCGCAGCAGTGAGCCCTGGTCGCACAGATCGCCGTCGTGGAGGGTGAGCCGGCCGGCCAGGTGGGCAATCCGCGTCAGACCCTGGGTGCTGGTGCGGCGGACCAGGCCATGTACCTCATAGCCCTGCTCGAGCAGGAACTCTGCGAGATAAGAGCCATCTTGGCCCGTAATGCCGGTGATCAGTGCTCTGCGTTGCATGGGGAGACGTTCTGGACCGCACACAGCGGCATGCGGCACCAATAGCAGATGCGGGCCGCTGCCGCAATTGGCGGCCTCACGGGCGGACTCGAGAAGAACCACAAGCGGCCAACGATCGCCGTCGACGTGCTGCTTTCTTTATCCCGGCTGTCGCGGACGGGAAGAAAAACAGCCCTCGACCAATCTACTATATAGGGGACAGCGTTGCCGATTGACAGCTTCGCCCCCGCTATCTCTGGGAGAAGCGCCGATGACTTGCCATGCCCCTTCGCCGCCCGGCCGGATGCGCCTGTTCCAGCTTGCCGGCTGCGTGGCGTGTTGCTGCCTGGGCGCGATCTCGCTGGGGTGCGCCGAGCACAACCGCTACGAGATCGAACTGGTACCCGCTGACGCCGCCATGGAGCGCACCCTCATCTGCCAGCGGCTGCCCGAACGCAGCAATGGGCCGGCCTTTCCCGCAGCGGAGCTGGAGCGGATCGCTGGCCTCTATGCTCAACGTCTCACGCCACCGGATGCGCGGCAGCATGCCTTTCGCGGCCTGTTCGCCCGAGAAATGCCTGCCGATGTGGGAGGAGCCGGCACGTATGCCAGGTTCGAAACGTCGCTTGGCTTTGCAGCCGTGTACGTGGAGCGCTTTCGTGGAGAACTGGATCTGGATGCGGCCCTCTACGACCGCCGGCGCAGCGTGGATCGCGCGGCGGATCTGATCGTGGGCTGGTTCGAGCAACAGATGGCCGGCAGCCCGCATTGGGAGCAGGTGCAGCGGTTCTTGCATCAGGAGTTCAGGCAGGACCTGCGGAACATCTCCACGTACCTGTGGCTGGCCGAGCAGCAACCCCAGTTCACGGAGCCTCTCCTCAAGGAAAGTTCCCTGCGGGCCGCCCTGTACTTGAAGGAACGCGGCTACCTGGAACTGGAAGATCTCCTCACGCTGGCCCGCGCAGACCGCCAGCAGCCTGTCCATCGGCTAGCCTGGCTCAAGGGCGTGCTGGCGCGGAAGTGCGGCCTTTCCAACGAAGCTGCCCGCACAGAACTGGCCTTTCTGGACGATCCGGCCGAACTGCAACGCTCCTGGAACGACTACCTGCGCACCACGCCCGAGTATCGGCGGCTGATCAAGCGTTGGCAGGCTGCCCCACACGGCCCGGCCGACGTGCCGCCGGAGCCCTTGCAGGTCTTCACCGACTTGTTGCTGGGCCCGGTATTTGCCCTGCTGGTGACACGGCCCGACGAGCTGCACGTTTCTTTGGCCAGCGGCGTGGCCCCCTGGGATACCAATGGCGAATGGGACGCCGCGCAGCAGCGCGTGGTCTGGTCGGTGAAGCTGCCAAAGGGCCGCAGCCTGCCAGTGCTGCTGTATGC
>JAIMBC010000107.1 GCA_023511675.1 Pirellulales bacterium
GAACTAGGCGCGGCTGGTGTCGGGCACGTCGGGACCGGTACCGGTTCGGGTGGGGTTGGAAGTGCGATTTGCGATGCTGTCAGACGACGCGCCGGGCGGGCAGGACGTGGGCGCGGCTTTGAGAAGTTCCCCATCAAGGCCCTTGTACTGGGGACCGAGCGCCGCGCCGGGCGGCGGTTTGGCTGCGCTGCCTGCGCGTGCTGCCGATGCCGTGACGGGGCCGGCTGGTACCGATGCGGCTGCAAGGGGCGTCCCCGTCGGCAGACGTGCGGCAAACGTGAGAGGGAGCGAGATGCCATGAACACGGTGAAGATCGCGGGCTGCTTCGCCGTTCGGCGTGCAGAGCGGCGTTCCTTCCTGCGCACGCAGCTTGCCCTGGCTGCAAGCGGCGTGCTGAGTGCTGGCGTACCCAGATGCTTATGGGCGGAGGAAGTACTGCCCAAGCACATCACGCCGGCGACGTTGCGCGCAGTGAACAAGGGTTTGGAGTTTCTGGCCCGCACTCAAGGGTCGGACGGAGGCTGGCACGAAGACTCTGGCGGAGAGGCCTATCCCATTGCCTGCACCGCGCTGGCCGGCACGGCACTGCTGGCGCATGGAGATACCACCACGCGCGGCCCCTATGCCTCTCATGTGCAGCAAACGGTCGAGTATTTGCTGAGTTGCGTGACGCCTTCGGGCCTGATCACAGGGCCGAATCAAGAGCTGGGCCGCCCCATGCATGGCCATGGTTTCGCCTTGATGTTTCTGGCGCTGGTGTACGGGATGGAGACGCACGCCGGCCGCCGCAAGCGCATCAAGGAGGCGGTGGATGCCGCCATCATGCTCACAGCGCGCGGGCAAAGCGGGGCGGGCGGCTGGACTTATATTCCCGGGGGGGGAGATGAGGGCTCGGTGACCGTGACGCAGGTGCAGGCCTTGCGGGCAGCCCACAACGCGGGCTTCGACGTTCCCAAGGGGACGATTGAAGAGGCGGTGCGCTACATCGAGCGCTGCCAGACTCCCGAGGGAGGCATCTGCTATTCGCTGGGCTCGGGCGGGGGGCCGCGGCTGGCCATCAGCGCCGCCGCCGTGGCCACCCTGTACAATGCAGGGGAGTACGATGCTCCCGTGGCCGAACGCTGCCTGGACTACGTGTGGAAGCAGTTCAAGGCCAACCCCGGCTGGAGCAAGGGCGGTTGGCACGACTTTTACACACATCTCTACGCCTCCCAGGCCTACTACACGGCGGGCGATAAGTACTGGGACGAGTACTTTCCCGAGGCCCGCGACCAGCTTCTCAGCATGCAAGACAAGAACGACGGTTCCTGGCAGGGAGATGGCATCGGCAAGACCTACGGCACGGCCATCGCCCTGATCATCTTGCAGCTTCCGTACAAGTACCTACCCATCTACCAACGTTGACTGCCCCGATCGTGTGCCCCTTTCACGCGAGGATTGCCTCTTGAGCGTACAGACTGTTGATCCCGACCTTGCCGCGCTGGCACGGCTGAAGGATGCCCACGACAAGCTCCGCGAGCAAATCGCCCAAGTCGTGGTTGGCCAGGAAGCTGTGATCGAGCAACTGATGATCGCCATCTTCGCCCGCGGCCACTGCATGCTGGAAGGGGTTCCCGGCCTGGCGAAGACGTTGATGGTCAGCACGCTGGCGGGCTGCCTCTCCCTGCAATTCAGCCGCATTCAGTTCACGCCCGACCTGATGCCCAGCGATATCACGGGTACCGAGGTGCTGCAAGAGGATCGTACCACCGGGGCGCGGCGGCTGGAGTTTGTGCGCGGCCCGGTGTTTGCGAATGTGGTGCTGGCAGACGAGATCAATCGTACACCGCCCAAGACCCAGGCAGCGCTGCTGGAGGCCATGCAAGAGCGGCAGGTATCGGCTGGGGGGCATCGCCATCCGTTGCCGGATCCCTTTTTTGTGCTGGCCACGCAGAACCCCATCGAGCAAGAGGGCACGTATCCGCTGCCGGAGGCGCAGCTTGACCGCTTCTTGTTCAAGGTGTTCGTGGGCTATCCCAGTCCGCACGAGGAGCGGCAGATCTACCGCCTGACGACCAGCGGAGACGTGCCGCAGGTGATGCAGGTGTTGTCCGGCGCAGAGATCCCGCCGCTACAGCAGCTTGTGCGGCGGGTGCCGGTCTCGGACCATTGCCTCGATTATGCCATGTCTCTGGTGCGGCACACGCGCCCGCATGAGCCGGACGCGCTGCCCTACATTTCCAAGTGGATTGCCTGGGGCGCTGGGCCGCGCGCGGGCCAGGCTTTGATCCTGGCCGCCAAGGCCCGGGCAGCGCTAGCCGGCCGCACCAGTGTTAGCGTCGAGGACTTGCGCGCCCTGGCACATCCGGTGTTGCGGCACCGGCTGGTGCTCACCTACACCGCGCAAGCCGAGGGGCAGACGGCCGATACGATCATCAGCAAGCTGCTTCATGACGTTCCCGAGCACTCAGGAATTTCAGCCGTCGATGGACAGGTTGCCCAAGTTTTCCGATCCTGAGGTGCTGGCGCGCATCGCCGGGCTGTCGTTGCGGGCGCGCAAGGTGGTGGAGGGCACCATCTCAGGCTTACACAAGAGCCCCTTCCACGGCTTCGACGTGGAGTTTGCGGAATACCGGGAGTATGCGCCGGGAGACGACCTGCGCCGGCTGGACTGGCGGGTGTTTGGCCGCACGGACCGTTACTATGTGAAGCAGTTCGAGGAGGAGAGCAATCTCCGCTGCACGATCGTGCTGGACGCGAGCCGCTCCATGGCGTACGGTTCGGGCCGGCTCAACAAGTTCCACTATGCGGCCACCGTGGCTGCGTCGTTGGCCACGCTGCTGGTGGAGCAACAAGATCCCGTGGGGCTGGTGCTGGCCGACCGCCAGGAGCGGCAGATTCTGCTTCCCTCCGCCACGCAGGCCCAACTGGCGCGGATTGTGGGCACGTTGGAAGAGGCGGCACCCGACCGCGACACCGATCTCGGCAGCGTCTTGCAGACCCTGGCCGAGAAACTGCGCAAGCGGGGATTGCTGCTGGTGATCTCCGACCTGCTGACGGAGCTGGAGGGGTTGTACGACGGTCTGGCGCGGCTGCAATACCGCGGGCACGAGATCATCATCTTCCAGGTACTGGACCGTGACGAACTGGAACTTCCCTTCAACGAACTGGTGCTGTTCAAGGACCTGGAGGGAAGCGAGCAAGTGTTTGCCGAACCCTGGGCATTTCGCCAAGCGTACCGGGCGACCATCCAGGCGTTCGTTGATGAGGTGCGCCGCACCTGCGGCAGCCGGGGGATCGACTATCTCCTGATGCGCACGGACGACGACCTGGGCAGCGCGCTCAGCCATTACCTGCATGCACGCGAACGGTTGATGCACGTCCATCACCGGGAGGTGCGCCGGCACGCGCGATGAACACGCTCACGTTTCTCAACGCGCCGCTGTTGTGGGGACTGGGGCTGGCCGCCATCCCTATCATCATCCACCTGCTCTACCGCCGGCGGTTTCGCCGCGTGGAGTGGGCACCGATGAAGTACCTCAAGCTCTCTCTGCAGAAAAACCGGCGGCGAATCCAGCTCGAACAGTTGTTGCTCTTGCTGTTGCGTACGGCTCTGATCCTGCTGCTGATCTTTCTGGTCGCACGCCCCCTCGTGCACGCGGCGGGACTCGCCGGTTGGCTGGGCGGCCGCAGCCGGGCCAATCATTTGCTGCTCATCGATGACTCGCTGTCGATGGGCTACCGCGAGGCAGGCCGTTCCGCCTTCGATCGCGCCCAGGAGTTGGCCCGCGAGATCATCTCCAGCATCGGCCCCAAGGATCGCTTCACCTTGATGCTGGCTTCTCGCCCCAAGACGCCGCTGTTGCACGAGGTGGAACTGGTCGATGCCCGCCAGGCCCTGGCGCTCGTCGCCGCCGCACAGGAAACCGACGTGCATGTCGCCTGGGCCAACGTCCTCGCCGAAGTGGAACGGCGGCTCGCGGGGGCGACCTACCCGATCGGCGAGGTGAGCATCATCACCGATCTGCGGCGTGCCGGGTGGGGAGATGCGCTGCAAGAGCTGAGCGATCGGCTGCAACGTCGGCGTGTCCGCATGCGCGTGTACAACGTGGGCAGTACCCAAACAGACAACCTGGCCGTGCAATCCCTGGAACAGGCCGACCCGCTGGCCCTGGTAGGGGTGCCCGTGCGTTGGGAGGCCGTGGTTCACAATGCCACGCCGGGCGAACTCTCCGGACTGGAAGCAGACTTCGCCGTGGATGGCCAGGCCACGCTGGTGCAGCTTCCGCCCATTGCTGCCGGGGCGCTGGTGCGCGTGCCGCTTGTGGCGCGCTTCGCCACGGCGGGAACGCACCACCTATCCTTCTCGCTCCGGCTGCCAGGCAGCCAGGCCGCCCACGATCTGCCCGGAGACAACTCGATTGCCGCCGTTGTTCACGTGGCGGAATCTCTCTCCGTGGCCCTCGTCGATGGTGAGCCTGCAAGCGAACCGCTGGGCGGAGAACTCGATTTCTTCGCCCTGGCACTCACTGCTGATGAGACGAATCCCATCGTCGGCGAACTGGTCAGCGATGCCGAGTTCGATGATGCGCTCGCCTTGCGACCCGACTTGATGGTCCTGGCCAATGTGGCCGCGCTTTCGCCCCAACAGGCCGACCGGCTGACGCGCCTGGTACAAGAGGGGATGGGCCTGATGGTGTTCTTGGGAGAGCAGGTCGACGCCGAGCTGTACAATGAGCTGTTGTACGCGCGGGGGAGAGGGCTGCTGCCCGCCAGTCTGGAGGCCGTGGCCGAAACCGAGACGGCCGGCCTGACGCTCGACGCAGCAGACGCCGGTCCGCTGTCCGGGCTGGCACAGTTGCACCCGGCCCAGCTTGAGCGGATTCGCATCAGAAAGTATTACGAGGTGCGGCTGCCCGATCGCCCGCCCTCAGGCACCCGCGTGCTGGCGCGGTGGAACAATGATCAGGGTTCGCCCGCCTGCATCTACCGGCCGTTCGGCCGCGGCCGCGTCTTGCTCTGGACGCTCACTGCGGACCGCTACTGGTCGGACTGGCCCACCGAGCCCAGCTACGTCCTCTGCATGCTCGAAACCGCCCGCGCTATGGCCCGCTCGGAGGCCGGCACGCGTATCCTCACCGCTGGTATGCCGCTGCGGCACGCACTCCCCACGGGAGTGACGGCTACCTCGCCCGCCGTGGAACTACCCGGGGGCGAAGCGCCCGTGGCCATGCAGATCGAGATGGCAGGCAGACGCCAAGCAAGCGGCTCGGCCCCCTCAGAGACATCAACGGCAGCAGACGGATCAGCCGGACCGGATGGAGCCGCCGCAGCGGGCACACCCGCCTCAGCGGATGCAGCAGCCGCAGCCGTCCAATCAGCCGGATGGGATGGCTCGCCCGCCGTGGCGACCCTTGTCTACGACGATACGCGGCGTGCCGGCATTTACCGGCTCACCTGGCAGGCCACGCCTGGGGGCGCGGCGGCCGATCTCTATGCCGTGCAGCCGGACCGGCGCGAGAGCGATCTGCGCCCGATTGCGGAGGAGGAACTCAAGGCCCTGTTCGGCGGGGCGGAGAGAGTGGAGGTGATCACGCCTCAGCCTGGTGCGCCATTGATGTTGGCCGTGCAGGGCAAGGAGATCTGGCGGAGCCTGGCGGCATGCCTGCTGGGGCTGCTGCTGCTGGAAAGCGGTCTGGCCACCTGGGCAGGAAGACAGAGGTAACTGGACATGCCGCGCTGGCTGGAGTGGCTGTTAAGTATCAAGAGTTCGCTCGACTGGGAGGGGGGCGAGTGGAGTCTGCAATTTCAGTCCATGCCGCAGGGCCTGTGGGGTACGGCCGCCCTTGCCGCAGCCGCGGCGGTGGCCGCCGGCATCTGGACGCTGTACCGCCTGGAGGGACGCGAGCTGCGGCTCTTGACCCGACTGTTCCTTGCCTCACTACGGCTGGCAGTACTGTTGGCCGTGACGTTCATGCTGCTGGAGCTGGTGCTGGTGATCACCAAGCGGGAGCAGGTACCCTCGCACCTGCTGGTACTCATCGATGCTTCGCAGAGCATGAGCGTGGCGGATCCCTATCCCAGCGACGCTCAGGCGGCGGCCGTGGCGCAGGGCCTCGGACTGCTGGAGACAGACGGCCGCCCCAGCCTGGCCGCCGTGCGCCAACAACCCCGTTTCGACCTGGCGGCACGCGCCCTGCGGCCCCTGTTGAAACCGCTGGGAGACTCTCGCGTGTTGACCATCTATGGGTTCACTGACCGCTTGCAAACGGAGACGGCCAGCCGCCCCTGGACAGAAATCCAACCGTTAGGCTCGGCAACAGGGGTGGGAGAGGCGCTGGCCGACGCCTTGGCCGCTCATCGCGGCCAACCGCTGGCAGGCGTTCTGCTGGTAACCGACGGGCGCAATAACTCAGGGCAGGATCCGCGCAGCGTGGCAGCGGCTGCCGGCCGCGAGGGAATCCCCATCGTCTCCCTGGCCGTGGGCACCCCTGAAGGACCGCGCAACGTGCGGCTAGCCGGTGTGGAGGTCTCGCCCGTGGTGTTCCAGCATGATCCTTCGCCCCTGGCCGTGCTGGTCGAGTCCCGCGGCCTGCGAGACGCCACGGTGAACGTGGTGCTCGAACAGCGCCAGCCGGACGGTTCGTGGCAAGAGATCCAGCGCCAGCCGCTCATCTTGACGGAAGACAACGTGCTTCGCCGCGCCGAGTTCACCTTTACGCCCACCACGCTGGGTCAGCTCGAGTTCCGCGCGCGCGTGGAAGACGCCGGCCCTGAACTGACCGAGAGCGATAACGAGCACACCGAGCAGGTGCGCGTGGTGCGGCAGTCGATCCGCGTGCTGCTGCTGGCGGGCTATCCGTCGTTCGAGGTCCAGTTCCTCCGCAATGCCCTGCTGCGCGACACGCGTCTGGAGTTCTCCACCTGGCTGCAAAGCGCCTCGGAAGGCTACGAGCACAGCGCCACCCGCCGCCCCTTGCGCCGGCCGCCGGCCAGCCAGCAGGAACTGGACTACTTCGACGCCGTGATCCTCATCGATCCCGACATGCGCGCCCTCGGACCCGCCTGGCCGGAAATGCTCACGCGCTTCGTGGGCGAGGCGGGCGGGGGCCTGATCTATGTGGCGGGCGAGATCCATTCTCCCTCGCTGTTCCATGCGGAGGGGGATCGCATCGATAACTCCTGGCTCAAGATCCTGCCCGTGGTGTGCGAAGCAGGTCTGTACCGAACCGCCGCCGAAGTGCGGCTGAGTTCCCGCGAGACCTACCACATGGAACTCACGCCCGCCGGCCTGGCGGACCCCATCTTTCGCTTCGTTCCCGACACGGCCCGCAACCGCGAAATTCTGGCCAGTCTGCCGGGTATGTACTGGTACTTCCCCGTCACGAGGGCCAAGCCGGCCGCCACGGTGCTCGCCCAGCATGGCGACCCGCGGATGCGCAATCAGCATGGGCGGCATGTGCTCATGGCCACGCAGCTCTATGGCCCCGGCCGCACAGTGTTCATCGGCTTCGATAGCTCCTATCGCTGGCGGTACATCGACGAGGGTCTGTTCGACGGCTTCTGGGCACGGCTGATCGACCGCGTGGGCCGCAACAAGGTGCTGGGGGGACGCTATCCCTTTTTGCTCTCGCTGGACAAGAGCGTGTACCGCGTGGGAGAGCAGGTGACGCTTCGCGCGAGGCTGGTGGGCTCTCCCGAGGAGCTGGCGGGCCTCTCCAACCTGCGGGCCGAGGTCGAGCGTGGGGGGGAGACGGTGCTGGAAGAGCTGGACTTCGAGCCGTCTGCGGACGACCCAGAGGTGATGGTGGCGACCTTCACTGCCGATCAGCCTGGGGCGTTCTTGGCTCGTGTGGGTCCGGCCGGCCAGGCCGAGGTCGATGGCGGCGTGCGCAAGACCACGGTGCCGTTCCGCGTCGAGCAGCCGCGACAAGAGCTGGACAACCCGACGCTCGACCGGGCGCTGTTGGACGATTTGGCCCGCGCTAGCGGCGGCCGCGTCATCACTTTGGCAGAAGCCCGCAAGGTGCCAGCAGCCTTCAAGCTGCGAACCGTGGAACGCATCCGCGAGTTTCGGGAGGATATCTGGGATGCGCCGCTGATCTGCGGGCTGGCGGTGGCACTGCTCACCGCCGAGTGGCTGCTGCGAAAACGCAATCGCATGGTGTGAGCATGGCAGGTCTGCTGGAACACTCGTCGACTGCGGCCAGGGCACGGCCGGTTTCGGACGTGCCGGACGGCAGGGAGCTGCCTGCCGCCGTAACCGAGCTGGAGCCATACGTGCTGGCAGTGCGGCGGAGGCTGGCACGGCTGCGCCGCACCATGTTAGCGGACTTGCGGCTGCGCGGTCTGGCGCACCTGGCAGGGCTGGCTGGGGCGCTTGCTGCAGCCAGCCTGGCAGCAGACTGGCTATTGAGGCTGAGCCTGCCCGTGCGCTGCGTGCTGCTCTTGGCAGGTCTGGCCTTGCTCGCCTATACGGCCTGGATACGGTGGATTCAACCTGCCAGGCTGCGGTTGGATGATTTGGACCTGGCAGCTTTGGTAGACAAGCGCATGCCCGGCGTGGGAGAAAGGCTGGCTGCGGTTCTCCAGCTTCCCGAGTTGATCTCCGGGCGCCAACTGGCCTCGCCGGCCATGGTACGGCAGGCAGTGCGGGAGCACGCGGCAGCGATCGAGGGAGTCGACCTGCTCAGCCTGTTGGATCAGCGACGGCGCTGGCGTCGGCGTGCGGTGCTGGGCACCGTGGTGCTGGGAGGCGTGCTGTTCGTGGTGCTGGCACCCACGGCCGCAGGCATCTGGGCACGGCGGTGGTTTCTTGGTTCCAACGAGCGATGGCCGCAGCGTACCTACCTGGCGGTGCGGGGCGTTGCCGCGGGCGGCGTGATCCGCGCGCCGCGAGGCGAAAGTCTGTTGCTCGAGGTGAATGCGCGGCCGCGGTTCAGGGGCCAGCCCTATCACTGGCAGCTCGACGGCCGTGACGAACCCTTGCTGGTGCGTCAACAGAGCCGGCCGGCCAGCCATGCTCCGGCACAAGTGCAGATCAGCTATCAGGCAGAAGGGGAGGGGCGCCGCCGAGGCAACTTCGCTCGCTTTGGCGAGGATCGCTTCCGCTACGAACTGCCCGCGGTGCTCAAGCCCATGCGGCTCTTCATCACTGGCGGCGACGATTGGCTGGGCCCTCTGCACGTACTTCCCATCGACCGGCCGGCCATTTCCAGCCTGGAGATGTTTGTCCGGCCGCCTGGTGCCCAGCGGTTTACGCGCGTGGCAACGGAAGGCAGCGGCAGTCAGCTCGCTTTTCTGCGCAAGAGCCAATTGCGACTGCGGTTTCGCGCGAGCGTGCCGCTGGCCAGCGCGGCGCTGGCCGCCAAGGATGGGCCCGCTCCGCCGCTGCACAAGCTGGACGCACATCGCTATGAGGCACGCTGGGAAATGGATCGCCCGCTGAGCCTCGAACTGGTGCTTGTCGCGGCAGAAAGCGGTCTTTCCAGCAAGCCCTATTTCCTCTCTCTGGGTTTACAGGAGGACCGGCCGCCGCGCGTCAGCATTCGGGCCAGCGGCGTGGGCCGGCTGGTTACCTCCGTTGCCCGCGTGCCGCTGAACTTGGGCTTTCAAGACGACCTCGGTCTGCAAGCCGCAGCCCTGGAAGCAGAGTGGGCCATTCCCACTGGGGAGGAAATCAAGCGGGGCACGCGCCGTGTGCAGTTGCCTCTGCCTGCCGCGAAGGAGTCGCCTCTTCAAGACCTGGAGCTGAGGCACACGGCCATGCTGGCCGAGTTGGCCCTGCCGGCCGGCGCGCAGGTGCGCCTGCGCGGCCGCGCGGAGGACAACGCGGCGGAAGGGCCGCAAAGCGGCTTCTCTCGCTGGCTCACCTATCAGGTGGTCACCCCCGAAGAGCTGATGTACGAGATCGTGCGCCGCCAGCGGGCCGAGCGAGACAAGTTCAAGGCCGCGGTCGATCAACAGCGATCGATCGCCCAGTCTCTCACCACACTCGTCGAAGCAGAGCAGGCTCGCGGCGTGGCCCCGCGCCACAGACTCATCTCGCGCCAGGTGGCCCAGGTCGCACGCCGCCTGGACGAAACCCTCCAAGAGATGATCAATAACGATCTGGGAAGCGCCCCGGCCCGAGAACTGTTGCAGCGAGATATCATCGACCCGCTCGCCGAATTGGCCAACGCCACGCTGCCCGCGGTGACCCGCCGCCTGGAGGGCCTGGCCAACAGTCTGGCGGAGGACCGCCTGAGCCAGGCCCGCCAGGCTCATGCCGAGGCCCTGACGCAAATGGAGCGGATCCTGCAGCGCATGGCGCAGTGGGAGAGCTTTCTGGATGTGGTCAATCAGTTGCGAGAAGTCATCCGCCTGCAAACCGGCTTGCTACAAACCACAGAGGAGGAACGCACCAAGCGCACCACAGACCTGTTCGACGAATAGGTCCAGCTTTCCCTCGAGCAGGCCTGTGCTGCCCGCCTTTGCCGTGACGAGAATGCACCGGAATGCATGCTCGCACCGCCCGAGTACCTTGCCTTGGGCTGCTTCGGCCGCTAAAAGATCCCGCGTGCTGGTCGGTGCTACGTCCCCAAGCCCTGTTTCGCTCTGTACCCTCCGCGAGCTACGTGCCGGTATCCATCCTGCTGGCATGCGGGCTCTGCCACGGGGTACATGCCTCCGCCCGGAAAAGCCGTACCGTCCCTACCTGCGCGGCTGTCACGCCAAGGCGTGGGGCAGTTTCAGCACCGCCGCTGGGCTGCCGATCGGTATGCCTGGGGATTGTCCCTGCTGGACGCTCAAGCTGGCGTCCTTGGCGGCTCTGCCGCCTGCCCGGCTAGCTCGGCTATGAGATGAACACGATTTCACCGTGAGCAGGACTTCGCCTTCGCTGATTCATTAGCAACCCGACCGGAGAGGACCATGGGAGCACATCGATCTACGGCCAACCGCCGCGAACGCCGCCGCCGCCACCGCCGCAACATGTTGAAAAGGGCGCAGGCCGCCCAGCGGCGCCAGGCGGCGACAACTCCGTAAGGCCCCCTTCGCTTGCACCTCGCCTCGCCGGGTCTCCCAGGCGTGCTCGTCGGCCCCGTTGGCGTGGAGGGAGGCTGGATACGCCCGCTCGGGCAACACGCTTCCTCTCCAGCCAGGCGGGTGATGCCCGCGGTCGTTCGCTGCCCCGCCTGTGAGCGTGGCGGCCCCGATCCAAACCAGAGCGGTGTCAGCACCCGATCTGCCGCCACTTGCCGCCTGCCTGGTCGCACTGATGGATACGCTGTCGGTCATTATTCCCACGCTCAATGAAGAGCCGCTCATCGTCGCGGCCGTAGAGCGCGCCTGGCGGCTGCAACCGCACGAGGTACTGGTCGTCGATGGCGGCAGCAGCGACCAGACCGCCTCCCTGGCGGAAGCCGCCGGGGCCGTGGTGCTGCACGCCCCGCGCGGCCGCGGAGTGCAGCAGAACACGGGTGCTCGGCAGGCAGGGGGCAGCGTGCTGTTGTTCTTGCACGCTGATACGTGGCTGCCGCCTCCGGCAGCCGTCCAGCTCAAGCAAGCCTTGTGCTGTGCGGACGTTGCTTGGGGTGCATTCCAGCAGCGGATCGAAGCCCGCGGCAGAATCTACCGTTGGCTGGAGGCGGGAAATGCCTGGCGAGCCCGGGTGCGCGGTATTCCTTACGGAGACCAGGGGATCTTTGTACGGCGCGCGGTGTTCGAGCGGGCAGGCGGCTTCCCAGAGGTGCCCTTCATGGAAGATGTGCTGCTCTCCAAATTGCTGCGGCGGAAGACGAGACCCGTGTTGCTGCCGGGACCCATCCATGTCAATCCGCGCCGATGGCAGCGCCGGGGCGTGGTGCGACAGACGCTGCTCAACTGGAGCCTGCTGGCGCTGGCGGCCGCCGGCATGCCGCCGGAGCGGTTGGTCCGTTGGTATCGTTGAGCACTTCTTTGCCGGGATGGCACAAGCGCGTCAGATCAGGCGGCCTGGGGGCCGGCAGGCTGCCGTCTGAGAAGGCTGTGCCGAGAAGCAGGCCGGCCTGTTGGTGGGATGGGATGCAACGGAGTGCAGACCAAAAGCCGGCTAGTTCCCCGCCACACTCCTGCGACGCACGTGCAGCATCACCGGCGGCGAGGCCTGCCCACCCTGCTGCTGCTCCACCATGTGGAACGGCCGGCTCAGCTCGGAGAGCCAGCGCGAAGCGGTCAAGAAAATGGTCCGCTCCGTCTCACCGGCCCGGATGAGGACGCCGTTCAGCCCGATATTGTCCACGATCACACCGTGGGGCAGATTGTCCGCCTCGAAGGTGACCAGGTCGTCATATCCGTTGCGCTCGATCTTCAACTGGGCCGTGATGGTGGTGCCCGGCTCGATCACCAACTCGGCCGGCTCGATGCGGACGATGACCTGAGGCTTGGGCGCCAGCGTAACCTGTCCCAAACTGCCCACCTGCTGCACCACCTCGGCACCATCGATCCAGGCGCTGGCCGTCACGTTCACCCTCTGCCAGGCTTCTGGGGGGGGCGACTGTGCGTCGGCGGCGGCGGTCAACACGGCGCGGCATTCGACGTGGCCTTCCTGGATGGAAAGCGGGCCAGAGACGGCAAATCCAGGCGGCAGACCCGAGATGTTCAACACGATCTCTCCCTCGAAGCCGTCGATCCGCTCGGCCACAAAGCTCAGCCTCCTGCCGCTGCCGGCATGGACGGTTGGGTTGGGATTGGCCAGGCTGACGCGAAAGCCGGGCTGTGGCTTGCGCACAATCAGCCGGTAGGCGAACCGGTCGCCGCCAAAGCCGCGGACATCCGTGACCCGCACCAGGTACTCGCCGTCCTGCGGCGCCGTGAACGTGAGCCGTGAATCTCGGCCCAGACGCCGCTCCCCATCATCGTCATTGGCGTAGTGCAGCGTGAACACCGGCAGGCCATTGGGCACCAGAGTCGTGCCGGGCGGATAGGGCTGCACGGTGTACAGCGGTTCGTCCAGAGCATGGGCCGTGGCACTGGTATCGAAGTAACAGCGGCGCCGGCCGTTGCGGCTATAAAACACGATCTCCGAATCTGGCCCCTGGGGCAGACGAAAGATCTTTACCACTTCGCCCTGTAAATACAGGTATTCGTTGAGTTCCATTTCTTCCCAGTTCTTGGGACGCAGGCCAAGCTGGTTCGAATCCACAGGCCGGAATTCGACCCATGAATCCCGCACCGCTTGCAACAACAGCCGTTCCACGGGACGCCCATCCGCATGCAAGACCTCGATCCGCGTGTCCAGCGGAGTACCGCGCCGCTCTGCCTCGGTCTCAATCATCCACGCTTCTCCCTGCCGCGCTGTGAACCGGTACAGATCCACGTCCGTCCCATCCGTGCCGGAAGCAATGCGCCCGCCCGCTGCACAGGGTACCTCTAGCATCGTTGCCTGCTGCGGCTGGTCGTTTGGCTCGTTCTCCAACACATCAGGTACCGGCACCGCCATCACGCGAAACTCGCGGGCGGCGCGATACAACGCCCGGTCGATCGGCACCGGCCATTCTCCAGCCTGCGCAGCCTCCACAGACACGCTCGCCTGCGGCGGCAGGTTGTAGCCCACAAGTTCCACACGTGCCGGCTGGCCTGTAGGCACCGCCAGCGGATACACCCCTGTGACAAACGCCAGCTCTCCCAGCGTCAGCCGATAATAGTGCTGGTCCGAACCCTGAGCGGAGAGGTCGCTGACGCGCACCATGTACTTCCCGTCCGCGGTCAGGCGCCAGGCCAGCACGGGGTCTTCCATGCCGTCGAAGTCATTGCTGGCCGCCAGCACGCGGCCGGCGGCGTCCAGCAGCGCCACGCTGCCGTTCGCCTGGCCGCCCAGTCGGCGCGAGGCCAGCTCGCAGACCACGGTCTGTCCCGCCTTGCCCTCAAAGGCATAGTGGTCCACGTCGCCCCGAGCACCTAGCACGCCCCATACCGATGCCGGCACGGAGATCGCCCAGGCCTGTGCCAGCGCGTCATTGGGTTCCTGCTCGGCATGCTGCGGCAGCACGTCGATCTCCAGCGGCAGTTCGTTGCTTTCGCCGCCGGCACCTACCAGCGCCAGGCGCTGCGTGCCAACGTCCAGATCGGCGGGCAAGGCGACCTCCAGCGTGATCTGTTCACTCGTTTGGGACACATCGGCCGGCAGAACGATGGGAAGCTGCCGTGCGTTGAGCTGTACCGCCTCTGGCTCCACCAAGTTCTTGCCCGTGAGCGTCAGCCGAACGGTGGCCCCTCTCTGGGCGCCGCGGGGACGGATGCTCGCTAGCTCGGGCTTGGGCGGCAGGAGGCGCGATCCGTTGGTCAGGTCGTAGAAGGCCAGCGAACCGTCCAGGCGTCCTGCTGCGAGGGTGCGATTGTCCGGTGCGATGTCGAGGGCGGCTGCCCAGTCGGACTGGCGTTCCAGTTCCAGCCGCTGGACATAGCCCGTGGTCTCCCAGACCGTCACCGTGCGGTCTTCTGCGGCTGAGACCAGCGTGCCGCCATCGGGAGAATAGACCAGGCGAACGATTGCTCCTTCGTGTGCAAAACGGGTCAGCACCAACGGGTTAGTGCCTTCCTGCGCCGTGTCGCTCACCTGCCAGACGCGAATGCGGTTGTCCACGCCGCCGCCTGCCACGTAACGGCCATCCGGGCTGAAGGCCACGGCGTATTGTTCTTTGAGCGGCTGGCCGAACGTCTCCAACCGCGCTGCTGTGGCCACGTCCCACAGCTTGATGGTGCGGTCTCCGCTCGCCGTGGCGAGGATCCGGCCACGCGGGTGGAAGGCGAGATCGAATACCGCGCCGTTGTGTCCCTTGATCGTTCGCAGGGCCTGGCTCGAGGCCAGATCCCACAGGACGACGGTTTGATCGTAGCTGCCCGTGGCCGCCAGGGTACCATCCGGGCTGAGGGCGGCGCAATTCAAACTGTCCCGATGCCCCAGCAGATGGGCCGCCACACTGCCGTCGGCAACGTTCCAGACGACGGCCTCGCCAAATAATCCGGGCTCGCCTCCGGCCGCTAGCAAGCGGCCGCCGTCCGAGGAGAAGCTCACGTCGGTCACGTGGCCCCGTATTCCCTCGAAGCGGCGCAAGGTAACCCGGCTCTCCGCCGAAAGCAGCCTCACGCCGCCGTACTCGGCCACGGCCAGCAGCCTGCCGTCAGGACTAAAGGCCACGGCGTTGATCGCACGCCGTGGCGGCGCCAGCAAGGGTATGTGGGGCGTGACCAGCAGCTTGGGATCGGGCGGCTGGCCCGTGGGCCCCGGCGCACCGGCCTCGATCCAGGCACGCAATACGGCGACCTCTTCCGGGGTGGGGGCTTCGTTCCCAGCGGGCGGCATAACGGGCTTGAGCTTGCCCTCGACCATCAACAGCAGGCGGCTGTTGTCCGGCTGGCCAGGAAGCAGCACCGCGCCGTTCTTGCTGCCGGCTAGGATGCCGTCGTAGCTTTCCAGCACCAGCTCTTGCTCGGCCTCCTGGGAGCTGTGGCAGCCGACGCAGTACTGACGGAAGATAACCAACACCTGGCCATTGAAGTCCGGCGCGGCCGGCTGCTCCGCGGCATGGGCCGGAGCAGCAATGGCGCCGCCCACCAAGGCCGCGGCTGTGTACAGTCCCAGATGGAGAAAGCGTCTGGCCCGGTATGCGGCAGCCCCGCAACTCTTCGCCGCAGCTCTGGCAGTTCTCGCTTTGGTCACGTGATGTCCCTCGTTGCTGGCGTTTGCTTGTCCCAGCGGGGGCCGGCTCCCACGCTAATGGTTGAAGAGGAATTCGCGGCTGCTCATGATGCCCCAGTACAGGTCCTCCAGGAGGGGGCGCCATTCTTCTCGCGGCGTGGCGGCAAAGATCTCGAGAATGGCAGCCTGCTCCGGCTCGGTGGGGCGGCGCGCTAGCGCCGCCAAGTATGCCTCTTCCACCAGCCGCTCAGGCGTCCAGCCCGCGGCAAGCTGCTGATCCAAACGGTTCCCCGCTGCTTGAAGTTTCTCGTTCAGCGAACGGCCGTTCGTCAAGTGCAGGACCTGCACCATCGATGGATCGCTGGTCCGCTCGCATTCGCAGGTGATCACGCGGTCCGGCCGGCCAAAGGTCTTGAGGAAGTACGATTCGACGTTCGAATCGGGCAGTTGCAAGGCCCTCCAGCCCAGGGCGTAATCGCCAAACGGCGTGGGCACGCCCGTCACCTGGCTCATGGCGTCCAGCAGCACTTCGGCCATCAGCCGGCGGGGGTAGCAGTGGGAATAGAACCGCTCGTCGGCGGCATTCTCCGGCAAGGGCTGGCTGCTGCGCTGGTAGGTGCTGGACTGCAAGATCAGGCGTGCGAGGGCCTTGAGGTCGAACCGCTGCTCCACGAGATAGGCCGAGAGGGCCGCGAGCAGTTCGGGGTTGCTGGGCGGATTGGTGAGCCGCATGTCGTCCACGGGCTCGACCAGCCCAGGTCCCATGAAGTTGGCCCACACGCGGTTGACGATGGCGCGGCTGAAGTAGGGGTTTTCCGGCGACGTCAACCAGGCGGCCAGTGGCACCCGGCGGTCGATCTCCGCTTGGGGGTCCAGCGGCGTGCCGTCCAGCGGCGTGGGCGGCCGGACCAGGCCCGTGCTGGGCTGGATCAAATCTCCCTGCGGCGCTGCAAACACCTGCGTGGCCCCATTGGGCAGGGCCTTCAGCCGCACGCGGGCAAAGTGGTTCGCCAGGCCGTAATACTGGTCGTTGGTCCACTTTTCCAGCGGGTGATTGTGACAGCGTGCGCAGTTCACAGACATGCCCAGAAAGGCCACCGTGGCGGTCTCGGTCATGTCCAGCGGATCCTGATGCAGCAGATAGAAGCATGCCGCCCCGTTCTCGAGCGTGCTGCCCTGCGCGGTGATGAGCTGGCGGACCATCTCATCCCAGGGGGTGTTGGCCTGCACATGATTGCGAATCCAGGTGTAGAAGGACCACATGGCCGGCTGCGGCAGCCGCTCGCTGTTGACCAGCAACAGTTCGGACCATTTGTATGCCCAGTAATCCACGTATTCGGGACGGGCCAGCAGGCTTTCGATGAGACGGTCCCGCTTGTCGGGCGACGGATCCTCGAGGAAGGCGCGGGCTTCGTCGGCGGTGGGCAAGATGCCAATGGTGTCGATGTATGCACGCCGCAGGAACTCGTGGTCGGCCGCCGTGGGCGAGGGAGGCAGGTTCAGCGCGCGGAGCCGCGCCAGGACCAGTTCGTCGATGAAGTTGTGCACCGGCAAGGCGTCGTAGGCATCGGGCGAAACCGCTTGTTCGTACGGCACGCTCACGGTTGCCGTCACCACTTGGCTGGCATACCAGGCCGTGATCGCTCCTTCGCCGTGCCCCATCACACTTACCCGGCCCTCTTCTCCCACCGTGGCGACGGACTCGTTGGCCGAGGTGTACTTGGCCCAGCGGGTCACGTCCTCCACGTGTCCGTCGGTAAAGTGAGCCAGCACCAGGAACTGTTGCTGCGCTCCCTTCCCCAGGATCACCGCCGCAGGCACCATCTCCAGGTGCTCCAGCCGGGGATCGTCAGATCTGGGCGGCGGCGTACCCGCCGCGATCCACTCGGCTACCACCTGGTACTCGCGGGACCCCGGCCTGAAGCGCAGCCCTCCGCGATGCGCCACGGCTCCCGATGGCTTGGTCAACAACAGGCTGCGGCCCGGATCGCTGGGCACTACGCGCCGGCCGCGCGCCTGCCGCGTAATGGCCAGATAATCGGCCTCCGGATCATAGCCCCGCAGCGAGAGCTTGAAACCGTTCTTACCCGCCTGTGCGCCGTGGCAAGCGCCCGAGCTGCATCCCGCTTTGGCCAGCACGCTCTCCACATGATTGCGGAAGCTCCAGGCAAACGCCCGATCATAACCGCTGACCGTCACACGGGCCTGTGCCTCCCTTTCGCCCAGCCGAGCCGTGATCACGGCCTCACCGTTGCCGCGCGGCACAGCCAGTCCGTCCGCCACCTCCACCACACGGGGTTCGCTGCTTTGCCACTGGATCTCCCCCTGCGCCTCGCCGACGAAGTGGCCATCCCGCCGCCACTCCAGCACCAGTTGCTGTTGTGCCAGCGGAAAGGTC
>JAIMBC010000011.1 GCA_023511675.1 Pirellulales bacterium
TTGTTCGCGAAACGCTTCAACAGCAACACGGCCTGCAGATCGAAGAGCGTATCGGCCGGGGCGGCTTCAGCGAGGTGTACCGTGCGCGATCGGCTTTTACTGCTCACTACCAGTTAGTGCGCGCCCAGAGCGTGCGGCCTTCTGTGCAGAGTGCTGCTCGGAGTTGGGGGGTAGCGGTTGCACCCTGCCGATTGTTGTGTCAGACAGTCCCCTCCGCCCCGTTCGGCAAGGAGGGAATTGGAGGTGGGACATGCGGCTTGCCGCGGCAGACTGACCTTGCCTTGCCCTTCCAGACGTACACGAGAAGGAGAGTGGACCATAGGAACACCATGTTAAGGGCAACGTATGCTTGCGGCATGGCAACGAACGTCGAGCGGCTGTCGCTGAACCGCTTGGCTAGCGTTGGGGATGGCCCAGCGCCTCCAGCTCGTCGCGGCAGCGTCGGCAGCCGGCTTCCTGTACGTGGTAGCGCACGTCGCGGAGAGAAGGATCGTCCGGCCGGGCGGCGTAGGCGCGCAAGCGATCCGCAGCGGGACAGAGGGCCCCCAACTCTTCGATGACCCAGCGCACCACCTCACCAAACGAGTCGAGCTGCGGCAAATGTGCGGGCATGACTACGTGTCTATTCGGGCTTCACGCGGTGCAACGTCAGGAACACGGAACGATCGACGTCCTCCTGGCGAACGCGTTCAAGCACCCAGTCACGGGCACGTTTCAGCCAAAGGTCGACCTGATTGCGATCGACTCCAAGGGCCGCGGCAATCTCAGCAGGCCGCTGCCCTCGCAGCCCACGTTCGTAGGCTTCTTTCATGGGCAGGCGGCGGGCACTCGCCTCGCAGTACCGCGCAAACTGCTTGAGTATCTCGCTGAGCAGAACGCCCTGGCGGCCGCGGCGTTCGTCTTCTAACACCTCTCTCTGGGGCCCCCTGTTGGGGTCCACAGGCGCGGCCGCGGCAGAGGTGCTCGACGCATCTGAGGCCGGCGAGGTGGAAGAGGCGGCCAGCCGCACAAATGTGCGCCGCTCCCAGGAACGCAGCCGCTCCAGGGCTCGATGCTCCGCCACCCGGCGCAGCCAGGCCGCCCAGCCCGCCCTGGGACGAAATGCCTTGGCGCGAACCTTCTGCAGCGTTTGCTCCACGGCGGTCTGGAACAGATCCTCTACCTCATCGCGCAAGGAAGGAAAGCGGCGGGACAGCGCCTTGCACAGGGCCGGCCCCTCGACGGCGACAAACTCGGCCAGCTCCCGTTCGATGGCCTTGCTGGGCTTTGCCATGGCTGCCTCTTGTTGGTGCGCGTGTCAGGCTAGCCGGTGGCCCGGGGGGCGTCAAGCATGGCCGCCGCAAGCCGGCGACTCCCGGCACCGGAAGGGTACGGGCACCTCCATTCCCCCTTTGGAGGGACGCGCTTGGTTGCGTACGGGCCCTGGAGGGACGCGCTCTGTCGCGTCCGGAAGAGCGCAAACGGCGAGCGCCCATCACGGCCACGACGGAGCGTGGCCCTCCATGCGCGAGCGTGGCCCTACAGAAGGTCGCCCTGCCCTGCATCGGCACTCTGGCGGGACGCGCTCTGTCGCGTCCGGAAGAGCGCAAACGGCGAGCGCCCATCGCGGCCACGACGGAGCGTGGCCCTCCAGTAGCGGTCGTTCGCAGACAGGGCGTTCCCAGGCAGGAGCCTGGCAAGGAGGGGTTGAGGTATGCAGCGGGGCCCGCCCCCACCTGCTCTACAGCTTGGCCGCGTTTTGTGCGATAATGAGGCTTTCTTGCCGATTCCTCATCCCCCGATGCGACGGACGGTTCCATGCTGAACAGCGATTTGCGAGCCTATGTGCTGAGCCGGCTGCTGCCGCGTGTGCAGACGCCGGCGCAGTATTTGGGGGGTGAGCGCAACGCGGTGGTCAAGGACCATCGGAGTGTGGCGGGCCGGCTCTGTGTTGCGTTTCCAGACACGTACACGGTGGGCATGAGCCACCATGGCCTGCAGGTGTTGTACACCTTGATGAACGAGCGGGAGGATTGGGCCTGCGAGCGCGCCTTCACCCCCTGGCCAGACATGGAGGGTCTGCTGCGCCAGCATGGCGTGCCGCTGTATAGCCTGGAGACCTTCACGCCGCTGGCTCAGTTCGATGTGCTCGGTTTCACGCTGCAATACGAGGTGTGCTACACGAATCTCCTCACCATGCTCGACCTGGGCGGAATCCCGCTGCGCAGCGAGCAGCGGGAGCCATTTCATCCGCTGGTGATTGCCGGCGGGCCCTGCGCGCAGAATCCCGAGCCGCTGGCCCCCTTCGTGGACGTGTTCGTCACCGGCGACGGCGAGCCCAGTCTCCCGGCGTTGTGCGATGCCTGGCTCCGGCTGAAGCACTCTGCGGGCCGCCTGCTGACGGGTGCCCGCGGACGGGCACAGCGGGCAGAGCTGCTGGCGGAGCTGGCTGCCAGCCTGCCTTTTGCCTATGTACCGCGGTTCTATCGGCCCGAGTTCGATGGCGCCGGCCGGTTCGTCGGCATGCAGCCCACGCGGCCTGATGTGCCGGCGACCATCGAGCCTGCGGTGATCTCGGATCTGGACGCGATCCCGCTGCCGGTGAAGCCGATCGTGCCCTATGTGGAGTGCATTCATGATCGCATTGCCATCGAGATCATGCGTGGCTGTCCCTGGCAGTGCCGCTTTTGCCAGAGCACGGTGATCAAGAGGCCGTTGCGCGTGCGGAGCGTGGAGACGATCGTACGGGCTGCGCTGGAATCGTATCGCAACACGGGCACCGCGGAGATCTCGCTCTTGTCGTTGTCGAGCAGCGACTATCCTTATTTCGAGGAGTTGATCCGCCGCATGCGCGACGCGTTTGCCCCACTGGGGGTGAAAGTGTGCTTGCCCAGCTTGCGGGTGAACGAGCAGCTTGCCAGCGTGGCGACGCTGATGTCGATGTTCGGGGACCTGGCTGGGCTGACCCTGGCCCCCGAGGTGGCACGCGACGATATGCGCGAGCAGATCCGCAAGAAGATCCGCAACGAAGATCTGTACGCCGGATGCCGCGCTGCCTTCCACCACGGCTGGAAGCAGGTCAAGCTCTATTTCCTCTGCGGACTGCCCGGCGAACGCAGCATCGACCTGGACGGCATCGTGGAGATGGCCGAGACCATCTCGCGCATCGGCAAGGAAGAGTTGGGCCGCTATGCCCATGTGACGGCGAGCGTTTCCAACTTCGTGCCCAAGGCACACACGCCCTATCAGTGGAACGGCATGCAGACCCGCGAGTACTTTCGCTGGGCGCATCAACACATGAGGTCGCAGTGCCGGCTGCGGTCGGTGAGCATCAGGTGCCACGATGTCGAGAACAGCTTGCTGGAAGGCGTGCTCAGTCGGGGAGACCGCCGGGTGGCGGAGGTCATCGAGCTGGCCTGGCGCCGCGGTGCGCGCCTGGATAGCTGGCGCGAGCACCTTGTGCCCGAGCGTTGGTGGCAGGCGCTAGCCGACTGCGGTTTGTCGCTGGAGGAAACTGTCCACCGCGAGTATTCCCTGGCTGCGCGTCTGCCGTGGGATCATCTGAATGTCAAGAAAGGCCGTCCATGGCTGGAGAAGGAACACGGCCGCTCCGTGCAGCAACTGGCTGCCATGGCCGGTGCGGTGTAGGTGAGAGTGCAGCGTGCCCCGCCCCAGGCTACTAGCCGTCGATATCGATGGCACCCTCGTCAACAGCCGCGACGAACTTACCCCACGCACCCAACTGGCCGTGCAGCGTGCACGCCGCCATGGCATCGAGGTCGTGCTGGCCACCGGCCGCCGTTACAGCCGTACCCTGCCCCTCGTGGAACGTTTGGGCCTGGACGTCCCGCTTGTGACAGCTAGCGGAGCGCTCATCAAGCACCCCCGAGATCACCGCACCCTCTACCAGGCCCACTTCGACCGGCAATTGCTTTGCTCGCTGCTCAGCGCCGTGGCCTTCCACGGCTACGACGCCGTGCTGTATACCGACTCGTACTGCCAAGGCTTCGATTTCTACTGCCCCAGCCTCACCGTTGATGACGAAGAGCTGGCAGACTATCTGGCCCGTAACCCAGGCTGCGGCCGGGAGTGGCCCCAGCTCATGACCAGCCCTCCCGATGGTGTGTTCGCTGGGTTTGTCACCGGTACCCGCGAAGAAATGCTGGCACTCGAACGTGCCCTCGCGCTTGAGTTCGGTGAGCGGCTTTCGCTCCACGTCCTGCGCAGCCCCCGTTATCTCGGCTTCATGTGCGAACTCGCCCCGCAGGGCGTTACCAAATGGAGCGGTATCTTGCGGCTAGCACGCCAATGGGGCGTCTCTCCGGATGAAATCTGTGCCGTCGGCGATGACGTCAACGACATTCCCATGATCCGCGAGGCAGGCCTGGGAATTGCCATGGGCAACGCACTTGATGTCGTCAAACAAGCCGCCGACCGCATCGCCCCCAGCCACGACGAAGACGGCCTCGCCCAAATTGTCGAGTGGCTGACGCAGTAGCCCCTGCCCACGTTACGCTGCCGCCAGGTTCCCCGCCCCACCATCTAGCTGCCGGTGCGGTGGGACTACCAGCCCATCACCATGTTGGACTCGATCACCTTGCGGGCACGCTCCAGATCTGCGCCGGTCTCCTGCATGTACAGTCGGATGGCGTGCACCTTGTCTCCGGCCGCCTTGGCCAGACAGTCGCGAGCTGTGTGACACGGGTCCACAGCGCCGGTGATCCCCAAGGCACTCTTGGAGATGACCCATGTATCGCGTGGACGTTTGGTCAGCCGCAGCAGGCGTTCGTTGGGGTAAGCCTGGCTTACCACGTCTCGGGCGGCCTGCTGATCCTCGGCCCAGGTGATGATGATGTGGTATTCGGTTTCGACCTCGAACAGCGGCATGGCGATCCCCCAGTGTGCCAGCGATGGCCGTTAACCCGCGCGCAGGAACGGGCCGGCACTTGATGGTAGGGCGGCCTGCTCCGGGCGTCAACCGCCGCCCGCGGGCCCCGTTCAGGCATCCCCGTGGCTGCCCATGCGGCCGGCCCAGCGGCCCCACCCTGGTAGTTTGGGAGTTTTGGAGTTTGCGTCGCGGCAAACTCGCCTTGTTCCAGGGGAGAGGGGCTAGTATGATCGCCGCCCGGCCTCGCCTTGCCGGGCGGCGCGTAACATGCGGGCGGATGCTTGCTAGCGGCTCCGGTCTTGAGCAGGGCGCCGGCGAGAATACGGGAAATCTGCACGGCTTGTCCAGATGGGTGCCCCTGCTGGGGCGTGCCGGGGAGGGCGAGCTGGCCAATGCAGCACAAGGCACATCCGCATGGCGGGCAAGGCCCTGATCACTGGCATTACGGGACAAGATGGTTCGTACCTGGCCGAGTTTTTGCTTGAGCAGGGCTATAAGGTGTGCGGCATGTATCGCCGCAGCAGCCAGGAGAGTTTCTCGCGGCTGAGCCATCTGTTGGGGCGTGTGGAACTCGTCGCTGGCGATTTGCTCGACGAGTCGTCGTTGTGTGAGGTTCTGGAACGTACCGAGCCCACGGAAGTGTACAACCTGGCCGCACAGAGCTTTGTTCCCACGAGCTGGGAGCAGCCGATCCTGACCGGAGAGGTGACGGGACTGGGCGTGGCGCGGCTGTTGAATGCGATTCGGCGGGTGAATCCGCGCATTCGCTTTTACCAGGCTAGCTCCAGCGAGATGTTTGGGCAGGTGCGGGAGACGCCCCAGCGGGAGAGCACGCCGTTTTATCCGCGTTCTCCGTACGGGGTGGCCAAGACCTATGGCCATTACATCACGGTGAACTACCGGGAGAGCTACGGCATGTTTGCTTGTTCGGGGATTCTGTTCAACCATGAATCCCCGCGGCGCGGGCTGGAGTTTGTGACTCGCAAGATCGCGCATGGTGTGGCGCAGATCAAGCTGGGGTTAGCACGCGAGTTGCGGCTGGGCAATTTGCAGGCGCGGCGGGACTGGGGCTTTGCCGGCGACTATGTGCGGGCGATGTGGCTGATGTTGCAGCAGGAGACTGCCGACGATTATGTGGTCGGTATGGGGGAGACGCACAGCGTGCAGGAGTTTGTCGAGGTTGCCTTCGCTCACGTGGGCCTCGACTGGCGCGATTACGTGCGCGTGGACCAGCGCTTCTATCGTCCGGCCGAGGTGGATCTGCTGCTGGCGGATGCCAGCAAGGCACGGCAGCGTCTGGGCTGGTCGCCGCGGGTGAGCTTTGAGGAACTGGTGAGGATGATGGTGGATGCGGATGTGCAACGGCTGAGTGGTGAGGCGGTCTCACCGGACTCGGGCGCCTGAGTGGGGCGATGCCGCACCGTTTCGGCGGAGCGGATGCTGGGCCGGCCAAGGGTTGCAAGGGATAGAGATTCTATCTGCAATGACAGCGTTCGACGAACCCGTGATCGATGTGGCGGCATTGATGGCTACGCTGCGGGAGGAAGTCCGCCGCAAGCAGGGCGTATGCCGCAGCCGCGGCGAGGATGGCGGCGCGGAGTCGTGGAATCCCATCCACGCGAGTCTCGACATGGCCGAGCAACGGGCCATGATCGGCAGCGGCGTGCCGAACATGAACCGGTTTCACTGGTTGTTGCGGCTGCCGGCGAGAGTGGTGGCACGCGTGCTGCTGTATCTGTTGCAGATCGTTACGCTGCATCAGCGCGAATACAACCAGTCGATGGTCAAGGCCGTACGGGGGCTGGTGCGGCGCTTGCGCGCCGCGCAGGAGGGCCACGCCAGCCTGGCCGAGCAGATCGAGCAACTACGGCAGCGCTGCGGGGATCGCGACGCACAGATGGAGCTGTTGCAGTCGCGTCTGGCTGCCCTGACGCTGCGTTTGGAGATGTTCACAGCTCGCGGTGGCGACGCGGCAGCCGACGCTTCGCTGAGGGATGCCGCCTGAACATGCACGTACTGATTGACGGCCAGTTCTTGAACGCCGTGCGACGCGGCTGCGCTCCGGACCGGGCAACATGCCGGCTCATCGAACAGCTCGTCACCAGCGACATTACCCGCCGTTGGTTCGTAGCCGTAGCCGATAAGGGGGTGCTCGCCGCACTGTCTCCCCAGGCTCGGGAGCGTATCCGGCCCCTGTTGGTGCCCGCGGAGTTTCCAGGGCATGACAGCTCAGCCGCCACGGCTGCCTACGCGCGGATTGTGCAGCGCCTGTGCGCCAAGCACGAGGTATCGCTGTACTGGCACCTCGAGCCGCTCAGGGAGGATGTGCTGCTGCCGCTGGCGCTGGACGATGTGCAGCTCGTGGTGAGCATCTCGATGCCGTTGCCGCAGGAAACAGGCCAGGAGGCCTCGGCCGCAGGAGGCGCTTCGGCAACTCTGTCCACGCGGTTGCGGGATGTGGCAGACGCAGCCGCCGCGATGATCTGCGGCAGCCAGGCGGCACGCGCCTCGTTGCTGCGCCACGCGCCGCACGCGGCGCTTAAGCTGCACGCGATCCCACCGGGTGTGGACCATCACGCATTTGCTCCAACCGGGGCGGATGCGCGGCCTGACCAGCCGTATCTGCTGCTGGTGGCAGCCGGTGCCACCGCTGCCGAACTGCAAACGGCATGGGAAGCGTTCGCAAGATTGGCTGGCCAGCGTGCCGGCGAAGGTTCGCCGCTGGCGCTCCGCGTGCTGGAGCCGCTGCCGCCACAGCCAGACGAATCGGCCGGCGCGACCGCCTGTCTGGCAGCCCTGGCGCAGCGCTGGAAGCTGGCAGATCGCTTGCAATACGCCCCTGGTACCGAGCTGGCAACACGCGCGGCGCTTCTGGCACAGGCGCAGGCCTGCGTTATTGCCGGCCTGCTGTGCGGCGGCGAGCCCGCCCTCGAATCGCTGGCCTGTGGCGTACCCGTGATCGCCCCTCAAGGCTCTCCCGCCGCCGAACTGGCCGGTGAGCACGCCGTTTGCTACCCACCAGGCTCCAGCGCCGATCTTGCCCGCGCGATAAGCGCCGCCATCGACACTCCCCATCCGCCAGCAACGCGCCAGGCCTGGGTCGCCCATGCCCGCCACTTCGATTGGCCCACCTGCGCTCACCGGCACATGCGCCTCTTCGATCGACTGCATGCTCCCCTGACGCTGAAAAGCCTGCCGCGCCGCTTACGCGTGGGAGTGGCCACGCCCTGGCCGCCACAGCGCACCGGCATCGCCGACTATAGCCAGTTGCTGGTGGCCCGCCTGCGCCAGCATTGCGACCTGGAACTGTATGTGGAAGACCCGTCCGAATGTCGCGGCGAGCGCTTCGGCCTGCCGCTGAGGTCCATCCGGGCGTTGTCGGGCGAGCTGGGGCGGCTAGACACCGTACTGTACCAGTTGGGGAACAACCCGGATTTTCATCGGGAGATCTATTGCCATGCGTGGCAGCATCCGGGCGTGGCGGTGCTGCACGATTACAGCATTCATGGCTTTCTGGTGGGGGCATTCCGGGGCACGACTCAGGAGTCCTTGTTGCAGGCCGCCCAGCGGTTCGAGGGCTACACGCCGCCATCACGGGGCTCGTGCGATGCGGATGTGCTGGAACATCCTCTGTGCGGGGCCATTGTGGCCCGCAGCCGCGGCGTGGTGGTGCACAGCGCCTGGGCAGCGGACCAGCTCGCCGGGGTGGGACGCGTGCGCGTGATTCCCCACGGTGCGGCGTGTCTGGATGGGCCCAGCGAGAGCGAACGACTGGCCTTGCGCCGCCGCTTTGGCATCCGCGACGAGGAGCTGGCCATCGCCGTGCTGGGGTTTGTCAACAAGTACAAGCGGCTGCCCAGCGTGCTGGCAGCCCTGCACGCCTTGCGCGAGGCCGGCCACGCCGTACGCCTGATCGTGGCGGGGCAGATCTTCGATCCCTCGCTCGGCATTGCCGCGCGGATCGAACAACTCGGTCTCCAACAGCAAGTCACGCTGACCGGCTATCTGAGCGAGCACGAATTCCTCGACGTGATTCGGCTGGCCGATGTGATCGTGAACCTGCGCTGCCCCAGCGTGGGAGAATCTTCCGGCACGCTGGCCCGCGCCCTGGGCATGGGCAAGCCATGCTTGGTTAGCCGATACCAGCAGTTCGCCGAGCTGCCCGACGACGTCTGCTGGAAAGCCGACGTCGATGAGGCGGAGGTTCCTCAGCTTGTGGCCTACCTGGAGTGCATGATCCGACGGCCGGAAGTGCGCCGGCAGCTCGGACGCAATGCACAGCAGTACATTCGCCTGTTCGCGTCGTGGGAACTGGCAGCCGAGCTGTACGCCGCCTTTCTGCACGAGGTGTGCCAGGATGCATTGATGCGGGCACTGCCATCCGCGGCCTGAGTCACTGCCGGCAGCGTCCCAGGGAAAACCTCGTCATGCACGCGACCACTGCCATCACTGATTACGTAGCTGCTGTCTGGCGATGCCGCTACTTCTGGTTCTCGCTGGTCAAGAACGACCTGCGCACGCGCTACCACCGCTCGCTGCTCGGGCTGGGCTGGTCCTTGCTGAACCCACTGGCCATGACGGCCGTGCTCTGTACGGTGTTCCATCGCCTGTGGGGCCTGCCGATCAGCGAGTATGGTCCCTTTGTTCTCTCTGGCCTGGCCTTCTGGGGTTTCATTAGCACCTGCACCTTGCAGGGCTGCCGCTGTTTCTATCAGGCCGAAACGTATATCCGACAGTACCCCGCGCCGCTGGTGATCTACCCGTTGCGTACAGCCCTGGGGGCCGGCTTCCACTTGGTCATTGCGCTGTGTGTGGTCCTGGCGGCCACCTGGTGGTTCCAGGGCCTGGGCAACCTGGGGGCTTTGTGGAGCCTGTTGCCCACGCTGCTGGTGTTGTTCGTGCTCGGCTGGTCCCTGGCCATCCTGGCTGGTGTTGCCAATGTGATGTTTCCAGACATGCAGCACCTGCTGGAGGTCGGGCTGCAAATCCTGTTTTACGCCACCCCCATCCTTTACAAGGCGGAGATGTTACGCGAACGCGGCCAGGGATGGCTGGTGGACCTGAACCCCATGGCCGTGTTTCTGGACTGCCTGCGCCATCCCCTGCTGGAAGGCCGGCCGCCTTCGCTCGCCTTGCTGGGGCATGCCTGCCTCTGGGGGTTGCTGGCAGCCACGGCCTCGGGCATCTGCCTGGCCCGCTGGCAGCGGCGGCTGGTATTCCTGTTGTGATGGAGCGTCCATGCCGCACCTGAACCGCGTGGACAAGCTGGGGGCCGACGGCTTTCCGAGGCGCACAGCCCGCCTGGCAGGGCCGCCCAGGTACCGTCCGCTTTCAGGCCGCGCGTCTAGCGCATCTGCTCATACCGCCAGAGGGCCCTGCCCGTGCCGTCCAGGTGCCTCCTCGCACGCGCGCTGCGCCCTCATCGACAGGGCGCTGCTGCCCTGCACCACGTTGCCTCGCCTCGGAGCTGCCGCGAGCCATGGCCTCGATTCTGCTTGAAAACGTGTGCCTGACCTTCAGCGTACGACAGCGGATGCGTCTCACGCTCAAGGAGTTTGTGGTGCGTTCCATGTTCCGCCAATCGCGCAATCCGCGTGTGGAGGTACGGGCGCTGCAAAACGTCAACTTGCGGATCAACGAAGGGGAGCGCGTGGGGATCATTGGGCATAATGGGGCTGGCAAGAGCACGTTGCTGAAGCTGCTCGCCGGCGTTTACCCTCCCACCAGTGGTCGGCGGATCGTGCAGGGCCAGATCAGCTCCCTGTTTGACATTTCCCTGGGCTTCGAGCCGGAGGCCACGGGGTGGGAAAACATCGCCTTTCGTGCCTATCTGCAAGGGGAGACGCCAAGGTCTCTGCGAGAAAAGGTCCAGCCGATTGCGGACTTCAGCGAACTGGGGGACTTTCTGAATCTGCCGGTCCGCTATTACTCCGCCGGGATGCACGTGCGATTGGCCTTCTCAATTGCCACGGCCGTGGATCCGGAAATCCTGCTGGTCGATGAGGTACTGAGCGTTGGCGACCTGGCATTTCAAGAGAAGGCCCGCGCACGGATGCAGCAGATGATGGCGCGCGCCAAGCTGATCGTGCTGGTCAGCCACGACCTCGCCTCGCTAGGCAGCCTGTGCGACCGCGTGGTGTGGCTGGACCACGGCACCGTACGACTCGACGGCAGCACTCAAGAGGTGATTGAGGCGTACCGTCAGCACGTGCGCGAGCCGGGCCGGGCGGCGGCATGATGTGCTGTGACACCACCGGCCGATACTGCTGGCCAGCGGCTCTACGTAACGCGCAAATTCCACGACACGCTCCAGCCGGCGCCGGCACGGGCCTAGACTGCTAGCCACCGCCTCCGCGGACGTGCTGCGGATTTGCCCGCCGCCCCGGGGTATCGTCCTTAAAGGCCCTCTGCCTTCGGCCCGTGAGGCATCGCCCGAGCAGCGTGGACCGTACGGCCGCCTCGGCTGCATCTCTCTCGCCTTGGGGGGCAATCGCGGCCCAGCAAGACTGGACTCGACCGGCAGTTACATTCGGCCTCATTTGAGGGTACAACCGGTGGTAGCCATGACGCGTGCCAGCGAGCTGACCGAACCGAGGTTCCTTGACAAATCGGCCGAACGCATCCGGCGGATGTTTGGCCAGATCGCCGGCCGTTACGACCTGCTCAACCATGTGCTGTCTCTGGGGATCGACCGCTCCTGGCGGCGGCGCACCGTTTGCACGGTACCGCCTGCTGGGCGCCTCCCCGTGCTGGACCTGTGCACGGGCACCGGGGATCTTGCCCTGGCATACTGGCGTGCCGGAGGGGGCGGGGTGCGCGTGGTGGGTGCTGATTTCTGCCGTCCCATGCTGCAACGCGCCCGCGCCAAGGCGGCACGCCGCAGGGCAGCGGGGGTGAGCTTCGTGGAAGCCGACGCCCTGGCGCTGCCCTTTGTCGACGAGAGCTTCCAGATCGCAAGCTGTGCCTTCGGCCTGCGCAATACGAGCGACCCCGACCGCGCGCTGCGCGAAATGTATCGCGTGCTGTGCCCAGGCGGCCGTCTGGCCGTGCTCGAGTTCTCGCTGCCCAGGCACCACCTGCTGTCTGCCATCTATCGGTTCTACTTTGCACGGGTGCTGCCGCGTTTGGGTCAGCTCCTGGCCTGCAATCAGGAGGATGCATACAGTTACCTGCCGGCCAGCGTGCAAGAGTTTCCCGCAGGCGAGGCCCTGCTGGAGCGGCTGAGGGCGGCCGGATTCGTCGAACCTCGGTACCATGCCTTCACCTGTGGCATTGCTTGCCTGTATGTGGCGGTGAGATGAGCACGCCTGGCGCATATGTGCTGGCAATTACGGGAGCCAGCGGCGCCGTCTACGCGGTGCGGCTGCTGGACGTGTTGCTGGCCTCTGGCAACCGCGTGCATCTGGTGATCAGCCCAGCGGGCGCCGCGGTACTGCGCACCGAACTGGGACTGGAAGCAGACGCGGCTGCCGCCGGAGTCGAAAGCTTGCTGCCGCCGCCCGGTGAGGCTGCGGCCGAGCGTCTGGCGCGGCTGATCGGCCCGCGAGCCTCCGCAGGGCCCGTGCCGCCCGAGCAGGCGGTATGCCACGACTATCGCGACCTGCTGGCACCGATTGCCAGCGGCTCGTGGCCGACAGCGGGCATGGTGGTATGCCCCTGCTCGGGCGGAACCTTGGCCGCCATCGCCAGCGGCATGAGCGACAACCTGATCCATCGCGCGGCGGATGTACATTTGAAAGAGCGCCGCCGCCTCGTGCTGGTACCTCGGGAGACGCCCCTCTCGCTGATCCACCTGGAGAACATGCGCCGCTGTGTGGAAGCGGGGGCGGTCGTGCTGCCGGCTGCACCGGGCTGGTACCATGGCGTGCAGGATGTGGCGGATCTGGTCAACTTTGTGGTGGCCCGCGTCTGCGATCAGCTTGGCGTGCCGCATGCCTTGATGCGGCGTTGGGGGGAAGCGTGATCTGGAAGCACATCAGGCTGTTTCTGGAACTGATCCGCTTCAGCCATACCGTCTTTGCGCTGCCCTTCGCCTTGCTGGCCGCAGCCATGGCGTGGCTGGGACCGGAGGCGCCGCCCTGGCGCTGGCGCGACCTGGCAGGCATCGTGCTGTGCATGGTCTTCGCCCGAAGTACGGCCATGGCCTTCAATCGGCTGGCGGATCGACGCTGGGACGCGCTGAACCCTCGCACCCGCATGCGCCATTTGCCCGCGGGGCTGCTCACGCCTGCTGCCGTGGCACTGTTCACGGCTGCCAGCGCGGTGGGGTTCTTGGCCAGTACGCTCTTGTTTCTGCCGAATCGCTGGCCGGCATATCTGGCGGTGCCGGTATTGGCCTTTGTGTGTGCGTACAGCCTGACCAAGCGGTACACGGCGCTGTCGCACTTCTGGCTGGGGGCCGCGCTGATGTTGGCCCCCGTCGCCACCTGGATTGCGATCCGCGGCGAGTTGGCATGGCCTCCTGTGGTGCTGGGTTGTGCCGTGCTGCTGTGGGTGGCCGGGTTCGACATCATCTATGCCTGCCAGGACGAGCAAGTGGATCGGCAGTGTGGTTTGCACAGCCTGCCGGCGAAACTAGGGGCAGCGCGGGCCTTGCGGGTGGCTGCTGTCTGCCACCTGGGGACCGTGGCCGCATTGTTGCTGCTACCGCAGACCTATGCCAGCCTGGGAGGCATTTACGTCGCCGCCGTCGTGGCTGTGGCCGCGCTGCTGGCCTACGAGCATTACCTCGTTCGGCCTGACGACCTGGCCAGAGTCAATACGGCCTTCTTCCACGTGAACGCAGTCATTAGCCTGGGACTGCTGGCCGCCGGCACCCTCGATTTGCTATGGTAGCCGGCACCGAGCTAGGATCGATGGTATGACTGCCACCACGCACCCCGATTTCCTCCGCATCCGAGACAAGGTCTACAGCGGCCAGCGGCTCAGCTTCGAAGATGGCCTGGTGCTGTACAGCCCGCAAGTCAGCCTGCACGATGTGGGCGCGCTGGCCAACTTCGTCCGCCAGCAACGGCACGGCAACCGCGCCTACTACAACATCAACACGCATCTGAACCCCACAAACGTGTGCGTGTATCGATGTACGTTTTGCGCCTTTCGCTCAGATCTGCGCAGCCCCAAGGGCTACGTGATGAGCGACGAGGAGATTCTTGCCCGCGGGCAGGAGGCGGTTGCGGCCGGCTGCACCGAGATGCACATCGTAGGCGGCCTGCACCACCAAAAGAAGTTCGAATGGTATGTGCATGTGCTGCGTCTGCTGCACGAGGCCTTTCCCAGCCTGCACTTGAAGGCGTGGACGGCTGTGGAGATCCATTGGTTCCAGCACCTGACGGGGAAGTCGGCACGGGAGGTACTGCTGGAACTGATGGATGCGGGGCTGGGCAGCATGCCGGGAGGCGGCGCGGAGATTTTTCATCCCGAGGTCCGGGACCAGATCTGCGAGCACAAGGCAGATGCCACCGCGTGGCTGGAAATTCACCGAACGGCCCACGAGCTGGGGTTGAAGACCAACTGCACCATGCTGTATGGGCATATCGAGCAGGCGCACCATCGCGTGGACCATCTGCTGCGGCTGCGTGCGCTGCAGGACGAGACGGGTGGCTTCCAGGCCTTCATCCCCTTGGCTTTTCATCCGGCGAACACGGGGCTGGCACATCTCAAGAAGCCCTCGGTGCTGTTGGACCTGCGGACCATGGCCGTCAGCCGCTTGCTGCTGGACAACGTGCCGCACCTCAAGGCCTACTGGGTGATGCTGGGGGTGGGCACGGCCCAGGCGGCGCTGGCTTATGGCGCGGACGACCTCGACGGCACCGTGCGGCACGAGCGCATTTACCACGATGCAGGTGCCGATACGCCTCAGATTCTCACCGTCGCGGAGCTGGAACACCTGATTCGGGAGGCGGGGCGCGAGCCGGTCGAGCGCGACACGCTCTATCGGCCAGTGCGCCGTCAAGGGACAAGTTGGCAGGCGGTGGAGACCGCAGCCACGCTCGTCTGAGCATCCCGACGCACAGCGGGCTCTCCACGGGGCACAAGTGTGAGCCGGCCTGTGGGCTGGTGGCGGGCATGGAAGCTACGCTCACCTGTTGGCGTGACGCAAAGCGCGGCCCCCTTAAGACGCAGTTCGCCCGCCCAGGTTGACAGTCCGACGCTTCCCGATGCCCGATCTGCGGGGCTAGGATCGGTATTGTGCCGTGCCGAGGTGCGCGCAGGGCGGGTGCATGGGCCGGGCGGTTCTCCCTCCCCCCGGCGCGGCGTTCTCGGTGCCTGCGGTGGGGCACGCCGTTCGTCCCGCGGCGGCTCGCGGGCTTTGCCCGTCCCGGCGGGGGAGGGCAGGCCGAGCATGCCGGCCTGCCTCTCCCCGCTACCGGTACGGTCGCGCTGCGGTGGGTATCCCTTCGCTCAGTCCGTGGCGGTGCACTCCGTCTCCTGGGTGTGGGCCGGCTGTGCGGAACCGCGTTTCTTGCTTGGAACCGTCGAAGGAGGAACCAGCTCCGTGTCGATGAACTGCAACAGCTTGGAGATGCACAGGCGGTTGACGCTGGTACCCACAATGTCGGCTTCGTCCTTCAGGTACTCCAGCATCGACTCGGGCAAGCGCACGGTAATCACCTTGCAGTCCTTGCTGGCAGTGGAGCCATCGCCATTCTGCTTGCGGAGCTGGGCAACCATCCGCTGGATCTCCGCATACGCTTCCGTCTGCTGGAATGCCGCCAGCTCCACCGGGTCCGTAAACGTGGTGCGCACCACCCCCTGCTTGCCCAGCAGCCGGTAAACGAACTTGGCCCAGTCCGCCTCCTCCGCGTACAGCCGCTTGGCTTCCTCCAGCACGGCGTTGGCCTTGTCTTCCATCATTGGCGCTCCTTTCCCTATTCAGGTTGCGAGAGGTCCTTTCTCGGCGGCGCACTTCCGGGCCGCCACACGCTGGCATGCTGGCACTCAAGTCAAGTGCTGTTCCCATCCCCTTATGCTGCTAGCACTTGCATCGAATCAGCTTCGCTGCCTGCGTCCTGTGCAAGGGTGCCTACGTGTGCGGCAGCCGGGGTTGTGCACACTTATTAGGCAGTGCCTCGTTTCACAATTACCAAGTGTCTAGTCGGCAAGCGTCGCTCGCCGCGAAAAGCAGCCTGGCTGTTTAACGGGAGAGAGGCCCGCCCTTGGGTGCCGGCAGTTCGCCGTAACTTGCAGTGCTGACGCCGATTTCGTTGACCCGTCCGCCAGCGTCGGTTAGATTGAAGATGTGTTGAGCTGGGCTGCTAGGGCAAGCTCAGGAAGAGTTGCTCCGGCAGCGTGAAGCACCGGGCAAGTCGGTCCGGCGCTCCCCGGCGAGGCAGGCCAGGTTCCGGCAAACGCTCGTTGCGTGCGATCCAGAGCGCCAGTCGAAGGATGAGTAGCGCAGATTCCAGCCGCCGTTCGGCGTTTACGCCGCCAGCACCCTCCCAAGAGGCTGTCGAGCCTGTAACAGCGCCGCAAGGCGAGGGTGACGGGCAGCGGGCGGCCTCCCCGGCTCTTTCTCCGCAACACGGCCATCCGGACGATCCCACGGTAATCTCCCAGCGGCCGCCGGCCGCACTGCGCCCTGCCGTGCCCCAGGAGATAGGCCGGTCGCTGGTAGGGCAGACCCTGGACCATTTTGAGCTGACCGATTACGTGGGCGGCGGCGGAATGGGCGCCGTATTCCGTGCGCGCGACCTGTTGCTCAAGCGTGATGTGGCGGTGAAGGTGCTCTTCCCGGAGCAGGCAGCAGACGAGGAGACCTTGCGGCGCTTTCAGAATGAAGCGCAATCGGCGGCCCGCCTGGATCACGAGAACATCTCCCGCGTCTTCTACGTGGGCCAGGCCAAGGGCCTGCACTACATCGTTTTCGAGTTCATCGAGGGAGAGAATCTGAGGGACCTGGTCGAGCGGCGCGGCGCCTTGCCCATCCCCGAGGCGCTCAGCTACACGTTGCAGATTGCCGAGGCCCTGGCCCACGCGGCCCAACGCGAGGTGGTGCATCGAGACATCAAGCCTTCCAACGTCATCATCACCGCGGATGGCCGGGCCAAGCTGGTCGACATGGGCCTGGCCCGGCTGCACCAGCCTGGCCGTGCGGCGGATCTCACCGCCAGCGGGGTCACACTGGGCACCTTCGATTACATCTCGCCGGAACAGGCCCGCGACCCCCGTACCGCCGACGTGCGCAGCGATATCTACTCGCTCGGCTGCACGCTCTATTTCATGCTTTGCGAGCGGCCGCCGTTTCCCCAGGGTACCGTGCTGCAGAAGTTGTTGCAGCACTCCACCGACGCGCCGCCTGACCCCCGGGAATTCAATTCCCAAGTCCCCCCCGAATTCGCGGCCGTGGTGCGCAAGATGCTCGCCAAGGAACCGCGCTGGCGCTATCAGCACCCACACGACTTGATTCGAGATCTGCTGGCTTTGGCAGAGCGCTGGGGACTGCAAGGCGTCTCCTCGCGCGTGCAGGTGGCCGCGGTGCCGGCGCCGCGGATGCGGCTGTCTCAGCAGTTGCCTTGGCTGGTGCCCATTGCGGCCCTGTTGTGCCTGGTGGCCGTGCTGCACGCCCTAGATGCTCGTCAGGGAGAAGTTGTTGCGGGTGCAGGCCGGCCGTTGCCAAGCTGGCGACAGCAGCCGCCCAAACGCGAAGGGCAGCCGTCAAGCTCTCTGCAGCCGCGAGGCGGCAGGCAGCCTGCTGCCGGCAGCCAACAACCTGGGCCGGGAGCGGACTCGCTTGACAGCCAACCGGGTCCTGATGCCACCAGCCATGAGAATCGGTCGGCTAACACCTCCACGACGGCGGAACAGCCTGAGCCGGCAGAGCCAACCCCAGCCGCCTCAGGGGCCGGCGATCCGAGTCAGCCCCAGGGCAGCAAGAACACAGCAACCCGGCCCGCAGACAATGGCCCCGCAAGCACTCTCACTGACAGCGGCATCAGAGAGCCTGCTTCCTCAGCTCGCGGCCGCATGCCGCAAGGCGCTGCCACCACGCCTCTTACCGAGGGCACGGTTCCGGAATCGCAGGCCGCGGCGACCAGGGAGAGAAGTGCCGATGCGCCCTCGCCAGAGCCAGGCGCTGGAGATGCCGCCCCCCTCCCGCCCGGGATGCTGGTTGTGCATGACGGACCGGCCGTCGGGCCGTATTACTCCAGCTTGCACGCAGCCATGGCAGCGGCCAAGAACGGAGAGATCATTGAGCTGCGCTACACAGGAGTCCGCGACGAACCCTCGCTTACCTTGAAAATCACTCGTCTTACGCTGCGTGCCGGCGAGGGGCATCGGCCGGTGGTGCGCTTTCGTCCTGCAAAGGCCGACCCGGCCAAGGCCCAGCCCGCCATGCTCAGCCTCAGCGGCGGCCGGCTGACCCTGGCAGGCCTCGCCTTGGAGTTGGACGTGCCTTCTCCGCTTGAGGTTCCCGTGGGCGGTTGGACGCTGCTCGAGGCGGCAGGTGCCGAATTGTTGGAGCTGGATCGCTGCTGGCTCACCGTTCGCAATTCCACCAGCAGCGGAGCCGCATACCATCCCAACGTGGCGTTCTTCGACGTGCGCGCGGGCTTGGAGCGAGACGGGATGATGATGCCCGACGATATGGCCGCTGAGCCTGCCCTCAAGCTCCGCTTGCGCAACTGCGTGGTGCGAGGAGAGGCTGTAATGGTGCGCGTCGCGGATGGGCAGCCGTTCGATCTCTCCTGGGACAATGGTTTGCTGGCCACCACCGATCGGCTGCTGGCGGTTTCGGGCGGGGCCACGGCGCCCCGCTCGGGGGGCCGTATCCATCTCGACCTACGGCACCTGACCGCGGCGGTAGGCAGCGGCCTGGTTCACATTGCCACCACCGCGGCGTCTCCCTATGCTCCTCCCTGCGAGATCGATTGCAGCAACAGTTTGTTGGTAGCGCTGCAGGCGGCCACGCTCATTGAACACCAGAGTCTGGAACCGGCGCAACGCATCCAGCAGCAGTTCAACTGGAGCGGCGAGCGCAATGTGTATGAGGGCTTTAGCGTGTTCTGGCGCATTCAGGACGGCTCCGCCATGGGCCCCCTCGTCCGCTCCTTTGGCGAGTGGCGCAGCCTCTGGGGACAGGCCGGCGAGACGCAAAGCCGCCTGGGCCCCGTGCCGTGGCAGCGGCCCTTGCCTGTTTACCGGCCGACGCACACGCACGTCCCCGCAGACTACCTGCCAGACCCGGAGGCTGCCGAGAACCCCGCACGCCAGGCCGCCAGCGATGGCAAGGACTGCGGCTTTGACCTTCCGTTGCTGCCCACCCCGCCCCGGGCCGATACGTAAGCAGGCCCACCCGCTCGTAGCCGCGTCCGCCGCGCTTACGAGGTTCGCCATCCCGCAAGTTGGGAGCTGCGAGCCGGATGCAGGGGTTTGGCAGCTGCCCGAAGAGCGGGCTCAACACGCGGCGAGGTTGCATTGCCACAGGGCTTGGCCTGCGCTCGTTGCGTAGACTCACCGGTCCAAGGCAAATCCCGGCGAGTGCGCTAAACTTGCAGCCACCTCGCACTGTCGATTTGCGACACGCACGGCGCCCGATACGCCGGCGCCGCCCACGCCGGTGGTAGGCGGACGAAGCTAATCTGCCGCGGCAGGACGCCTATCATCCCCTCTGTCTGCCAGTTGGTTCGGCTGAGTCACGTAGGGGTTGACCACCCGCTGGGGCCGGCTTGCAGTGCGCACTGCCTCACGCTTCGTTTCCGGCTGGCGGGCTCCACCGGCAGATACGTGGGGGTTGTAGAGTACCTGAGGCTGCGTCGGCTCGCGCTGGGGCGTCATGATGCCGGGAGGGTAGGCAAAGGGGCTGTAGCCGTAAGGCCGGGCGACCGGATAGCTGTAGTACACCGGAGGGTGCAAGGAGAAATAAGGGATGCTGTCCAGCGTGTACACACTGTAAGGCCAGCCCCAGCCGTAACCCCAGTTTAGGGCCGGCCAGGGCTGCGCCTGTGCGGCCCGCGAAAGCAACGAGACGGCCAATCCCAACACCAACACCATACCGGCCTTGCGAATCATGGCTGCAACCTCACGTGATACACTGGCGCCCGGAGCGGAGGAGCCCCTCTGGTTTTAGCATAATTGGGGTTGCAGCAGGTGCAACGGCGTTTTCCGCCGGCCTGATCAACCCGCCTCTCGCTGCGTGGATGCACCCGACCTCGTGCGGTGCAACAGTGCGGCGAAAACTGCATGCACCTGTGAGGAGAGGACCTCCGGACTGTGGCAGCGACGGATGTTTTCAATACCTGCCCAGCCCATCTCCTGTCGCAGCGACTCAGACGCTTCCAAACGCTGCACCGCCTCGACCCATTCGGCCGGACGGTTCGCCAGCAGCCCGTGGCGGCCTTCAGCCGCGAATGCCACATTGACTCCCACCGGCGACCCGATAAACGGCATGCCGTTGGCCATGTATTGCAGGGGTTTGAGCGTGGCCTTGGCTCGCGTCCAGCGATCGTCTGCAATGGGTACCAGGCCGACATGGCAGCGTGCCAACTGTTCCCGATCGACCTCGGGCGTCCAGCGGTGATTGTGTACCGGCAAATGGCGCAGCGAGAGTTGCTCGTGGCCTACCACAATCAGCTCCACCTGGGGGCACGCCCGTCCCACGGCTTCGAGCTGCCGGCGTGCCGCATACAGATACTTGAACGTCGAGCGGCTGCCCACCCACAACAGCCGTAACGGCTCCCCAGCGCAGCGCGGCTGGACCTGCATCGAATGTGCCGCAGGATCCGCACACAGGGGCACGTAGTACACGTGGGCATTGTGCGCCGCGGCCAGCCGCACCAGCGCCGGGCTGGCTGCCATGACGGCGCTCGCATGCCGGCAGGTAGCACGGAAGCGAAGCCACCGCGCCAGAGCAAAGTTGAAAGGCCGGCTGGAGCTATAGCCCACGGGGTCGTCGATGTCGAGCACCACCGGCGCGCCGCAGCGGTCGAGCAGCTTGAGTTCCCTCGGCCAGAAGGTATGGCGGTGCAGCCAGATGATGTCGTACCCGCGCAGGCTTGTCAGCAGCTTGTGGCGGGCTGCGGGGGAGCGCGGCAAATGCCACGGCTCAACCGTTGCGCCCTGCTGCTCGAGGTGGGGCACCAGCAGCTCCACGCGCAGGCGCCATGTCAAGTGCCTTTGGCAGTTGGTGCTGGTCAGTGCGGCAATGCGCATCCGCCCTGGAGAAGCCATAACTCGCCTCCCGTGACCGTATCAAGGGGCGGGATTGTAAGAATGTAGACCCGCGCGGGTCAATGGATCACGACCAGAGCATGGACGCAGCACCATACCTCGCCAAACCCCGCTGGACGCTTGCCGTGGCTGGAGCCTCACACAGAGCGGTCATTAGGGAATGGACCGTGCCGCGGCGGCACATGGACCCTCAAGTGGCACATCAGCCTGATGGCCGCCGGCCCGGGGCCATCGGCAGCAGCAACGCTGCTCCTAGGGCACCAGCAGCGAGGGATCGGGCCGCGTGAGGAACTCAAGCAGGTCGGCAAGCTGCGCAGGCGTCACCTTTTGTTCCAGGCCCTCAGGCATGAACGACTTGCCGCTGGCAGTTAGCGATTCGATCTGCTGGCGTGCAATGGTGTCTTCAGCCCCTTCGCTGCGCCGCAGGGTGAGGGTCGTACTGGTCTCGGCAGCCAGCAAACCTGTGTAGATGCGGCCATCGTCGGTCACCAGCGTATAGGCGAGGTAGTTGGGAGCCACCTCGCGAGAGGGGTCGAGCACATCGACCAGTAGCTTTTCTTTATCTCGATTTGCGACGCTGGACAGGTCCGGCCCCACGCGGCGTCCCCTGCCCCGCACGGCATGGCAGGTGAGGCAATGTTCTCGAAACAGCTCGGCGCCACGCCGTGCGTCGGCTGGCAATTGGAGACTCTGCTGATATTCTGCCAGAACAGCCAGACGGTCGGCGGGCGAGGCAGGCGTGAGGATGGCAGCCGCCCGCCGTGCATCCGCGGGGTCGAGAGAACGCAGCAAAGCCTGGCGGAGGTTGGCATCCAGCTCTTGCGGAAGCAGCCGCTCGGCTTCCAGGGCGGCTAGCAAGGCCTGCCGGGCGGTGTGCGACCTCAGCGCGGCCGCGGGCAAGGCTGCTCGGGCTGCCATGCCCCATTGCTGCCATCCGTCGAACAAGGTGGTTGCCAGCGTGTTGTCATCGGCGGCGCAGAGGGCGCCGGCTGCTTCAGCCTGCAAGATGTCGGGCTGGCCGGGCAAGAGCAATGAGGAAAGTCGGGCGAGCGCCTCGGCGGTGGCAGCCGCTCCAGCCGCCTTGACGGCCAGCACTCTAGCCTCGGAGGGTGCGTCCGGATCGATGGCCAGTGCCACGGCCAGGGAACAGAGGGCTTCCAGCGCTGGCGACGACAGAAGGTCGGATGCGTCGCCGCCGCGCAGCCGCTGGCCCGCCTCTTCCCACGCCTCGAGCAGCCCGGCAAAGATGGCGGCTCTGGCTGCCTTGCAAGCTTGGCCATCAGCAAGTCGGGCGAGTTGCTCTCTCTGTTGTGAGAGGTTCGTCGGTCTGCCCGCCAGCACGCCCAGGTCATGGAGAAAGGCGAGCTGGGCTGAAGACGGTGCCTCCAACCAGGCCGGCGCTTCCCTGAGCAGATCATCGAGCAAAGGCCAGGCCAGCTCGCCCGCGCTGGAGGAGGCGGCGGCCAGGGTCCACGGCTCATCGGCAGACGCCGCGATGATTCTGCGTAGTGATTCGAGCCGTTCGGCCGGCGGAAACGCCCGCAGTGCCAGTGCCAGCTCGAAGCGCACCAACGGGTGTTGCTCGATCCGAACCCTTGTCCGCACAGCCTGACGAAGCTCCTCTACCGCAGCCGCAGACCGCTCAACGGGGTTTCCAGCGGGGGGCTGCCCGTGCTCGATCAAGCGGCTTGCCAGGCGAAGGGCGTGCCGCCGGAGTTGGGGATGTTCGTCGGCGAGAGCCGCCATCACATCCGCTGCTTGCAGAGCTTGTGTGCCATCAAGCACGTACAGTGCATGCAGGCGGGCGAGCGCGGGCGCTGGACTGCCCAGCATGCCGCGCAGCGCGGGCCACGCGGCAGCATCCCTCCGTTCGACGAGCAGGCGTTGAGCCGTGTCTCGTATCCAGCCATTGCGGTCTGCCAAAACCGCCACCAGCTTCTCAGTGCTGGCCTGGTCCAACGGCTCGGGCGGACTCACCACGAAATCGCGCCGCCGAATGCGCCAGATGCGGCCATGGCCGGCACCCTCACGCCAATCGACCTCGGCTCTCTTGGCTGCGTCTGCCACGAATTGAGGATGCTCTACCCAACGCCGATAGAAATCGGCCACGTACAGACAGCCATCAGGCCCCGTCGCCAGAAACACCGGGTGAAACCAGGGATCTTCTCCCGCCAGAAACTCGCCCTCTGCCTCCCCACGGCGAGAGACGAAAGTCGGCCCATCCGGCTCCAGCACGCGGCGATGTATGAGATTGCTCAGCGACTCACCCACAAACACGTTTCCCTGGTACGAGGGGCCAAGGGCATGCCCGCGATACACCGTTAGTCCCGCCAAGGCGTTGTAGAAGTCGGTGCGCTCTGCGTTGAAGGTCACCGGCCGCGGACTGCGGGGATAGACCTGGCCGCCGTCCGCAGGATCCGCCAGATCGTGCACGGCACGCCCCGCCAGCCGCGGATTGCCCGAAAGGGCCGCATCGTCGAACATCGCCTGCCGAATCACCACCGTGTTCCAGGAAAGGAACCGGTTGCCCCAATCATCCCGGGCATTGCCAAACTGGCTCTGCCCCGGCAGCGCGTCGAAGCGGGCAAAATCCGGCGTAAAACGGAAGTCCCGCCCCCGCAGGCTGATCGATAAGCCCTCTGCCAGCCGCACCTCGCCGTCGCTGCGGCCGTTGGCACCATAGATCCAGTTGTCCAGCCCCCACAGCAGACCGTTGGCGCGAAGCTGCTGATTGCCCTCGGCAAACCCACTAAAAAGGACGCGCCGGCCTTCTGCCGTGCCGTCGCCGTCTTCATCCACCAGCAACAAGATGTCAGGAGCCGCGGCTACCAGCACGCCCCTCTCCGTTGGCAACACGCCGGCAGGAAAGCTCAGCCCGGCGGCGAACACCTGGGCATGCTCATAGCTGCCGTCCCGATCGCGGTCTTCCAGCCGCACCAGGGAGCCGCCGGGCGGGCCCACCGGATAGTCGCTCATCTGCACCACGTACATGCGGCCCGCTGTGTCCCACGCCAGGGCCACGGGGCTTTCCACCATGGGCTCCGCGGCAACTAGCTCGATCAACAACTCCGGGTCCGCCAAATGGAACAGAGCCAGTTCCTCATGGGGCGGCCGCGGTCCAAAGTCTGCCCCATGAGCCTGGTTGAGGCGTACGAAATGTCCCCCGGCCAGAACTCCGATGCAGACCATCGTGGCAAATACCTGGCAGGGTACGAGGTGTAGCTTCATCGACTGGGGTCCACGGCCACGGGTACGAGACAGAGGCGATTGTACGTGGCGCGGCAGGGGACGAGAAAGGGCGAGGGTGAAAGATGCGCGGCCTCGGATGGCACGCGTGCCGAGTGCAGCACGCCGCAACAAGCAGCAATGAGCGTGCGCGGCAGCCACCGTGAGCGAGAGCGGGTAAAGGCTCCTCCCCTGCCTGAATCATTCGCTGGCACGAGGGTTGAGCAGCATCCTGTGCCGCTGGCCGGAGGAGAGAAGCAATAACACCTGCGCCTCTGTGGCCTGGCGGCTCCATCACCTCATGGTGGCGGTGCGCCAAGAGGAATCCAGCGACGGCACTCCCTCGTGCCCGGCAACGGGCAGCGAACAGCCCAAATGCAAGTGCACGGGCCTGGCGCTAAGCGGCCCGCAATACACTCCATTCAGTTTTCGCCTTTCCGCAGCGCACGTTTGACGAACAGCGCTCGACTGGCTTGTATTTCATGCCGTACCTGCAGCAGGCTCCGCGACGCCCGATGGCGATCGACAATGCCCCCCTGCGGATAGAGACCGCCGCCCATGATGGCCGCCAGCAGGGCCAACACGGCAAATCGCTCCCGGAAGCGCATGCCCAGCGCTACGCCCATAGAATGGCGTGTGCCCCCGAAGAGGCGAAAGTACGCCATCAGCACGGCAATGCCGTTCAGCGCGGCCACCAGCACTGCGGCCAGCCCAATGTAGGGGAACCCGTGTACGGTACTGTCTATCAGCAGTTCGCTTCCCAGAAAGCCGAAGGTCCCGGGAAAGCCCACCGAGGCTAGGCCCGCGAGCAAAAAGCAGGCGGCCAGCGTGGGCGTGTTGTCGTACAGGCCATGGAACGAGGTGAACAGCAGCCGGCCATGGCGGGCCTCGAGCATGCGCAGGGCGAGTCCGAAGCCAGCCAACCCGAGTTGGGCCGATAGCCACACACACAGCGCACCGGTCAGACTGAGCGGTGTAACGGCTTCGAGGCCAGCCAGCACGAGGGCGGAATGGCTCAAGCACACATAACAGAAAAAGCGTCGCGCCTCTGTCTGCACCAGTGCCATGCCTGCGGCGTACAGAGCCGTGGCCAGGGAGACGGCGGCCATGGCATGCAACACCCATTCCGGTGCGGCGGGCAGCAGCAGCCGGATTGCGGCGTAGGCCCCCGGCATGGGGATGAGCGTCAACAGCGCTGTGCCGAACGTGGCTCGGTCGAACAGGTCAGCCGCCCAGCAGTGCAGGGGCACGATGCCGCTCCGCACGGCGACGGCCAGCAGCACCGGCAGCCAAGTCCACCAGGGGACGTCGCCGTGCGGGCCAGCGGCGTTCACCGCAGCCCATCCCCCCGCCAGCAGTACCACGAACAGGCCCATGTGCAGCGCGTAGACGCGCGTAGGACGATGCCTGGCGCGCAGCTCGAACCAAGGGGGCACGGTGGAGGCCGCCAGCAGCGCCACCACCCCCCATGGCTCGCGGCAGGCCAAGGTCGCCAACAGCAGGGCCTCAGAGGCCAGCATCCGGGCGAAGGAAAATCGGCGAACCTTGGTCATCGGCGTGGCCAGGGCCGTCAGCAGAAACAGCAACGCTGCCAGGGGCACCAAAGGGGTGCTGAGCGCGTCCAGTTCCAGCGCCCGCGGCACTCCCAGCCATGCACTGATCGACCAGGCCGGCACATGTTGCGGTTGCAGCTCCCAGTTTCGCCAGGCGATCAAGGTTGCCGCCAGCGTCGCGCTCCCTATCCACGAGGCCATCCGTCTGGCATGCTCCGCACGGCGAACGCGAAACAAGAGCAGCGCACCGAGGGCGGGCAGCAGGCAGCCAAACTCCAGCCAAGGCCACTCTTGCAGCATCACGACGGCTGATCCATGTGCAACGGGGGGGGCAGCAGCCGGTCGGAGGGGAGCGACCTGCTGCCGGCCAGAAAGTTCGTCCAGGCATGCTCCATGCGGTCGCAGAACCTCAGCACGCTCAGCACGGGCCTGGCCACATAGTCGGTCAACAAGCTATCCAGGTAGCCGCGCTCCAGGGCAAAGCGATACCACCACAATCGCACCGGGCCCGGCGCCGGGCTGCTGCGCCCGAGGTGGTCCGGATGCTCTCCCACGGCGTTTTCCAGAGTGTGATAGTCGTGGATCAGGTTCGGCGCGCGGACGAATTGCAGCGTACGCAGGCAGGCATGACCGATCAGATGCGCCAGCGCCAGCCAGCGCAGGCCCAGGCCGATCTCCGCGACAATCAGCCCCACCTGCGTGAGCGAGCCGAAGGCGAGCGCTGACTTGATGTCCGCCTGCACGCGAGCCGCCAGCGCCGCAAAGCCGGCTGTGATCAGTCCCAACGCCACCACCAACCAGCATACCAGAGGTGCCCGTTCCAAAAGCGGGGCAAACCGCAACAGCAGGAACGCCCCCAGATGCACGGAGAGCGCCCCATAGAAAACGGCGCTCGATGGTGTCGGCCCTTCCATGGCCCGGGGCAGCCAGCCCGAAAAGGGTACGAGTGCCGACTTGCCCGCCGCCGTGCCAACCAACAACAGCCCGACCGTCAGACAATGGGGCGCCGCCAGTAACGTGCGGCCGCTCGGCCAGGCAGCGCTCCCCAGCAGCACCTCAAAGTCTCCGTGGCCCCGCACATGGTGCAGCACCACCGCGGCCGTCAGCAGGGCCGCATCAGCCAGGCGGTAGACAACCCATACCCGTAGACCGTTGTACACGGGGGCCGGCCGCTCGTGAAAAAAGGCAACCAGCAGCGCCGACGAGAGGCCCACCAGCTCCCACCCCGCAAACAGAGTCTCGATCGTCCCTGCCAGGGACGTGACGGCCATCCCCAGCATGAACACCGCATACAGCACGAAAAAACGCTGGTAGCCAGGCTCCCGATGCAGATAGCGAGCCGCAAACGCCCCCACCACTCCACACAGCAAGAAGGAAAGAGCGGCCATGGCCAGCGAAAGACGGTCGGCCAGCAACTTGACGTGAAACTGATACTCCGCCAGCGCCACCCATTGCCCCACGTCAACGGCCAGGCGGCCTCTTCCCTGACCGAGCAACAGCACGGTTAGGGCCAATGTCGCCATCAACCCCACGCCATTCGCCAGGCCGGCCGCCCGGCTGGCGGCGCGCTCTGACAGCGGCCGTTCTACCAGACACGCCCCCCCCAGCAACAACACCAAGCAGGCCGGGGCGCTCACAATGGTCAGCGCCAACGGTCGTGCCAGCGCATCGAGATTCACACGTGCTCCTCAATAGCCATCGGTTCACCTGCCCACAGGTCCATGGCGGGTGGGATCGATCAGGGCAGGCGCCAGGTGATCGCGCCAGCCGCGGTACCACGAGAGGGAAGAAGACGCCGTCGCCAGCCGAGCCGTGCTGGCCTGATACCGCTGGAAACGCCCCTCCACGAAAATCTGCAACTCCCCACCGGTCGGGCTCAGCAATGCCAAGAAGGCCCACGCCTTGTGAAACACGCGGCCGATGGCAGGGTGCTGATCGAGGATGCCGAGCATCGTCCGCGGCGTCGTCTCCACAACGAACAGCAGCCGTACCGGCTCGTGAATCTCCAGCATCTGCCAGGGAAGGCCCGGGCGAAGATCGCTGGCCGCACCGTCCATCACGCCCAGCAGAGACGTCACGTTGTGTGGCAGCTTGGTCCCGCAGCCCCACCCGGTTGGGTCGGTCAAACTAAAGTAGTACTCCAGATTGATGCCCGTGCACACAGGCACGACCGCTTGCAGAATCCGCGCTAGAATCGTGCCACGTTCGTCGTCCTGGGTGGGGTCATACGAGGCAAGGAACGCCCGCCGGTCGAGGAACAGCCCGCGCGTCCGCCCGCGGCGGCCCACGATGCACAGGGCATTGGTAGCATGACCGCACTCGGGGCGGACCTGCGAGAGGTCGTCCGCACGCGACTCGACGTGGCGCAGAGCGGCATCGGCGGTCAAATTCAGAGCGGCGGATTCAAAGCGCCGGCAGCGTTCGTGGGCATTGCGCTGGCGGGCCTTGTCCAGCACCTCGCGCGCCTGGCTGAAGATGGCCTTGTGCGAGGGCGGCAAGTGCTCCAGATCGAAAAACAGCACGGCATCATTGCAGGTGTCGTGGTAGCCGCCCACGAAGCGTGTGTGCTCGGGGAGCGACAAGCCGCGGCGTGCCAGCAGGGCTCGTACGCGAGGATCGTTCGCCATGCGTGCCCAGGCGCGCGCATTGGGGCCGCCGCGGCCACCGCCACAGGCACCGCAGTCGTAAGCTGATTTGTGAGGATTGTTCAGACTTGTGGAGCCATGGCCGAGCACGATGACGAGGGGGGAGAAACGCTGGGTCATGCCGATGTCGCGCAGCATGCGTTCCACGGCGGCTGCCATTTCGGGCACGGTAAAGCCAAGGTGCCCCTCGCGTTGCGCGGGCGGTTCGCAGACGCGCTCCAGATGCAACTGCGTCAGCGGCGGCGGCTGCACCAGCCGTCCCACCAGGCGGCGGAGCCGGCCGGTCAGTCGCGGAAACAGCACCCTGGCCACCAGCGGCAGGCTGGCCAGCAGGCCCAGCCCAACGGCGAGCAAGGCGCCCATCGTAAACGTGCGGCTGCCGTGGTGTACGCGCCCTGCCAGCCGTCCTAGCGTGCGCCGCACCCGTCGGCGGCGGCGATCCGCGGCTTCCAGGGGATAGACCACCTCTTCGGCAACCCAGTGCTGCGGCTTGATCACGATCGGGCACAGCGGCACGTAATGTGCATCGGCAGCCCCGCGGTAATACATGGGCACCGCGAAGAATCCCGCCGTTCCATACGTTTCGGCGGCGGGGCAGAGTTCCTCGACGTGTCGGCGAAAGGACTCTTCCCGCTCATCGATGCAGCAAACGAGCTGCCATGGAGGAGACGTTTCCGAGGTGGGCAGGGTCGCGCGGAACGCCAAGGCGTCGAGCACCTGCGTGTAGTAGCCGCGCTCAAACGCGCGATGCATGATCTGCCGTTGCCGTAGTGGGGAGAAGGCCTCCAACTCCGCCACCAACGTGGCCCACTCCACCGCTTCGAGCCGAGCCAGCCGCTGCGGCAGCCAGCCAAGCAGTTGAGCCAGATGGAACACGCACAACGCCGCCTGCGCCTGCGCCGCTCCGGGATCCTCCTGCATCACCCGCCTGCGCAGCCACGAGCGCAGCCGATCGAGCGGCCCATCATACCGCAGCGCTTGCCGGGCCAGGTACTGCAAAGCGAACCGCTCTAAAATCAAGCGCACCGCCAGATACCCCTGCACGCCGCCTGCTGGCACGGGATGGGCCACGCTGTCGGCACGCGCTTCCACCTGGCGGAGCATGCCCGCCCAGCCCCGCAAGGCCAGCAACGTGGCCCCAATGAACTCCGGCCACTCGGCCTCGGGTACACCAAGCAGGTTGAGCGATTCGCGTATCGATTGCAGCGGCGTCACGTCGGCTCGTTGCAGCCTCTCGAGTTCGGCTGCCAGTCCCCGTCGCCAGCGGTCTGGCGGACCCAAAGCCTGCCGATGCAGGGCACAGAACGACCGCCAAAACCCGCGCTCCCGCCCCGGCAGCGGCCAGGCGGCCTGTCCCTGATCGAGATATGCTGCACAAAACGGCACCAACACGCTGTGTACCAGCCGGTCGCTGTCTTCACCGCTGGCCGCTAGCAGCAGGTCGCGGTGCCGCACCGGGACCGGGGCTGCGGGGGCGCCGAGGCCGGCCGCCTCCACGCCGCGGCGGCAAATCCGCCATAACAGGTGCAGCACAAAGGCCTCCCAGCTTGCCTCTGGCCATTCATCCGGCGGCCGCGGATCCGTGCTCCGCGCCAGTCCCACGGCTGCCTGGCGCAGCGCAGCATTGTCCGCCAGCGAGTTGCCGTTGCGCTGGCTGAGCAGGTCTCTGAGCACCCAGCGCCGCGTTTCTTCCAGCATGCGGTTGCGGACCTCAGCCGGAGCATCGGCACGAAAGCGGCGGAGGGCATCCATCTCTGCCATGTGCCAGCGCAGCTCTGCCAACGGCGCGTAAGGCATAGGGTATTGGAGCATGGCCAGCCGGATGGCATACCGCGTACCGAGGTCGAGCACCATTTCGTCGGCCAACAGCCCCAGGTCTTCTCGCAAGGCTGTCTGAACATCTGCCAGCTCGATGCGGCCCCTGGCCAGCAGGGTGCGATAACGCTCCAGAGCAAGGTAGGGCTGGCAGCCGAAAATCCGCTGGGCGTGGTGCTGTACCGCTCGGTCGAATTGGATCTCCTCGAAGGCGTGCAGCGGATTGTGATGGATGAAGACCTTGATTGGCCCCTGCTCGGGCAACAGGTGCGCGGCCTGCTCAATGGTGTGTGCCAGACCAGCCAGGCATGCATCGGCCATCAGGCCAGGCTCAACGTTATTTGCTGCGAGCGGTGCCACGAAACTCGTGATGTGCATGGACCCCTACGTGCCTGTTCCGGTCATCTGCGGCGAGACCGCCCATTCGTGTTTGGCGGTCCTATATCGGCCGGGCCTCTTGTTCAGCCCCCGCTTCTGGCGAGTGAGAAGCGCGTGAGGCAACAGCCGAGCCGTCCCCCCGCGCGCCCGGCCTTGAGCCGCCGGCCGCTGAGTTCTTCGGCAGCTTCCGCGCCGAGCGCGGATCCCGGCCAAACGAACGATGCAGCTCCAACCCCACCACCTGCAACCGCAAGCCTTCCCGCTGAAACTGTAGCTCCAGTTCGTGGATCTTCTCCATCACCGTGTGATCCACAAACCTCGCGCCAGACAGATCGAGCACCACATCGCGGCGCTGCTGCAAGCCCTCGCAAACTATCCGCTTGCGCACCAGCACCCAGTTGCTGAACACCGCCGAGTCTGCCGCCGCCACCCGGCAGGTGCCGTCCTCCCGAGCCTCCACGGCCACTACGGGGCGGAACAACGACCTCAACTTCGCGCCGTTGGCCACGTCGATCGCCAGCTCCAGCACCACACCCACCGCCACGCCAATCAACAGGTCCGTAGCCAGCACTGTCACCAGCGTGGTCACGTAGACCAGAAACTGCTCCGGGCCAATCTTGAATGCATGCACGAACTCGCGCGGATGCGCCAGCCGGTATCCCGTGTAAATCAACATGGCCGCCAGGGCAGCCAGCGGAATGCGGTGGATCAAACCAGGCAGCAACACCACGAAGACAACCAGACACAGACCGTGGTACATGTTGGCGAAGCGGGTGCGAGCGCCGTTGTCGATGTTGGCACGGCTGCGCACGATTTCGCTGATCATGGGCAGCCCGCCCACCATCGCCGACAGCAGGTTGCCGATGCCCACGGCGAGCAGGTCGCGATCAAGATTCGTCTTCCGCTTCCAGGGATCCAACAGGTCGATAGCCTTGGCCGAAAGCAACGACTCCAGGCTACCGATCAGCGCGTACATGGCCACCCACTTCCACGCCGCCGGCAGCCGCAAGGCGGAGAAGTCGGGATGTACCACGGCCGTGAGCACGTTGTATGGCACGTTGACCAGGTGCTGCTCTCCTACCCGATACCTGTGCCCCGCCAGGGTGTAGGTATGGTCGTGAGAAAGATCAAACCAGGCACCCAGGGGAATGGCCACGACAATGACCACCAGCGGGGCCGGAATCTTGCGCCACAAGGGATGCCGGATCAGGGGCTTGCCGAACAGCAACCCCAGGCTGATCGCGCCGATTACAGCAATCTCCGGGTTCATGTGCAAGATCGTGCTGGGAATGCCCGCTAGCAACTCCAGCGGCTCGCCGTGCGCCTTCAATCCCACGGCTACCGGTATCTGCTTGCTGATGATGATCACCCCGATCGCCGCCAGCATGCCATGCACCGCCGCCGTGGGAAAGAACTCTCCCAGCACCCCGGCACGCAACAGGGCAAAGAGGATCTGCAGCCCCGCCGCGGCCGCCCCCACCGCCAGCGCCATGCGATAGGCCTGCATGTCCGCTGCGGCATCCTGCCCGCCCGTGTAGCCGAACTCCTGCATGCAGCCCAACGCAATCACAATCAGGCCTGCCGCCGGACCTTTGATGGTCAACTCCGAGCGGCTAATCAGGCCGGCCACCACCCCCCCGATCACCGCCGTGAACACTCCCGCGATGGCGGGGTAACCCGAGGCGAGCGAGATCGCTAGGCACAGCGGCAGGGCGATCAGGGCCACCAGCAGTCCCGAGATGCAATCGTAACGCACATAGCGGACAAGGTTGCGGAATGTGCCGGCCGGCACCGGCTCCGCCAATCTCTGAACCACCGCAGGCGCGTGTTGCTCGCTCATGGTGCTTTCCTGTTCCGAGGCATACCGGCCGCAGGCGGCCGACGCGTGGCGATGCCGTGCCCACGCCAGCCGCCCTTGCGGGATCGGTCCAAACCGTTCTCCGCACGGCGGCCTGCTCTGCGCAGGCAGACATTCCTCGTAAATTACTCAGAGCTGCCCCCGACCCGGTATGGCGCGCAGGCTTGCAATGTCGTAAGGACGGACCCAAGCCGTGCCTTGCCTTAAGAAACCGCAAGGATTGTGTGCCCCCTGGGGAGCGTGAAAGAATGAAGAGCATGGAAGAGCGTGGTGGAAGACCGCGACGATGCGCACCGTTTTGCCCCGTTCGCTGTGTGTCCGGCATGGCATCGCGGTCGACACGCAGCAAGAGCCGCCATGAACATACTGGTCGTTGAAGACGATCCTGTGTTGCGCAAATCGCTGGTGCAGGGCCTGAGCGAGGCGGGTCACCAGTGCAGCGGCGTGAGGGACGGCGCCCAAGCGTTGCGGCAGGCCCTGGAGGCCCCGCCGGACCTGATTATCCTGGATGTCATGCTGCCGACTCTGTCTGGCATGGAGGTGCTGCGCCGCCTGCGGGCCGGCGGGCTGCGCCTGCCCATCATCATGCTCACCGCGCTGGGCGCAGTCGAAGACCGCGTTACAGGGCTGTCGGCCGGAGCGGACGACTATGTCGTCAAGCCCTTCGCGCTGGCCGAGTTGCTGGCCCGCATCGATGCCGTCTCGCGCCGCTCGCGGCAGCCCTCGTCCACGCTTTCGGCCGCCGGCATCACGCTGGACCTTACGAACCGCCGCGTCACGCGGGGTGAGCGGGCGGTCGATCTGACCCCCACGGAATTCAGCATCCTGGAGCTGCTGCTGCGTCACGCCGGCCAGGTGGTTACGCGGCAGATGCTCTGCGAACACGTCTGGGGGTTTACCTGGGAGGGCAACACGAACGTGATCGAGGTCCACGTGAACCGCTTGCGGCAGAAGCTGGATGCGGGCCAGCAGCCAAGCTGCATCCAAACTGTCCGAGGGCGAGGGTATGCCATTCGTACGCCTGCGTAGCGGCCTGCGGGCCCTGCCGCTGCGATTCAAGCTCACCCTCTGGAACACACTGGTCATGCTCGCGGCGTCGGTGGTTACCCTGGTGGCGCTGCGCGAAGGCCTGCGCTGGATGCTGCTGAAAGAGCTGCACGTGGCCCTGGAGGATGAGGCGTTTGAACTGGCTCTCCTGGCGCGCCAGCAGTATGCCACCACGCAGGATCTGTTCGACGAGTTGGCACGCACGTCGGCTGGTCATGCCCGCCACGGGTGGTTCTTGCAAGTCGTCGCCCCTGACGGCCACAGCCTGTGGCAGAGCCCCAACACGCCCGCGGCATTGCAGCACGGGCCGCAGAGCCCCCTTCTCCGCGTCACGGGTGACGAAGCCGCGGCATTTCACTTTGCGGAGCGGAGCATCCATTCCCGGCTGCTCCCCGAGTGCCGCCTGCGCGTGGGCACGTCTCTCGAGTTCATTCAGCAGGACGTGGCGAATGTAACCCGCATGTTCGTTCCCGTGCTGCTGGGCGTGATCCTCCTCAGTCCCTTGGGCGGGTACATCCTGGCCGGCCGCGCCACCGCTCCGTTGCAGCAGATCATCGCCACCACCCGCACCTTGCACCCGGCGCGTCTGGAAGAGCGGCTGGTGCTGCGCCACACCGGCGATGAACTCGATCAGCTTTCAGCAGAAATCAACAAGTTCCTGGACCAGATTGCAGACCATTTGCAGCGGCATCGGGAGTTTGTGGCCAACGCGGCCCATGAGCTGCGATCGCCCCTCTCGGCGCTGACCACGCTGGTCGACGTGGCCCTTTCTCGCGAACGCAGCTCCGCCGAGTACCAGGAACTGCTGGCCACGGTGCATGACGAGTGTCAGCAGCTTGCCACGCTCACCAGCCAGTTGTTGCTGCTGGCCGAGAGCGACGCCGGCCTGCTGGAACGGCACAAGCAGCCCGTCTTGCTGGACGAGGTGGTGTTGTCTGCCGTGGAGATGTTTGCAGGCGTGGCCGAAGTGAAGGACGTTCAACTCGCCAGCCGCTGCGAACCCGGCGTGTGCGTCATGGCCGAGACCACGCGGTTGAGGCAGGTGGTAAACAATCTCCTGGATAATGCCATCAAGTTCACGCCGGCCGGCGGAAAGGTAGAAGTCGAGCTGCGACGCAATTCCGCGAATCATGTCCTGCTCACGGTTCGAGATACCGGCGTCGGCATCCCTCCGGACGCACTGCCCTACGTGTTCGATCGCTTCTACCAGGTAGAACGCTCCAGGCATCACGAGACCGTCGTACACGGCACGGGCCTCGGCCTGAGCATCTGCCAGGCCGTGGTCGCTGCCTATGGGGGCGATGTGGCCATTTCCAGCCAGCCCGGTGTCGGTACCACTGTGACGGTCACCCTCCCCGCTGCCGGGGGGTAGAGATCCTGCGGCCCCGCGAACCGCTGCGCACTCTTTCTGGCCTCGACGGCAACGGCCCATCGCGATCAGCCGTGGCGAGCGTTCTCTTCCTCATCGGCGCTCGCGGCACGTAGTTTCCCTGCCGGCAGCAGCGTCACGTGCCATCCTCCTGTCAGGCAGCTCTTTATGACTCAGCACCGCTACCGCACCCTGTGCGCGCAGCCAGCGCAATGCCGGCCAGCGTCAGGTGCGGTACAAAGTGCGCGTGCGGCGCGACGAGAGCGGCCACGTTGGCCGCCGCACCTCCCGTAAGGAACACCTCTGGCTGCGTCCCCTCCCCAGCCGACTGCCGAGCTGCCAGCTCCTTGATGCCGCCCACGGCTCCCCAGAATAGACCCGCCTGCATGGCGGCCGTGGTGCTGGTGCCAATTGCAGGCGGCGGCAGGCTGAGTTCGCTCATCTCGATGAGCGGCAACAAATCAGTGAACTGGTGCAGTGCCCGGGCAGACATGCCCAGTCCCGGCAAGATGGCGCCGCCCCGAAATGCACCCCTGGCGTCGAGATAGTCCACGGTGATGGCCGTACCCACGTCGATCACCACGGCAGGACCGCGATGTTGTCTGGCTTCCCGCGCCGCCAGCGCGGCGGCCAGCCGGTCGATCCCCACCATGTCTGGCCGGGCAACTTCCACGCGCAATGGCAGATCTGCGGCAGAAAGCAGCACGGCCTGCGCAACGCCCCTGTCTCTCAGCCAGGCCAGCAGCCTGGTGGTGAAGCTGCGTTGTACGCTGGCGATCCACCAGCATGCCTGGCTGCCGCCGAGGGGGGCCAGCCACGCTTCCAGCACGTCGAAATCTTGCTGGGCGGGATCGAGGTCGAACGTGCGCGTCGGCTGGGGCAGCCGCGCCGGCCCCTCGGCTCCACCGCCCTGTAGCGTATCGAACAGGCCGAACTTGATGCGGCTGTTGCCGATGTCGACGGCCACCAGGGGCAGGCAGGGAGGCTGCATGGAAGGCAAGATCGGCTCCCTTTCTCAGGCGGCCCCAACCATCCGCCACCCAGCATGCAGAAGCGGGCGGGTAGGCATTTGCGAAGCCTCGCCCTTGCCGCTCGCTCCGCCGGCGGGCACGACCTGCCGCATCCGCCAGCAACCGAGCCGGTTCAGCAAGCTGGCTGTGCGGATCAGGTCCCAGGAGGATGCATTACCGGTCCCGCACGGCCGCAAGCAAGCCCTGGGTGCCAAGGCAGTGCGCTGCCGATCCACGCCTGACATGCTAGTGAGCAGGCGGCCCCAGGTATCTGGCGTCGCTAAAGCCCAGCAGGGGGTAAAAGATGAATGGCAGCAGCGCCAGCCCAATGCCATACAGAGCGTCCTTGCCGAAGCTCTTGGCCACATCAATGGCGACGATGAAAACGATGACGATGTTAACACACGGGAGCAGCCAGAGAATGATCCACCACAGGGGGCGGCCCGCAATTTCGAGCAGCACGATCAAGTTGTAGAACGGAACGATCGCGGCCCAGCCAGGCTTGCCGGCCTTGGCGAATGTCCTCCAAAATCCTGCAATGACCAGCACCATCAAGGCGAGCTGAATGAGCAAGGTCAGCAGCCCAACCAGTGCTCCATCGTCCTGTGCCAGCAATATCGTGTTTTCGAACATGGGGCGCTCCTGTGCAAATGGCTTATGGCGATCACGTCCCGTATCCAAGTCGCGGGTATAGTTGAGGGCACTGCGAACACCAAGTCAAGCGAACCGCATGGGGGCACGCATGGACTGTTGACAGGGCGTTGCGGGGCTAGACTGGCAACGCATTGGTGAGCGTGCAGCCTGGCGGCGCGGCGGGGCGGCTGCCAAGGGCATGGGTAGGGCTGGCATGTCGGGATCGCCGCCGTTGGAACCGAGGATCGCGGTCGAGAAGGCGTCTCGCTTGTATTTGAGCTGCGGGGATGAGCGCGTTTGCAATTGCAGCCATCCACCCTTGCGATTCTTGAGATGGCCCTGCCCTCCTCCTTCCTTAACACGGGGGCTGGGGGGCCCCGTGACACGCGCGACCGGAAATACCCATTGGGCCACTACCACCGTGTACCGCTCGGCTCAGGGAGAGACCTACGAATGCTGACGCACACGGCAAGGCAGCCTCTTATGCGAAGCCGCGAGCTACCCCCTGGGCCTCCTGTCATGGGGAGACGAGGGCCGAAGCGCTGCAGTAGCTGCAGAAGACGTACGCCCCCTAGTAATGGGGAGATAAGCGCGCCTGCCAGACGCTCCGGCAAGGCGTCCCAGGCAGGGAGGCCTCTGCTACCCCACGGTCGCAATGGGTACTTTGGCAGGGCTGCAGGGGGCACCGGCTCCTGGTGGACGCTTACTTTGTCGCCTGTGGCCCTCGGCCAGCCTGGGGCCAGCCGGGGGCAACGAGCCGCCGTGCGGCGCGGCTACGGCACGTCCATCCTTGTCGCGCGGCTGCCGCTCATGCTATGCTGCCACGTACACGAGATTGACACCTGCGGTGCCCGTATGCGCCGCCAGGCCGGGAGATTTGCGCGCCGTGCCACGCCGTAACGACCTACACAAGATATTGTTGATCGGATCGGGGCCCATCGTGATTGGGCAAGCCTGCGAGTTCGACTATTCAGGCACGCAGGCGTGCAAGGCGTTGCGAGAAGAGGGGTACGAGGTGGTGCTGATCAACTCGAACCCGGCCACGATCATGACCGATCCGGGTTTGGCCGACCGCACGTACATCGAACCGCTGACATGGGAGATGGCGGCCAAGGTGATCGAGGTGGAGCGGCCGGATGCCCTATTGCCCACTTTGGGGGGCCAGACGGGGTTGAACCTGGGCATGGAGCTGCATCGTCGCGGCATTCTGGCTCAGTATGGGGTGGAGATGATTGGGGCCCGGCCGGAGGTGATCGCCAAGGCGGAGGAGCGGAAGCAGTTCAAAGAGGCCATGGAACGGATTGGGCTGGAGGTCTGCCGGGGAGCCACCGTTCATACTCTCCAGGAGGCACGCCGCTTGCTGGCGGAGATTGGCCTGCCCTGCGTAGTGCGGCCGAGTTTTACGCTGGGGGGGACAGGCTCGGGCGTGGCGTACAACCGAGAAGAGTTCGATCAGATGGTCAGCCGCGGCTTGGAGTTCTCTCCCATTCAGGAGGTGCTCATCGAAGAGTCGATCCTCGGCTGGAAGGAGTTCGAGATGGAGGTCATGCGCGACGCGGACGACAACGTCGTGATCGTCTGTTCCATCGAGAACTTCGACCCGATGGGCGTCCACACGGGCGACTCGATCACGGTCGCGCCCGTGCAGACGCTCACGGACAAGGAATACCAGCGGATGCGAGACGCGTCGATCGCGGTGATGCGGGAGATCGGCGTCGAGACGGGCGGATCGAACATCCAGTTCGCCATCGATCCGCGCACGGGGCGAATGATTGTGATCGAGATGAACCCGCGCGTGAGCCGCTCGAGTGCCCTGGCCTCGAAGGCCACGGGTTTTCCCATTGCCAAGATTGCGGCCAAGCTGGCAGTGGGCTACCGGCTGCATGAGTTGCCCAATGACATTACGCGCCAGACGCGGGCGTGCTTCGAGCCGAGCATCGATTATGTGGTGGTGAAGGTGCCGCGGTTTGCCTTTGAGAAGTTTCCCGAGGCGGATCCGCGGCTGACCACGCAGATGAAGAGCGTGGGTGAGACCATGGCCATCGGCCGCACGTTCAAGGAGGCTTTCCAGAAGGCGCTGCGGGGGCTGGAGGTGGGGAGTTTTGGCTTTGGGTGCGATGCTCGGGACCTGTGGGGCACGGAACTCCAGCCCAGCAAGGACGAGATCCGTGCCCGGCTGGCCACGCCCAGTGCCGAACGGGTATGGTATCTGCGGTATGCCCTCAAGGCGGGCATGAGCGTGGAACAGATCCACGAACTCACCTCCATCGACCCGTGGTTCCTGGACAATCTGGCACAGCTTGTGGAGCTGGAAGAGCGGCTGCGGGCTTGTCCCAGCCTGGAGCAGGCCAGCCCCGAGCTATTGCGAGAGGCCAAGCAGAACGGCTTCTCCGACCGTCAGCTTGGCACCATCTGGGGGGTGGCGGAGCCTGACGTGCGTGCGCATCGCAAGCGGCTGGGGATCGTTGCCACATACAAGTCGGTGGATACGTGCGCGGCCGAGTTTCAGGCCTACACGCCGTATTACTACTCCACCTATGAACTGGAAGACGAAGTGCCGCCCAAGCCGCCGGGAGGCAAGCGGATCATGATTCTGGGCGGTGGCCCCAACCGCATCGGCCAGGGGATTGAATTCGATTACTGCTGCTGCCACGCCAGCTTTGCCCTGCGTGAGTTGGGCATCGAGTCCGTGATGGTCAACTCCAATCCCGAGACCGTCAGTACGGATTACGACACCAGCGACCTGTTGTTCTTCGAACCGCTCACCACCGAGGACGTGCTCAACATTTGCGACCACGTGCAGCCAGACGGGGTGATCGTGCAGTTTGGCGGGCAAACGCCGCTGAATCTGGCGCGCGCGCTGGCCAACGCCGGGGTGCCCATCATCGGTACGAGCGTGGATACGATCGAAGACACCGAGGACCGCGAGAGATTCGCCAAGCTGCTGGTGCGTTTGGGGTTGAGGCAGCCACCCAATGGCATCGCCTACACGGTTGCCCAGGCCCGGGAGCAGGCAGCCAGGATCGGCTTTCCCGCGCTGGTCCGGCCCAGTTTTGTGCTGGGCGGCCGCGCCATGGAAATCTGCTACGACATGGCCCAGCTCGAGCGGTTTGTGGCCGAGGCCTTTGTCGTGGCCCAGGGCCAGCCCGTGCTCATCGATCGCTTTCTGGAGGACGCCACCGAGGTGGACGTAGACGCCGTCTGCGACGGGGAGCGGACCCTGGTCGCCGGCGTGATGGAACACATCGAAGAGGCAGGCGTCCACTCCGGCGATTCGGCCTGCGTGATCCCGCCCTACAGCTTGCCGGGACCCGTGGTAGCAGAAATCTCCGAGGCCACGCGGAAGTTGGCCCGCCACTTGCAGGTGCGCGGCCTGATGAACGTGCAATTCGCCGTCAAGCGCGAGGACGACAAGCTCGCCGTGTACGTGCTGGAAGTGAACCCGCGCGCCAGCCGCACTGTGCCCTTCGTCTCCAAGGCCATCGGCCTGCCGCTGGCCAAGCTGGCTGCCAAGATCATGGCCGGCGTGTCGCTGGCCGAACAGGGGGTCGAGTCGGTGCCGATTCCGGCGCATGTCTCGATCAAGGAGAGCGTGTTCCCCTTCGTCAAGTTCATCGGGGTGGATATTGTGTTAGGGCCGGAGATGCGTTCCACGGGCGAGGTGATGGGGATCAGCGAGCGGTTCTCGATTGCCTTTGCCAAGAGCCAGCTTGCCGCGGGCGTGGTGCTGCCTCGCTCGGGAAACATTTTCGTCAGCCTCGCCGCGCCCACCAAAAAGCACGCCGTCCGGCTGGGCCGCAAACTGGTGGAGTTGGGTTACCAGGTACTGGCCACGCCGGGCACGGCCCGGATCATGCAAGAAGCCGGGATTCCCGTGCGGCTCGTGAAGAAGCTGCAAGAGGGGCATCCCAACCTGCTCGACCACCTCATCGACGGCGACGTGCATCTGATCATCAACACGCCCAGCGGCAAGGGAGCGCGCACGGACGAGGGCCGCATCCGTGCCGCGGCCGTGGCGCACGGCGTGCCGTGCATTACCACCATTCAAGCCGCCGATGCGGCCCTGCGTGCCATGGCGGCCCTGCGGGAGGAGGAGATGACCGTGCAGGCACTGCAAGATCGGCTGCCTGCCGAACCGGCGGTTGCCGGCCGGCGCTAAGTCGGCACCCATGATCCTGGGACTGTTCTCCATCAGCTACGCCGGCCTGTGGGGCCAGCACCGCCTGGACCTCGAGCCCTTTCTGGCCAAGGCCGCCGCCCTGGGCTACGCCGCCGTGATGCTGGCCGGCAAGCGGCCGCACCTCGCCCCCTGGGACGTAAACGATGAGCAGCTCGAACGCCTCCGCGCCGCCTTGGCCCAACACGGCCTCGCCTGCGCGGCCGTGGCTGCCTATACAGACTTCTCGGCCGCCGGTGCAGCCGAGGTTCCCTGGGTGGAAATGCAAATCCACTACGTCGAACAGCTCGCCGGACTGGGCGCGGCGCTAGGTGCCCGGCTGGTGCGGGTGTTCACAGCCTACGAGCGGCATGACAGCAGCCACGCAGCCTGCTGGCGGACTGTTGTGCAGGCACTGAGAGAGTGTGCCAATCGTTGCGCGGCTCATGGCGTCACCGTGGCGGTTCAGAACCATCACGATCTGGCCGTTCACACCGAAGCTCTGCTCGACCTGCTTGCGGAAATCGACCGGCCCAACGTGCGGCTGGCATTCGACGCCTGGTCCCCCGCCCTGCGGGGCGAAGACCCCTACGCCGCCGGCCGCCGCGCAGCGCCCCTCATGGCCATGACCACCAACGCCGATTACGTACGCCAACCCCGCTATCGCTATTGCCCGCACGCGGTCAACTACGAACGCCTGCTGCCCGATCTGGTGCAGGCCGTGCCGTTCGGCGAGGGATTCATCGACTACCCGGCCTTTTTTGCAGGGCTCCGCGAGGGAGGATTCGACGGTCTCGCCAATTACGAAATGTGTTCCCCGCTGCGTGGCGGAGGCAGCCTTGCCCAACTCGACCGTTGTGCCGCCGCCTACGTGGCCTGGATGCAGGCGCAAGGACTGGCGTCGCCACGCCAGACATCTCCACCGCACAGCTCACCTGGCTGAGCCATTCCCGCAACAGGCGCAAGCAGTCCCAGCATCTCACAAACGCCCATTGTAGCCTGCCCATCCCCCCTGCGGCGAGTGCCCCAGAGTCACTCGGGGCTACAGTCCAGAACAACCCTCTTTGCGTGCCGCCTCGTGGCGCAGTCGCCGCACGACTCGCCACGCCCATGCAGCTAGTGCTGGCGTGTTGCCTCCTCCACCACCGCACGCCCCTGGGCCTGAGGCGGGCCGAACACGGCCACCTGGCTGGGCGGCCTCCACCACCGCACGCCCCTGGGCCTGAGGGCCTTCAAGGCCTCCCGTCGCGGCAGGCAGCCGCCGCGTGTTGCCCCCGCACGACATGGCCCCGCGCACCGCTTGTGGCGAGCACTCGGACCGCAGCCCCCGTGGCAACTCTCTAGGGCCGCCTGCGGCGCTTCTGGATTTCTCGCAGCATGGCCCACAGCCCGGCATACCGCAGCGAAGGGTCCACGTACTTCTCCAACACGTAGAACAGGAAATAGTAGAAACGACACGAGGACCAGCACAGCAGCACGAGCAGCCCTGCCACCTTCCAGGAGGGCGCCTCGGCGACGACAAGCCCAAACGACACCGCCGCAATGACCAGGAACAAGCATCCCTTGGCCACAATCAGCCGCTTCGATTGCAGGTCAGCCACGCTCCCTCTCCTCTCCGCCTTGTACCAGCTACGCGCCCCGATCGGTTGCTCGTGACCAGCCCAGCGTATCTCCCTGCGGGCATGACCCCAAGGCCCGATGTGCACCACTCACAGCGGCCTCTCAGCGCCGCGCCCGCAGGCACACGCATCGCCCTCTGCCACGCTCGGAAAGGTACAACGGGTACGCAGCGCTCATGCCCTTGGCCCGCCGGCTCTGGTGGGCGGATGGCAAGGTGTCACCCACGGTCACGGCGCTGGGGCGGCCTTACGATCGGCGCTGGGGCCGGCGTTACGATCGGCGCTGGGGCCCGCGTGTGGGCACGGCGGTGAGCGGATCTTCAGGCCAGGCGTGCTTGGGGTAGCGGCGGGCGAGTTCCTTGCGGATCTTGGGATAGGTGTGTGTCCAGAAGCTGGCCAGGTCTGTGGTTACCTGCTGCGGCCGCTCGTTGGGAGCCAGCAGCTCCAGCACCACGGGCACGCGGCCGCGGCAGAGCCGCGGCGTGTCGCGCAGGCCGAACAGCTCCTGAATGCGCACGGCCAGCACGGGCGGCCTGCCAGAGACGTAGCGCACGCGGATGCGGCTGCCGCTGGGCACAAGCAGCCGCTCGGGCGCCTCGCGCTCGATCTGAGCAAGTTGCTGCGGGGTGAAGGCGGCCTTCAGCGCATCGAGCAAAGGCGCGTGGCGCAGCTCTGCCAGCGACGTCTTGCCCTGGCACCACAGTGAGATTGCGGAGAGCCAGGCATCAGGGCCAGGTTCGGGCAACCCCAGTTCCGGCATGTGCTGGCGCAACAGCTCGATCCGCGCCATCCAGGCCTCTTCTTCTGGGCCCGGCCGCAGCTCCTTACCCCACCTTCGCGCCACCTCCTCCGCCAGCAACTGGGATGCCTGCGGC
>JAIMBC010000108.1 GCA_023511675.1 Pirellulales bacterium
CTCTTGGCCGTAGCGCCAGGCCTGGCCGGCGCCTTCTCGTGATGCGGAGGCAGCCGCCTGCCGCCTCCATGTCGTGCTTGCATCCCTACCCTTGCAGCAGCAGGCGACGTGCCAGCGGTTCCACGAGGGGAAGAGCACGAATGCCCACCCCGCCGCAGCCGCCGCAGGCACGCTCTGGCGGAGGCTTTGACACAATCCGGTGGGGAACCTAGAATCCAACGATGTCGGCCGAGAAGCCGGCTTGCAAAGTGTGGGGGCGTAGCTCAGTTGGGAGAGCGCAGCGTTCGCAATGCTGAGGTCGTGGGTTCGACTCCCATCGCCTCCACAGGTAGGTTTTTGCCACTACTCGGCAAAATACCGCAAATGCCCGCAACCTGTTGCAAATCAATGGGTTGCGGGCAATTTTCTTGCGCGGACCAATTCGCCGCTTCCGTTGCTTGCAGTGCTTTTCCGGCAGCTACTGCTTCGGAATTTGCTTCGCCTGTTGGTTTCAGCTCTACACTTACAGCGCGATCGAACTCGGCATCGGTTGCAGGCAGGTCGTGGCGCAGGGCCACGGTCTTCGGGCCCGTGGTCCCGGCAGCGGGCACGCGCGTGGCGGTGCGGGCATGGGAGCGTCGCACGCACGCTTTCTGAATCTCAACAATGCCGAGGCTACCTGCGTGCGGCGTGCGGTAATCGAATGACGTGGCGGCTGGGAGAGAGAGTTCCGCTCGCTCGGCGGGCCATGGCGGCGGGACCGTTCGCCAGGGCAGGCTGTTTGCCAGCGGGGGATAGCTGCGCAACAGGCATCGTCGAGCCGCCGCAGCTCGGCTGGCCCCGTGCCTGGCCGGCCACCGCGACGGGGCTCTGCCCGTCTGTGGGCAAGCCGCCTGCCCAGAGGAGGGGGCATGTTCTCAGGCTGCCCGCTCTGGCTGACTGTTCTAGTCCGTCCAGCAGGCGCGACCGGCAGAGGGCGGTTACACCCGCGCCGTTCGTCCGCTGGAGCTGCTTCCGCTTGCAGTGGGGGAGAGCGAGCCGCCCGTTGGGCACAACGACGGGGCGCCGCCTTTTCTTGCCGTCAGCCGGCGCTGTAGGCTGGAAGCCGAGCCCCGCGAATGGCGGATGGCCGAGTTGTGAGCCGGCCGTGGGCCATCGAGGGCTGAGCAGCGAAAGCGGTGCGCGGCCGCACCCTTGCGGCACACGCTGCGCGTTGCAACGGCCGCCGCTGGACGTACGATGATGCAGCAGGGCTAGCGGCCGTCGGCAGCATGACGGGCCAGCCGCTGGTGGGCCCCGTTATTTGTTGTTTGCACGCATGCTGCGGAGTGGAGACCGATGCGGAGCCGCTTGTGGGTCCTGTTGACGGCGTGCCTGGCTGCTTGTGCTGAGACTCAGCCCTCCAAGCAGTCCGATGTGAACACGCGGCGGGTGATCGGCGTCAGCGTGCTGACGCTCACGAATCCATTCTTTAAGGTTATCGGCGAGTCGCTGCGGGAAGTGGCCGCCGCCGAGGGGTACGAGGTGATCCTGGTCAGCGGAGAGAACGACGTGGCTCGCCAGCAACACCAGGTACAAGACTTCATCGTGCAGCGGGTGGCGGCCATCGTGCTTTGCCCGTGCGATTCCAAGGCCATCGGCCCTGCCATCGGCGAGGCGAATGAGGCGGGGATCCCTGTGTTCACGGCTGATATCGCTTGCCTGGCGCCCGGCGTGAAGGTGGTTTCGCACATTGCCACAGACAACTATGGCGGGGGCAGGCAGGCAGCCCTGGCCATGATCGAGGCGCTGGGGGAAGCCGGCGGCAAGGTGGTGATCATCGACTACAAGCAGGTAGAGAGCTGTATTCAACGGGTGAAGGGCTTCAAGGAGGTGATTGCCGAGCACAACCGCAGCACAAGCAGCGGCCGGATCGAGATCGTGGCAGAGCTGCCGGGCGATGGCCAGAAAGATAAGGGCTATCGCGCGGCGGAAGACGCCTTGCAGGCCCACCCAGACCTGGCAGGCATCTTTGCCATCAACGATCCTTCCGCGCTGGGGGCCCGCGCCGCGTTGGAAAAAGCCGGCAAGGCCGACCAGGTCAAGCTCATTGGCTTCGATGGCCAGCCCGAGGGCAAACGGGCAATCAAGGAAGGCAAGATCTATGCCGACCCCATCCAGTACCCCGACCGCATTGGGCGAGAGACGGCCCGCGCCATCCTGCGCTACTTCCGCGGGGAGGAGGTCGAACCCGAGATCCTCATCCCCACGGGGCTGTACCGGCAGGCAGACGCCCTGGAAGATCCGGAACTGAAGTGAGCGCGCGTGCAGAGGCCGTCTCGATGGAGCCGGGCAGCCGGGAGACCATCCTGGAGGTGCGTGGCGTCTCCAAGCGGTTTCCGGGGGTGCAAGCGCTGGCAGAAGTCGACCTCAGCCTGGCAGCCGGCGAAGTACTGGCGCTTGTGGGAGAGAATGGTGCGGGGAAGAGCACGTTGATCAAGATCCTGGCGGGGGCCTTGCGTCCCGATGCGGGCGAGGTGCGGCTGTACGGCTGCCGCAGCGAGCTGGCAAGCCCGGCCGAGGCCCGCCGGCGTGGCATCGCCGTCATGTACCAGGAGTTCAGTCTCGTTCCGGCGTTGAGCGTGGCGGCCAACATCTTCCTGGGCCGAGAAACGTCTGCCGTGGGCGTGATCGCGCAGCGGGGCGAATGGCGCCGTGCCCGCGAACTGCTTGAACAACTGGGCGCGGCGAACATCGACCCGCGCACGCCATGCCGTGCTCTCTCCACGGCTCAGCAGCAGCTTGTGGAGATTGCAAAGGCCCTGGCTACTGATGCCAGGCTGCTGGTGATGGATGAGCCAACGGCGGCACTTTCTCCGGCCGAGTCGGAGCGGCTGCTGGCAATTGCACGCGGCTTGCGTGCGCGCGGGCTGGGAATCTTGTTCGTGAGCCACCGTCTGGAGGAGGTGTTGCAGGTCGCAGATCGGGTAATGGTATTGAGAGACGGGCGCTTGGTGGCCATGCGGCCGCGCGGGGAGGTGGATCGAGAATGGCTGATCGAGGCGATGGTGGGGCGGCGGCTGGAGCAAGAGTTTCCTCGCCGCGCGGTGGCAGTGGGCGAGCCGCGTCTGGTCGTGCGAGATCTTCGTCGGGGAAAGCGCGTATGTGGTGTGACGTTTTCTATCCGCCGCGGAGAGGTGCTTGGGCTGACGGGGCTGGTGGGCGCCGGGCGCAGCGAGACGGCACGTCTGATCTGCGGTGCAGACAGGCGGGATGGAGGTACCATCGAGGTGGATGGCCGGCCGGTGGAGCTGCGCAGCCCTCGGGACGGCTTGAGGGCGGGCATCGCTCTTTTGCCCGAGGATCGCAAGTCGCAGGGGCTTGTGTTGTCTCACTCGGTGCGGCACAACTTCTCCTTGCCCAATCTGCCCAGGTTGAGCCGGGCAGGCTGGATCGTACGGCGTCGTGAGCGCTGCGAGCTGGAGCACTGGCTGTCGGCCGCCCATGTGCGCATCGCTGCTGCCGAGCAGCCCGCGGGACAGCTTTCTGGCGGAAACCAACAGAAGCTGTTGCTGGCACGATGGCTCGCCGCACGCTGTCAGGTACTGCTGTTTGACGAGCCCACCCGGGGCGTGGACGTGGCTGCCAAGTTCGAGATTTACCAACTGATCAACAACCTGGCGGCGGCCGGCAAGGCCGTGCTGCTGATCAGCTCCGAGCTGCCGGAGGTGATGGGGATGTGCGACCGCATCCTGGTGATGCAGGCAGGCCGCATTCGCGGAGAACTCGTTGCGGCCGAGGCCACCCAGGAGCAGATCATGAGGCTGGCGGTCGGATGAGAAGCTGGCAGGTAGTTCATCGCGGCCTGGCCTTGCTGGCGGTCGACTACGGCATGTCACTGGTGCTGCTGGTCGTGGCCGTGGGATTCAGCGTGGCCACGTTGCAAGAGCAGCCGGCGGATGGCCCCGAAGGAGGCAGGCAGCTTGCGCGCCTGCTAGCGCGCCGCTACCCGACTGGGGGGCGAGTCGTGGTCGTCGCGCGCGAGACTCAAGCCGACGCCGCCTTTGCCCAGGCGCTCGCTGACGGACTGGCGGGGTCGCCCATAGAGGTGGCCGCCGAGGTACGTGGGCGGCCGGCCGAACTGCGGCACGTGCTGGAGCGGCTTTCTGCGGCTCCTGAACGCATCGATGCCCTGGCCGTGCATCCAGCCGTGGCCCGCTGGCCGCTGTTACAGGAGCTGCCTGGCGAGTTCCCCTCCCTGCGGCATGTGGAGGTCTTGGTGCCGCGAAGCCATGTCTGGCCCAGCTTTCTCAAGGCAGACAATCTGTTGAATATTGCCAACCAGATCGCGGTAATCGCCATCATGGCAGTGGGGATGACGATGGTGGTGATTGCGGGCGGCATTGACCTTTCGGTAGGCAGCTTGATGGCCCTGGCAGCGGTGGTAGCCACACGGCTGATTCGAGACCTGGCAGGGGCTGAGCAGGCAGGGGCGTGGCAGATGGCGGCGTGCTGCGTGGCGGCGATGGCGATCTGCGGGTTGATGGGCTTGTTCTCCGGCATGATCACCACGTTTGCTGGCATTCCGGCGTTCATCGCCACTTTGGCCATGATGTTGGTGGCCAGCGGCCTGGCATACATGACAGCCGAGGGGGAGTCGATCTACGAACTACCGGAGGTATTCGTGTGGCTGGGCCGCGGGGCCGACCTAGCAGGGATACCCAATGCAGTGGTATTGATGTTGTTGCTGTACGCCGCCGCGCAGGTGTTGATGACACGTACGGTGGCGGGGCGTTACATCTATGCGGTGGGCGGCAACCGTGAGGCGGCGCGGCTTGCGGGCGTGCCGGTGGAGCGGGTCACCGTGCTGGTCTATGTGGCCTGTGGCGTGCTGGCGGGGCTAGGGGGCGTGGTGATGGCCTCGCAGCTCAAGAGCGGGGCGCCCACCTATGGCCAGATGTACGAGCTGTACGTGATTGCGGCGGTGGTGGTGGGGGGCACGAGTCTTTCCGGCGGCGAGGGCCAGATGATCGGCACGCTGCTGGGGGCCTTGTTGATTGCCGTGATTCAAAACGGCATGAACCTTACCGGCGTGGAAAGCTATCAGCAGAAGGTGGTGCTGGGCAGTGTCATCCTCGCGGCTGTGCTGATCGATCGCTGGAAGCGGCGCCTGTGGCAGCGGGTGTGAGCCGCTGTTTTGCTCGGCTGGCGGCTTTGCAGGCGGCACCAGGGAGCGCGTGAGCGCACGCTGGAGGGAGCGGTGTTGCCGGCGGTCTGGCACTTGGGTCCAGGGAGCGGGAAAGTGCCGCGAGGGTTGCTGCGGTAAAGCATTGAGTCGCCATGCCTCTGCTGGCCGCGTGCAGCAACTTGCCTGTGCGCGAGGTGGCGTGCCTGCTGCCGCGGCCGCCCCGCGCGTGGGGCACGCAACTTCCCTGGGCGCGAGGTGGTGCGGAGCCTCTGGCAGATCGCCGCGCGCAGCCAGTCCCGTTGCTTAGCGCGCCATTGCAGCGTATGCTACCGCAAAACTGGTTTCAGGAAGGAGCCGCGCAGTGTTCGTCGCTGCCAGTACCGACTGTTTTCCACAGCTTACCCTTGCCGAGGCGTTGGATCGCCTCGTGGATCTCGAGTATACGCGGGTCGAAATCGCCCTGCGCGAGCAGGGCTGCCAGCTCAAGCCGTCGGCCGTGCATGCGAACCTGGAGCAGGCGATCCGCACCTGCCGCGAATTACAGCGGCTGACACCAGTGGCGTACTTCGTGGAGATCGATGCGCCGCCACCCTTGTACTTCGAGCAGTTCGCGTCCTGTTGCAAGCTGGCCAAGGCCACCAAGGTGGTGGTGCTGGTGATGCGGGCTTCTGAGCTGGGCACGCCCTTCAATCAGGAAATTGAGCGCCTCCGGGAACTGGTGCGCATCGCCACCTTGGAGAGCGCGGTCGTAGCCCTCAAGACGGAAGTCGGCCGCATGACCCAGGATCCCAGCACTGCCGCCGTTCTCTGTGACACGGTTAAGGGCCTGGCGCTCACACTCGATCCCAGCCACTTCATCTACGGCCCCAACAAGGGCGTTTCGTATGAGCCGGTGCTCCAGCACGTGTGCCACGTCCACCTTCGTGACACGCGGCCGGACAAATTGCAAGTCCGCGTCGGGCAGGGTGACGTGGAGTACGGCCGCCTCATTAACCAACTCCGGCGCGTGAGGTACAACCGCGCCCTGTGCGTGCATATCGTCGACGAGCAAGATCCAAACGTCGACCATCAGGGAGAAATGCGCAAAATCCGGCTGTTGCTCGAGAGCCTGCTCTAAAGGTACTTGCCATGCCTGCCCATCCGCTGCGTGCCGGCGCCGCCACAAGCAATATCACCCCCGCCCTCGGCTGCTCCATCAACGGCGGCATGACCGACCGCCAGGCGCGTCACATCCACGACGAGTTGCATGCCCGCGCCCTTGTGCTGGACGATGGCCGCACCCAGCTCGCCCTGGTAGTTTGCGATAGCTGCGCACTACCCGGCGCGGTGATCGATGCCGCCAAGCACCTGGCTCACGGCCATACCGGCATCCCGCCGGCGCACATGCTGGTCTCCGCCACACATACACACAGTGCGCCCACTGCCGTGGCGGTGTTCCAAAGCGAGCCTGATGCCGAATACGCCGCCTTCCTGATCCTGCGGATTGCCGACGCCATCCGCCGGGCCGTCAACAATCTGGCTCCTGCACGCATCGCCTGGGGCAGCGGCTCCGTGCCTGCCCACGTCTTCAACCGCCGCTGGAGGATGAAACCAGGTACCATTCCGCCCAATCCCTTTGGCCGGGTCGATGAGGTGCAGATGAACCCGCCGGTGGGCAGCCCCCACCTCGTCGAGCCTGCCGGCCCTACCGATCCCCAGCTTAGCTTGCTGGCCGTTGTCGGCGAGCGGGGCGAGCCGCTGGCCGTGCTGGCCAACTATTCGTTGCACTATGTGGGAGGCGTCCCGGCTGAGCACATCTCGGCCGATTATTTTGGGGCGTTCGCGGTGCGCTTGGGCGAGTTGCTGGGTGTATCGCCGTGGCAGGATCCGCCATTTGTGGGCATCATGTCCAACGGCACTAGCGGGAACATCAACAATATCGACTTCTTGCATCCGCGCCCGCCGCGGGCGCCCTACGAGCAGATCCGCCTGGTAGCGGGAGACGTGGCCGCGGAGGCCCATCGAGTGTTCCAGATGCTTACGTTTCGAGACGATGTTGTGCTTGGCGCCCGCGAATGCCGCATGGCCTTGGAGCGGTGGATGCCTACCGCAGACGAGGTGGCCGAGGCACGGCGGATCCTGGCTGCGGCCGAGGGCATGCCGCTGACCACACTACCGGAGATCTATGCCCGTGAAACGCTGCTGATGGCTGAGCTGCCGGCACAAGTCGAGACCGTGGTGCAAGTGCTGCGAGTTGGTGAGCTGGGAATTGCGGCCTTGCCGTGCGAGGTATTTGTGGAGACGGGGCTGCTGATCAAACAGCACAGCCCGCTGCCGGCGACGTTTGTGATTTCCCTGGCCAACGATTACGCAGGCTACCTGCCGACGCCCGAGCACCACCGGCTGGGCGGGTACGAGACGTGGCGCGCGCGTTCGAGCTTTCTGGAGGTAGACGCGGAGCCGAAGCTTCGTGGGCGCGCCTTGGAGCTGATGGCCGCCTTGGCGTAGTTGGGATGGGGCCGGGCGGTGGGGGCGTGGCAGCGGTGGTGCGAAACGCGGATGGCGCCCGCTTGCACGGCTCGGTGGAGAGCATGTGCCCGATGGAAGACCTTCCGCCAAGTTGGCGGCTGCTTGGGCTTGGCTGGTGGTCCTAGACATTGACCGGCCTCCTGTGCGGGCGTGCGGGTGCGTCCCGCCGCAAGCCGAGAGAGCGTGGCTGTTGGCACATGCTCTTATTCCCAGGCCACTGCCTGGGAACGCAGTGTCTGCGAGGCTCTGTCTCGGTCATCGCCAGTCACCGAGAGACGTCCCCATCCCACGTTCTCTGGGTGCGGGGCGTCTTGCCAGGGAACGCGAGGTTAAGGTGGGCGGGAGGCCCGCCCCGCCGGGGTTGGCAAGTGACGCCAAGATGCACTTGTTGTCAGCGGCCTGCCGAAGCAACGCTGCTGGAACAGGCGTCCGCACCTGCTCGACCATGCTGCGTGGTACAGGCGTCCCCGCCTGTCCTATACCGTCCGCTTTCTTTTGCGGACTAGATGCTCATAGCATGCTGCCTGGTCCAGGCGTCCCCGCCTGTCCTAGTTGAAAAAAGGCACGTGCATCCCGTGGACCCGTTCCAGCGAGCGCAGGGCGCCAGAGCGAGCGCTGACCGTGTTGTCGTCCTTCCTTTTGCCGTTTCCGCGAGAGGAGGGCGCCAGGGCGCGCTGCTGTCAGGCCGGCTGCGTGGCGCGCAGGGCGGGGCTGATCGGAGGCTGCTGGGAGCGGGTTTCGTCCTTGAACAGCTTGTATTCGAAGCTGTCCACCAGGGCCATCCAGCTCGCTTCGATGATGTTCTCGCTCACGCCGACGGTGCCCCAGGTATCTTCGTGGTCGCGGGTTTCGATCACCACGCGCACCATGGCGGCGGTGGCCGCTTCTGAGTTGATCACTCGCACCTTGTAGTCCACGAGCTGCATCTGCGCCAGGCTAGGATAGAAGCCGTTGAGGGCCTTGCGCAGCGCCCTGTCCAGGGCGTTCACGGGGCCGTCTCCCTCTGCGACTTCGTGCCGCAGCTCTCCTTGCACGCGGATCTTGACCGTGGCCTCGGTGGTCACGCGGCCCGAGCCGTCTGCCTCTACGCTTACATGATAGCTCAGCCGCTCAAAGTGCGGCCGATGCAGGCCCGCACAACGCCGCACCAGCAGGTCGAACGAGCCCTGGGCCGCCTCGAACTGATAGCCCTGGTTCTCCAGCGCTACCACCTGGCTGAGGATGCGGTCCATCAGCTCCCGGTCGTGATCCAGCCGATGCCGGGCCGCCGCCGCCATGATATTCGACCGGCCGGACAGCTCGCTGACAAGAAAACGCCGCTCGTTCCCCACCAGCTCGGGGTGGATGTGCTCGTAGCTGGCGGCCACGCGGCTCACCGCATGCACATGCATACCCCCCTTGTGGGCGAAGGCGCTGGCGCCCACAAAGGGCTGGTTGGAACGGAAGTTCATGTTCGCCAGTTCGTAGACATAGCGAGACAGTTCCGTAAGCCGCGACAGGCTCTCGGGCCGCAGCACCTCGTAGTCCTGCTTTTTCAGGGCCAGATTGGCGATCACGCTGATCAGGTCGGCATTGCCGCAGCGTTCTCCCAGGCCGTTGATGGTGCCCTGCACATGCACGGCCCCGGCGTCGATGGCGGCCAGCGAGTTGGCCACGGCCAGGTCGCAGTCGTTGTGGCAATGGATGCCCACGGGTACGGGCAGCTCTCGGGCGGCCGCGGCCGTGAAGCGGGCAACTTCTTCGGGCAAGCTGCCTCCGTTGGTATCGCACAGCACCACCAGCCTGGCTCCGGCGGCCGCGGCGGCCTGGATGGTGCGCAGCGCATAATCCGGATTGGCCTTCCAGCCGTCGAAGAAGTGTTCGGCATCGTAGATCACCTCACGGCCCGCCTGACGCAGCCAGGCCACGCTCTCGGAGATCATGGCCAGGTTCTCCTCCAGGCTGACGCGCAGCACCTCGGTCACGTGCAGGTCCCACGTCTTGCCTACCAGGGTGACGACGCGGGCCTCGCTTTCCAGCAGGGCACGCATGCCGGGATCGTTGGCGGGGGTGAGGCCGCGGCGGCGCGTCATGCCGAAGGCGCAGATGCGGTTGCGGTCGAAGCCGCCCTGCCGCACCCGCGCGAAGAACTGGGCATCCTTTTCGTTGGAGAGGGGATAGCCTCCCTCCACGTAGTCGAACCCCAGCTCCAGCAGGCGGCTGGCGATCAGCAGTTTGTCGTGCAGGGAAAACGAAACGCCTTCTCCCTGGCTGCCGTCTCGCAGCGTGGTGTCGTAGATCTCGATTCGCCGCATCGGATATACCTCGACATGGCACCGGCAACGGCCGGCACCCCTGGCGTAGCAACAAAAAAAGCCCTCAGGCCGCTGCGGCCTCAGGGCTACAAGTGACAGTGGCTCCTACTAGCGCCCTGGCGGCCGCCGGCTGCTAATGCCAATGCCCCCGATGCCCCGCCCCTCAGTGCACAACGCGTCTAACCGCACCAGAAAGCTCAAAGCCGAAAGCGCCGCGCGGCGGACTGCAAAGGCATTCAGCAGGGGGTAATGCATGGCAGGAACGAGCGCTACAGGACGAACTCCTCCGCAAGCGTAGCCCTGATCTGCCGGCAGGTCAAGCGCCGAGGACGCGTGGGCATCCCCGCGCCGGCGGCGGCCATGCCCGCATGCGAAGCGACCTTTGGCGGTTGGAGGGGCTCTCGCGGCCGTCCCCGCGCCTGTGGCAACGGATAAGGCGCCGCAAGGCCCATCTGCCGTCCAGGCGTTTTCCAGCGTGGGAGTGACGAGGGAGGAGGAACGACATGACCGTAGGCCGGTGCCATTTGTTAGATGGACCTACGCCTGCGGCTCGCCCCGTTGTAAAACGGGGAGGCAGGTGGGCGTGCTGCGCGCTGGCGGAAAGGCGCCCCACGTGTGAAGTCGGATACGAGGGGCAAGTAGGCAGGCATAGCGTACAGCGCGGCGGGCGGGAAGGTTCCAAACTCGTGTGGAGCGAGCGGCCAGGAAGAGGCAGGCGGCGATGCCTGCCCTCCAGCGGCGCCGAATGAGCGCGCTTTCAGGCACGGAGATCCTTGCTACGGGCCGCGTGCCTTCCATTTTTCTTCGGCGGCGCTAGGGCGCAGATAGCGGGGCACAAGCGTGAAGGGATCGTCCCGCTCGCCACGATGCCAGCGCTCCAGTGCGGCGAGGGCAACACCGCGCGCATCGGGGAGCCACAACGCGCGCGGCACAATGTGAATGCCATCCGGCAGCGACGTGGCGAGCTGGACGAGAACCGGCCCAGCAACTGCCGTGCCAGCGCACAGAGATGCCAGCCAGCTTTCGACATCGAGCAGGGAAGTAGGGGCATCGGCTTCAAACGCTCCGTGCGAGTTGCGGCGGAAGCGGGCGGCATATACCTGCCCGCGGCCTGCGTCCAGCACCACCGCAAGCCGGTCGTCGGCGATCTGGTCTTCAAGCTGCCGCGCGAGGGCCTGGAGCGTGTCTACGCCCAGCAGGGCACACTTCCATGCGTAGGCCAGTAACTTGGCGGTGACCACGCCCACGCGCAGGCCCGTGAACGAGCCGGGTCCGGCACTAACCGCCACGAGGTCCACGGGCGTGCGTTGCCAATCCAGTTCTGCCAGCAGGGTGTGCAGTTCGGGCGCCAGGGTCCGCGCGCTGCGCAGGCGGGGATCGAGTTCGATGTGGCGTAACAGGCGAGCCGCCTCGTAGGCAGCAACGCTGCCGGCCAAGCCGCTGGTTTCTATGGCCAGGAGGCGCATGGAATGGGGCAGAGAGGGCGGGATCGCGAGCGCGAGGTAGGAGGTGTTGGGGGGCCTTGCAAAACGGCTTGACCGGTATGATAGGCTAACTTACACTGCGCCTAGAAGTTAGGTAAGCCTCTCACTGCGGAGTTCGTCCCCTGCTGGGCCGCGTGTCGAAAGAGCAGAAGGTCTACAGGTGTGAAGCGCGCGCTCATCAGCGATATTCATAGCAACCTCGAGGCTCTCGAGGCGGTACTGGCAGATATTCGGGACCAGGGGATCACAGAGATCTACTGCCTGGGAGATATCATTGGCTACGGCCCGAACCCCTGCGAATGCATCGACCTGGTGATGGGCGTCGACCTGTGCATTCTGGGAAACCATGACCAGGGGGCATTGTTCGACCCGGAGGGGTTCAATTCGGGAGCGGAGCGGGCGATTTTCTGGACGCGCGACCAGCTCGAAAACTCGCGCGATAGCGCAGAGGTGCGCCAGCGCCGCTGGGACTTTCTGGGAGAGCTGCCCCGCAGCAAACGAGAGAACGGGCTGCTGTATGTGCATGGCTCAGCGAGGAATCCGCTCAACGAGTACGTGTTCCCCGAAGACATCTATAATGAACGGAAGATGGACAAGCTGTTCTCGCTCATCGAGCGGCATTGTTTTCAGGGCCACACGCACGTGCCCGGGGTGTTTACCGAGAGCAGGCGCTTTTACAGCCCCGAGGAGATCAACAACGAGTACCGGTTGGGCAGCCAGAAGACCATGATCAATGTGGGCTCGGTGGGGCAGCCGCGGGATAACGATCCGCGGGCGTGCTACGTGGTGCTGGAAGACGACGTGGTGCGGTTTCGCCGAGTGGACTATCCCTACGAGAAGACGATCCAGAAGATTTACGAAACGCCGGAGCTGGACAATTTCCTGGGCGACCGCCTGCGCGACGGGCGGTAGGCCGCCGGTTGGGCGTCTTGTTGGGCCTGGGTGGGCTGCCCTGCCGCCCGCTGTGGCGTGGGAGAGCTTGCCCCAGCCGCTTGCCCGGCAGAACTGTGCCGACGGTTTGCTGACCACGAAGGACTCGACTGCATGGATCGACGCCTCAACCGCTTCATGGTAGCGGCCCTGCTGGTATTGCTGCTACAGATGCTGCTCGCCCAGTGGCTGGCGCCGCCTCGGCCCGAACGCGTGCCAGGGAAGCCGCAGCGTGCCGGCCAGGCCGGGCAAGATGCGGCAGGGAAACAGCAGCGCAAGGAGAGGCCGCAGCAGGCAGATGGCCAGGCGGCGGGGGTGCCGGTGGGGGAGGTGCAGGCCGAGCAGCCGCTCGTTGAACAACCGGCGGGCCGTGCCCGCAAGCATCCGCCGCGGACCGTCTACCTGGGTTCTGCTGATCCCGCCAGTCCCTATCGCATGGCTGTGGTGTTGACCAGCCGTGGTGGGGCAGTGGAGCGGATCGACCTCAATGGCTCCAAGTACCGCGATCAACAGAACTTCTCGGGCTACCTGGGAGACTGGACCAGCGTTCCCGGCAGCAAGGGGCTGAAGCTGGCGGCGGTGCTGCCCGGCACGCCCCTGGCGCGCGCCGGCGCGCGGCGGGGCGACGTGATCACGGCACTGGCCGGGCAAGCCGTCTCCTCGCGAGAGGTATTGGAAGGAATGTTGGCGCGGCTGTCGCCGCAGCAGGAGGTCGATCTGACCGTACAGCGCGGCGGCAAGCCGACCACGCTGCGCCCCACGCTGGGACGCTGGCCGGTTTCGGTGGTCCGTGAGGAGCCGGGCTCGCAGGCCTCGCTGTTGACCACGCTGGCCCAGGTCGATGACCGTAGCCTGGCACCGGGCGAGCTGGAACTGGCAGACCTGCGATTACGGAGCGACCACTGGGAACTGTTGCCGGGAGCAACGCAGGACGAAGCAGCGTTCCGCTACGTGGTACCCGCCTGGGGGCTGGAGGTCGTCAAGCGCTATCGCCTGGCGAGCGCCCAGGATGCCGCCGGGTCCGCGGGCGGGGAACAGCCGTATCACCTGCTGCTGCGGGTTGAGATCCGTAATGTTGGTAAACGGCCACGGCGGGTAGCCTATCGGCTGGACGGACCGGCCGGCCTCGCCTACGAACCGTGGAACCTGAGCAAGATCAATCCACACGGCGTGTTTGGCTCCGCAGGGGTGCGCGACGTGGTGGTGGCCTTTCGCACCAACGGCCGCTTCCGCCACACGCTCGTCCCCTGCCTCAGCATCGTGGCGGACGAGGTGGACGGACTGCCCTGGAGCAACGACCCGCTGGTGTACCTGGGCGTCGACTCCCAGTACTTTGCCGCCGTGCTGATCCCACAAACGAATGACCCCGAGGCGGTGCTGTACACCGAGGCGCAGCCCATCCTGGCAGGTCCCAGACCCGAGAAGCGGGCACATCACATGCTGGCCAATACCTCGTGCCGCCTCACCAGCAGGCTGGTGGAGTTGCGGCCCCAGGACCCGCCGCTCACGGACGAATACGCCCTGTTTGCAGGCCCCAAGAGCCCGCCCGTGCTGGCCCAGTATGGGCTGGACGAGTTGATCTGCTACGGCTGGTACCCCATGTTTGCCAAGCCGCTGGTGGTGGTGCTGCACTTCTTTTATTCGCTGGTGGGCAACTATGGCCTGGCCATCATGATGCTCACGGTGCTGGTCCGCTCCTGCCTGTTTCCGCTCAGCCGCAAGCAGGCCCTGAATGCGCAGAAGATGCAAGAGCTGCAACCCGAGATGAAGCGTCTGGCAGAGCTATACAAAGACGACCCGCTGGCACGCAGCAAGGCGACGCAGGAGTTGTGGCGCAAGCACAAGGTGAATCCGTTCGGGGGCTGCCTGCCTGTGCTGATTCAATTGCCCATTTTCATTGGTCTGTACCGGGCCCTCTCGCTGGACATCGAGCTGCGGGGTGCTCCGCTGATCAGCGAGGGCTTTCCGTGGTGCAAGAACCTGGCCGCGCCGGACATGCTCTTTCGCTGGCAGGGAATTCTGCCTGAGTTCCTCACGGACCCTGTATCGGGCTGGCTCGGCCCCACCTTCAACCTGCTCCCCTGTGTGACCATCGCTCTGTTCCTCTGGCAGCAGAAGATGTTCATGCCGCCGCCGACGGACGAGCAATCGGCCATGCAGGCCAAGGTGATGCGGTTCATGACCGTGTTCATGGGAATCTTGTTCTTCAAGGTGCCGGCGGGCCTGTGCACCTACTTTATTGCCTCCAGTTTGTGGAGCATTGCGGAGCGCAAGCTGCTGCCCAAAAAGTCGCCGGCGAGCGAGGCGGCGCCAGCGGCCACAAAGGCGCCCGCCGCGGAAGGCAACGGGGCCTTGGCCCGCCTCCGCAAAGCGCGCCACCGAGGCCGCAAGTGATGCGCCGTGCGCAGGGCGGATGACACCATCGTCGCGCTGGCCACTCAAGCGGGCACGGCGGCACGCGGCATCGTACGCCTGAGCGGGCCGTCGTGTGTCGACGTGCTGCGGCACATCTGGCAGTGGCAGGCGCCGCCCTCCTCGCCGCAGCGGCCCGCTGCCTCGGTGGGCACGGTCCATCTGCCTGGCTTGCACGCTCCCATCCCCGCCGTGCTGTACCTCTGGCCGACGCAGCGCAGCTATACCGGCGAGCCGGTGGCGGAACTGCACCTGCCCGGCGCGCTGCCGCTGCTGGACGCCGTGATCGACGCCCTGTGCACGGCCGGTGCCCGCCTGGCCCAGCGGGGCGAGTTCACGCTGCGTGCCTTTCTGGCCGGCAAGCTCGACTTGACTCAGGCAGAAGCCGTACTGGGCGTGATCGATGCGCAAGACAGCCGCCAGCTCGAAACGGCGCTGGCCCAGCTTGCGGGTGGACTCGCCCGGCCCCTTGCCAGGCTGCGCGACGAGCTGCTGGAACTGCTCGCACACGTGGAGGCCTCGCTCGACTTTGCCGAAGAACCGCTTGAATTCTTGCCTCGCAGCGAGGTGCTAGCTCGGCTGAGGGATGCAGCCTCTCAGGTCTCCGCGCTGCGGAGGCGATTGCGCAGCCGTAGCCTCCAGGAACCCTCGCCGCGCGTGGTGCTGGCCGGGCCGCCCAACGCCGGCAAGAGCAGCCTATTCAACGCCCTGGTTTGCCGCTATGGCAGCCGACAGGGGCGGAGCGGTCCGCTAGCCGCTCTGGTGGCGCCAACCGCAGGCACCACACGAGACTACCTGACCGCGCAGCTTGATTTGCAGGGTATCGCGTGCGAACTCGTGGACACGGCGGGCCTCGCGCCGGCCGCCGCCGCAGACCTATCAGCTTCCCCTCAACAGCAGCCGCTCGAGGGAACAGCAGCCCTGGGCGGCCGGAAGGCCCCCCGCTATCACGGAGGATGCCCTGATGACGGGCCTGTAGGCGGAACGCAAGCCTCCAGCCCAGATGAGCAAGCGCAACAGGTCGCGATGGCGATGCGACGTCAGGCCACCATTGAACTCTGGTGCGTCGACTCCACGCTGCCGCCTTTGGCGGCCCACCAGCCTGGACCGGCTGCTACTGGGGTCAAGCGGCTTGTGGTGTGGACCAAGGCCGATGCGCTCGCCCCGGCCGCCCCGCAGCGCCCACCGGCCTGCCATGAAGTGGCCCTCGCGGCGTTGCCGCACCGCCACACCTCCGCAGTGCCCGCCCCTGTGGAAACGGCCCCTGTGGAAACGGGCGCCCCGACGGAAGGGTGCAGCCCCCCAGCCGAGCCTCACACGGTCACCGCGCCCAAGTTTGGCGGCAAACCAAACATGGGTGACGCGCCCACTGCTGTGGCTGAGATCCGCAGTGAGCGCGCGGACCTTGCGTCTTTGCCGCCAGCGCAAGACGTCATCCGCACCAGCGCCGTCACGGGAGAGGGCCTGCCCGAACTGGCCACCCGGCTGCGTGCCATGGTAGCTGAGCTTCGCCCGCCCGGCGGCGAGGCCGTGGCATCGACGGCACAACGGGCTGCGGAACACCTGCGCGTGGCCCAGGCGGCCCTGCGAGAGGCGTGCCGGCTGGCGGTAGCCGGCGAAGGAGAGGAGGTGCTGGCCGTGGAGCTGCGGGCAGCGCTGGAGGCACTCGGTTGCGTGGCCGGGTCCGTCTATACCGAGGATTTGTTAGACCGCATTTTCTCGCAGTTTTGTATTGGGAAATAGTTGCAGTGTGGGGCCAGCCGTGCTGCGTTGGGGGGCAGCCGTGCAGTGCCGTATGGTGGGGGAGTTGCGCTGCGGCGGCTGGTGCGGCGTGCCCGAGGCACGGTGGTGGCAACAGCGCGGTGCGACGTATAATACACACATGGCCCGCGCCCCTCAGCACCTGGACGACATTCTGCGTTCGTGGCCGCACGTGCCAGGGGAGGTGAACGCGCGCCTGGTGAAGGGGAGCGACGGCCGGGAGGTGATCCAATTGCGCATCGAGATGGGGGTGATGCAGTTGGAGGTGGATCACCGGCCGGACGGGGCGCGTCCGGGCGGGGCGGAGACGTACTTCGATTATCTGCTGGCGCTGGCCATCCACCGGGGAGACGATTTCGTCCTCAACGAGGAGCAGTGTGCAGAGGCCGACCGCGAGTTTGTGCAGTTCTACCAGCGTCGGATTTGCTGGCTGGCTCTGCGCAAGTACCGCCTGGCCGTGCGAGATGCCGACCACAGCCTGGCCTTGATGGACTTTGTGCGCCACTGCTCGCCCAGCCAGGAGTGGACGCAGTCTCACGAACAATACCGGCCGTACATCTTGTTTCACCGCACGCAAGCGGCTGCGCTGGCCGAGTTGGAAGAGAGGGGCCCAGAGGCGGCGATCGAACAGATCAACGAGGGGTTGGAGCGGATCCGGCAATGTTGGAGCAACGGAGAGCGTGAAGAGGAACCGCCGGAAGTCGAACTGATCGAGCGGTTGGTCGAGCTGCGCGAGCAGCTCCGCGAGCACTTCCGCGTCGGCCTCACGCTGCGCGAACGGCTGGCCGAGGCCGTGGCCCGCGAGCAGTACGAGTTGGCGGCACGCCTGCGAGACGAAATCGCCCGCCGGCGCCGTTAGCACTGCCGCCACCCGTGGGCTACAGGCCGCAGGGCACGGCCTCCGCTGCCACAAACAGCCGTGCGGCAGGAGACCAGCAGGGGCCAGATCGCCTCCTTGCTCTGCGCAGAGACCGGGAAGAACGCTGCTGCCGGCGCAGCTAACCTGCGCTGTGCAACCTTCTGTTGGGCCCGTACTTGATTTTGCTCCGCAGCGGCCCAGAATAAGCCTAGTGGGATTGCCCTATCGTCTCGGAGTGAGGGGCAGCTAGCGGGCGAGAGGGCTTCTCACCGGCCGGGGTGGAGATGCCGGGCCCTGCCAGGAAGTGGATGCCAGACCGCCCGCCCCCAACTTTCCCCCTACCGTTTTTGCCAGCGCCAGTGTGGGCCGCGAAGTTGAGCTAATACTACAGCGCTAACTGGTGTCCTGGTCACAGCGTGGGAGCTTGCGCAGTGTGATTCCTTGGCGATGGAATTTAGCGATGGCACTGCGGGTGTGAAATGCTCGGGCCACGGCGTCGCGTCGCTGATAGTACCGGATGCGGCGAGCCGTCTTAGCGAACAGATGTTCCCGTGCCTCCTCCGGAAGTTGCCAGC
>JAIMBC010000109.1 GCA_023511675.1 Pirellulales bacterium
CGGCATATCTGCCGGGACGATGGTGGCCCGTCCGAGGTCGAAAGGCTCGGCCTCGCGAAGAGCCGCCAGGGCTTCCGAGCGTGAGGTGCGGTAGGCAACGTCTCCCAGCGGGGTACGCTGCTGCGTTTTCCAGACTTCGCCCTGCTCGTCGGCCCACAAGGTGCTCTGTTGCCGCAAACTCTGCCCGCCGGAGGCGGGGATCACCGTCTCAACATCGATGCGCAGCAGCTTCATCCGTTTCTGGCCGACAGGGGTCAGCTCGTAGCGTCGGGCACGCAGTTGGACGGCGGCCACTTGGTTCAGTACGGGCTGAATGGCGTGAAGCCTCCTCCGTTCGCCGGGTTGCAGGGGACTGCGGCGCAGGCTTTGTTCGACGGCGAAGAAGCCGCCGTAGTGATTTCGCCACGGAAGGGTGGTTTGATGCGAGCCGGCATCGGTGGTGGTGGTGAGGACCAGCCTGCCCTTGGAGATGCGCCCGCGCACCCGGGTAACCTGGCCGCCTAGGTCGAGCTGAGAATCGAAGGCGTGCAGGCCGCCTTGGGGGTCTTCCCAGGAAGTAAGGCGGTACGCTTGCTGGGCAATCTGGCCGAAGCGTCGCACGCGCATGCGGAACTGGTGGTTGTATTTGATGAGCGAGAGGTCGCGTTGCCGTTCGGCAACACGGCACGTGTGGGCGTAGCCGATTCTGAACCCCCGGACGACAAAGACTTCCCAGGTTTCCTGGCTTTCTGGGGTGGTGTGTGTGCAGGCGGCAAGCAGGATTCCGAGCCAGCCGAGCGCCGGTAGGGGCGGCAGAGGGCGTGCCGCAGGGGAGGATTGTTGCGGTGGCCGCTGGGGGAATTTCATGGCGCGGGGTGGTAACTGCTGGCCTTGGGCGCGGCAATGGAGTATATCAGAGATGCCTGGCTGGTCGGAGTGCCGCCGGGTGGCAGCGGCGCGTTTGAACGCGCTGGTCTGCGGGAACGTAGGGAATGAAGGACACGGGAAGTCCTGCCTGGCGCAGTTGCGCGGGGAGCGACTTCCCGTTGTTGTTGAGTGAGGCTGCAACCGAGTTGGCCGACGCCACGGTGGTACCGTCTCCATGCTACGGTTTTGGTGCGTACTGCTGCGATGACCCTTGTGCGTGGCGGCCGTCCGCGGTGATGGGGCCGAGCGGGCGGCGTGCAGACGTAGGGCCATCCATCCGAGGCGAGCGAGCGGCCTGCGAATTATTGGAGAGCTGGGGTACCTGGATATGGGTTTCTTGAAGCGGTTGTTCCGCAACGTGTTCCGCGATGCAGCAGGAGCGGCAGGGACCAGCAGCTTCGAGCAATTGAGTGAAGCGCAGCTTGAGGCACATCTCAGCGTGGCGCGGTACGGCAATTTCGAGTTGACCGACGCTATTCGCCCCTCGTATGACCTGCAAGTGGTGCCGGCCGAGGGCTACCGGCACGATGTGTACCAGGATGAAGCAAGCCGGGCCAGCGTGCCGGTGATCATGGCGGCCGCCACGCGGGAGCGGCTGTTCGAGCTGTTCATGGATCTGCTCGATCCCCTTGGCAGCGAGGTGGACGTGGTGCTGGAGACGAGCCATCACCGCCACGAACGGGGCCACCTGGACCTCTATCGGGAGCACATCGACCTGCCGGTGCTCAAGAGTACGCTCTACGAGTTCGAGGACCTTTTGCTCAACGATGGCTGCACCGGCATCGCCGTGCTGAATCCCTCGGTGCCGCTGGAAGTGCAATTCGACGAGCACAAACTGCTGATCGCTTATGGCGAGGATTTGCAAGCCTTTGAGGATGTGCTGCGTTCGTACGGGCTGCAATGCGATAACGCCATGCGCTTCATCACCGAGGCCGAGCACGTGCACTCATCCAGCGACGCCTACTACCGCCGCTTCGAGGAGTTGAAGTTGCGGCTGGGAATGGACGAGTACTAGCGTCCTGACCGTTCCGCCGTATGGCGAGGCGCTGTGCTCGGTCGCTCCACGTGGCGGTACTGCCAATGGAGGCGCAGCGACGAGCGGCAGCGTGATGGCCTTGCGGTGCTGAACGCATACGCCACCAGCGCGGCGCGCGTTGAGCAGCGGACCGTATAGCCGGTTGCCTGGCGGCACGCTTGCCGTTGGGCCGATGCCAGTGTTCGTGAGCCGGCGAGAGGGCCGGTTTGGACGGCGGCGCTGCGTTGACTTGATGTCGGTGGCACCTAGAATACCGGCAAACCCCGCCCATTCCTCGGAGCCCCCGCGATGGCCGTGCGCTCGCTGGCAGCACTGCCCGTCTTCAACGAGCGAAACCACGTGGCCGCTGTGTTGGGGGAGGTGCGCCGCTACAGCAATGATGTGCTCGTGGTAGATGATGGCTCGCGGGACGGCACGGCGGAGATTCTGGACCAGATCCGCGGGATCCTCGTGCTGCGGCATGCCCACAACCTGGGATACGGCGCCGCGCTGAAGAGTGCTTTCGCTTATGCGGTGCAGCATGGCTACGACGTGTTGGTGACGCTGGATTGTGACGGGCAGCACGAGCCTCAGCGGATTCCAGAGTTTGTTGCCGCGTGCGAGGGCTGGGATCTGGTCTCCGGCAGCCGCTATCTGGGAGATCCTGACAATGCCAGTGCGGCGCCTCCCGAGCGCCGTCGGATCAATCAAGAGATCACGCAATGGCTTAATGAGCGGCTGGGGTTGAAGCTGACGGACGCCTTTTGCGGCTTCAAGGCCTACCGGGTGCCGTCGCTTCGGCGGCTGCGGCTTACCGAGCCGGGCTACGGCATGCCGCTGGAGCTATGGGTACAGGCCGCCCGCCTGGGCTGGCGGATCCGCGAACTGGCCGTGCCGCTGATCTACCTGGAAGAAGAGCGGTCGTTCGGCGGCGCTCTGGACAATGCCGAGGTGCGGCGCCGGTATTACTACGAGGTTCTCCAGCGCAGTCTGGCTGCCGAGTGGGAATCGGCTTCGGTTCCACCGGTGCCTGGCAGCAAGGGGCAGGCCTGCGCAGGTGCCCCCCAAGGAGAGCGGCCTTGAGCCGTACCGCCGGCATGGGGCCGCCTGCCACACCGCCCCGCCGTGAACCTGCCGGCTTGCGCCCGTACCGCGCCTACCGGGCGCCGCAGGCCGACCGGGAAATCGTGGCTATTCCGCCCTTGAACGAAGCGGTAGGACTGCTCGCCGGTTCGGCCCAGGGCGCGTCCTGTTCCCTGGCAGGTAAGCCTGTGCATGAGCTGCGCTCCGAAGCGCAAATCGCCCTGCTCAAACTGGCGCACGCCTATGTTTCGGGCTATCGCGATGCACCGCTGCCGCGCAGCGGCCCCCTGCTCATGGCAGGGCATCAGCCCGAGCTGTTCCATCCCGGAGTGTGGCTGAAGAACTTCGCCCTGGGGAAACTCGCCCGGGCCGCGGGTGGTACGGCCGTCAACCTGGTCATCGACACGGACGTGGTGAAGCAGGCGAGCATCCCCGTACCGGCCGGCACGCTGGAGGCGCCACGCCGGGAACGCGTGCCGTACGACACCGCCGTCCCCGCAGTGCCGTTCGAGGAGAGGCGTATTGTCGATCATGCGGCGTTCGCTGCCTTTGGCACGCGCGTGCAGGACCTGATCGCCGCGCTGGTGCCGGATCCCTGCGTGAGGTCCTTCTGGCCGATGGTGCAAGCGGCCGCACGCCGTACCGACCGGTTAGGCCTCTCTCTGGCGCAGGCGCGTCACCAGTGGGAACAACGTTGGGGCCTGGAGACGCTCGAACTGCCGCTGAGCCAGGCGTGTCTCCTGCCGGCGTTTACCTGGTTTGTGGCGGGGTTGCTTTTGGACCACGAAGCGTTCCAGCGCAGCTATAACGAGGCGGTGTTGGACTATCGGCGGGCCCATCGCATTCGTAGTCAGAATCATCCCGTGCCCTTGCTGGCGCGGGAAGAGGAGTGGATCGAGACGCCGTTCTGGATCTGGACGTCTGAGGACCCCCAGCGGCGCCGGCTGTTCGTTTGCCGCGTGGCGGGCGGGCTGCGCCTCGCGGACCGCCAGGGATGGGAACTGAAGCTGTGGCTCGGAGGCGGCGGCAGTCCCGAGCGCGGCGTGGAGCAACTGGCCCAGGCGCTCAAGCAGGGCGTTCGCATCCGGACTCGTGCCCTGACCACCACGTTGTTTGCACGCCTGGTGCTGGCAGACATGTTCGTGCACGGCATCGGGGGCGGGAAGTACGACCAGATTACGGATCGCATCCTGGCCGATTTCTTTGGGGTACCGGCGGCCCCCGTGGTGGTGGTGTCGGCCACGCTACGGCTTCCCCTACCACGGGTGGAGGGGATATCTCAGCGACTGCGTGAGCTGGGCAGGCTGCTGCGGGATCTACGCTACCATGGAGAGCAGTTTGTTGAGGGACGCTGGCCACTGCCCTGGCTTCCGGCGCAGCCTCGCACCCCCTGCTCCAACCCGGCGTGCAGCAACGAGCTGGCACGTCTGGCGGATCAAAAGCGAACTCTCCTTGCACAGCCGCCCGCTGCCGGCTCACGCCGTGCGTGGTGCCATGCCATCCGCCAGGTGAACGACGCCATGTTCTCCCACCTGTCGCCGTTAGCGCGGCAGGCCGAGGCAGAGCAGCAGCGGCTATTGCGCAGCCTGGCGGCAGATGCCATTCTTTCCTCCCGCGAGTATGCCTTCTGCCTGTACCCGGAGAATGTGTTGCGCGATTTTTTGCTGGAATTCTTCCACGGTACACTCTAGGCTAAAGGCATTCTGACGGAACGGTTCCAGTTTGAAGGGATGCTTGTCGATGTTTGCACGCCGCATGGTGTCGAGCCGGGCCAGCCGCCCTCTGGCAGGGGGAGCGGGATGCTCGCTGGCGTCTCGCCGGGCAGGACCCCGCCAGGGCCAGGTTCGCTCACGCCGACCCCGGGCAGATCTCAGCTCGCCGCCCCGCCGCCTCGCTCAGGCCAGACGTCGCGCCAGCAAGGCCCGCCTAGCTGATCCGCAACGCAGGCCGTCCCCCGCCGGCCAGCATGGCGCGCTGAGTCCTCCTCGCCGCGGCCACACCTCCCAGGCGCCTGCGGGACCGCAGCTCATGCTCGCCTCGGCCGCCGACCACGCCGAGATTCAGGACTTCCTGGAACAGGTGTTCCCGCAGTATGCCCGCAGCGAGTTCCTTTCCTCCCTCGATGACCCCTTCTACGAGCCCCGCGACCGGCTCCTCTTGAAAGACAGGGGCCGTGTGGTGGCGCATGTTCATCTCACGCGGCGCGTGATGGAGCTGGAAGGCGTGCGGCTGCCCATTTCTGGGGTGGCTGGCCTCGCCATCTTGCCCGAGTACCGCGGCAGGGGGCTGGCACGCGAGCTGTTGCGGGCGGCCCAGCGGTACATGCTGCGCGACCGCTCTCTGCTGGGCATGCTGCGCACCTCCATCCCGCGTTTTTTCCGCACCGAGGGATGGGCTGTGTGCGGGCGTCACAGCCAGGCCCGCGCTGGCGTCCGCCTGCTTTTGGCACAGCTCGCTTCCGCCGGTGTCCAGCCTTGCCAGCCGGGCTTGCGCATCCGCCCCTGGCGCCAGATGGAACTGGCCGGCTTACAGCGCGTCTACGACAGCAATGCCGCCACGGCGGCCGGCCCCCTGGTACGTACCGAGGCCTACTGGCGCTGGCTTGTCAGCCGGCAGGCTTATGACCAGATTTACGTCGCCGTCGGCGAGGCCGAGAGCGCTGACCCCCGTGATCCCACAGCGCCGGCTGCTTATAGCAGTGAGGGCCGACGCGGTGGTGGCCCCATTCACGGTTACTGCATCCTCAAACACCACCAAATCGTGGAGTTGATGGCGCTCCCCGGCCGTACGCGCGTGGCCCAGGCCCTGCTGGCACACGCCTGCAGCGAGATCGTGGAACAAGATTTCGACGTCGTGGAACTTCACGCCGCTCCCGACGACCCTCTGCTGGAACACTTCCGCCGCGCTGGCGGCAGCATCTACCTGCACGAGGTGTCCCAGGGAGAAGTCTACATGATGAAAGTGCTTAACGCGCCGGCCCTGCTGCGCGCCCTCGCCCCCAGGTTTGTGGCACGCGCCGCTCCCTTGCGCCCCTGGAAACCTCCAGAAATAGGCTTCCATGTAGACGGTCAAAAGCTGCGGCTGCTGCTCACTCGAGGCGGAGTGCGCGTGGGCCACAACAAGACCGGCCGCCACTACCTGTCTGTGAGCGATACGGACTTCACCCGCCTACTGGTGGGCCATCTGAGTCTTGCCGAAACGATCGAGGCGGGCCGGGCCCGATGCTCCACCCGCCTCGCCCAACAGGTGGGCCTGGCGCTCTTACCTCGGCTACCCCTGTGGCGTCCGCCGCTCGACGAGCTGCGGGCATGACACCTCATCGAGCTGCGGCCATGAGACGCAAGCCCGGCATGCCGGGACGTATGGTCTTTTCTCGCGCGCCACTCATACGCGGCGGCATCAGGGTCACATGGCGTGGGTAAAGGCTGCGGACGAGCCTTGCCATGCGGCGTCCCCGAGGAGCTGCAAGGGGCCGACGATCGCGACCATTACTTCGCAGAGGGCTGGCCCGCGCGTTGCCGCTCTGCCGGTTACTTGCCGGCCTGGCTGGGTTCGCTGCCGCTGGGCGGGGCGTTCTGTTTGCTGGTCTCGAGAAAAGCGAACAGATCGATGATTTCTGCCGGAGACAGCGCCTTGAGCAGGCCGACGGGCATGACGGACTGCTTCGACGGGGCGATCTCTTCGATCCGCTCGCGTGCCAGCTCCAGGCGGGTGGCGTCGGGCAGCAGCAGCACGATCTTGTCTGCGTTGGACTGCGGCAGGGGCATGCCGGTAAAGACCTGACCCTCGTGGGTCAGGGCCGTCACGCTGCGAAACTGATCGGAGACCACCTGGGAGGGGAAGATTACGGCCTCGATAATCTCCTTGCGCTGAAAACGACGGCGAACGGCGGTCAAATCCGGCCCGACGCCTTCTCCCTGATTGAGGAAGCGGTGGCACTTGTTGCAGCGTGCCTTGGCAAAGACCGCGGCGCCGCGGGTAGCATCTCCCTGGCGTGCCAGAGTCTCGTCGCTGAGAAGGCGCAACAGTTCGTCGAACGTGTAGCGGCTGGCCTCAGCGTCGTCCTGGGGCAGTTCGGGCGGCGGCGCATCGGGGAACGTTTCCCGGAACCACTGCTGATACTCGGCCAGTGCGGCCACGGCATCCAGCCCGCCTCGGTGCGCGACGCCCGTCCAGCGCCGCAGCAGCTCGACCGCCGTCAATCCTCCCTCCTGGCCGAGCTTTAAACCCGCCAGGATCACGGTCCGGTATTCCTCCGCTTTCTCGGGCCGCCGCGGGATGCGCAGCAGCGCAGCCAGCACGAGCTGCATGGTCACCTTGTCAGCATGCTGAAGGCTGGAGAGCAGCAGCGGCCAATCCTCGGCTACGGCATTCTCCGCCAGCAGACGCGCCAGCACGTCGCGACGGTCGGGAAACTGCTCATACAGCTTGCGCAGCATGGCCTGAGCATGAGGAGTACGGCTGCGTGCCAGCGCCTCCATGGCCGCGGAGGCCACAGCGGGGCCCGACTCCAGTTCCGGCCGCATTTCCACTTGTTGCAAGATCTCCAGCAGCCGTTGTTCGTAATCGCCAATTTGCTCGGGGCTGCTGACCCGCAGTAACAGCTCCGCCGCACGGGGCCGCGCCGGCCACTCTTGCAACAGCAGGCTGCGCTGCTGGGGCGAGCATGCTTCGAGCGTGGCAGCCACGATGTTATCGATATTGGCACGCAGGCTGTGCCCCCCCTCCCATTGCTGGGTCGACTCGTACCAGTCGAGCAGCCGGCGGCGGAGCGAGAGATCCCAGCCCACGTGCAGGTATCGCAAGCAAAGCGCCGCATGCAGGCGGTCTTCTTGCGTGGGACCAGCTTCCAGCCAGCCAACAAGCAGCGGAACGGCCTCCTCGACCTGCAAGAAGGCCAACAGCCGTGCGCACTCGCGGTTGTAGGCCTCCGCGGCATGATCTTCCTGCTGCGAGGCCGGGAAACGGTCGAGCAACAACCGGCCCAGTCGGCGTGCCGGCGCTAGCTCGGCGGCCGCCAACGCCGCGCGCTCCGGCGGCATACCCTGCCCCACCAACTGCTCCTTGCATGCCAGTAGCGCCAGCTCGGCAAGCCGCAGGGCATCGACCAGTTCGACCCTAGGCCCCTGCGACAACAGGGATTCGACGGACTGTACCGCCTGCTCGAGCAGCGTTTGGGGGGGCATGGCCTCGGCACCCAGACGATGCAGGGCCAGCAGGCCGGTGAGACGCTGGCGTGCCGTGCCGCCCAGCAGCAGATCTTGCCAGCGCTCGGGCGGCGTGCGCTCCAGCACCGCTCGTGCGGCATAAGCCAGGAAGCGGTCCTGGCGCCCCGCTAGGTGGGCTAGCGGCTCGATGTCTAATGGCTGCTGGCCGCTGCGGACCAGCGCCTCGCACGCACGGCGGGCGACCCGCGGCTCAGGGTCGGCAAGCAGCCGCGTCATGGCCTGCTGCACCTCGCGGCCCTGGTACGCCGACAGCAGCCAAACAGCCGTTGCACGCACAGCGGGAGATGGATCGGCTGTCAAACTTAGCAGCAGATCCAGCTCGGGCTGAGGGCCAAGCTGGCACATCAGTGCCAATGCCCGCACCTGCCGCGACGGCGAGGGTGAGCGCGCCGCAGCACTCAGCTCGCGCTGCCAGGCACTGCCCAGAGATGCCTTCACCCGTTCGGCCTCCTGCCTGTGCCACGCAGCCTGCGGCTGCGGAAGGTCGAGCAATTGTTCCAGTGTCGCAGGCGGAGAAAACGCGGCCTGCTCGCGGCCGGCCGGATAGCTCAGCCGGTACACGCCTCCCTCTGTGCCGCGCCCGCCCGTGCAGAACACCACGCTGCCGTCTCGATCGACCTCGATGTCCGAGACATTGAGGGGGTTGCCGCTGGCAAGCGTCTCCCACGTGGCGGCGTAGCTGGCGCCCTGCGGCCGCAACAGCACGGCGATCATGCGGCCCAGCGACCAGTCGCACACCAGGAAGGCTCCCTGGTAGCGCGCGGGAAACTGCCGATGTTCGTAGAACACCACGCCCGTGGGGGAGCCGCGGCCAATATCGACCGTGGCCGGCAGCGAGTCATAGTAATACGCGGGCCAATTGGCAGTGCCGCTGCGCCAGCCGAAGTCTGCGCCGGGCACGCAGTGGTTGATGCGCACGGGCCGATACCACGGCTGCCCTACGTCCCACTCCATGTCGCTGTCGAACGTGAACAGCTCGCCCCACTGGTTGAAGGCGATGTCGTACTGATTGCGGAATCCGGCCGTCTCCAGCCACCAGTGCCTGCCGTCCGGCGCAAACCGCCAGATGGTTCCGGCCGGCACCTTGATGACCGCCGCGTGGCCATGGCCGTCCTCGAACCGCGGCTGCAACAGGTCTCCTTCGTAGGGGTTTCGCACCGAGGAAGTCGGCTCAGGCGCCTCGCGGATGAAGGCATGATTGCCCAGTGCATGATAGAGCCAGCCATCGGGTCCAAGCACCACGGCGTGCGGCCCATGCTCGCCGATCCCCCCGCGCACGCGGGCCAGCGGCCGCACTTCATCTGCCCGGCCGTCGCGATGGCGGTCAGGCAGCAGGTACATGCCCGCTCCTTGCGGCCCATGGCCCACCGCGTACAGATCGTCTCCCACCAGACACAAGCCCTGACAGTTGGCCACCTCCGTGGAGAACTCTGCCGCGCGGTCGTAGCGGCCATCGCCATCCTCGTCATGCAGTGTCAAGATGGGGCCGCCCTCGCGCGACACGATCAGCTCTCTCCCTCGGCCCCAGGTGAGGCAGACCAGGGAGCCCACCAACTCCGGCTCCGCAATGCGTTCCAGTTCAAAGCCCTCAGGCACCTGAAAGCGGTCGAGATAGCCCTCCTGGTATGGCAGGTTTCTCCAGGGACTGTTTTGATGTAGGCCCAGATCGCGGGCGGCACGCCAGCCTGCGGCACGAAAGCCAGGTTGCAGCCATTCCTCTCCCTGCGGTTCTTCGCGCGTGGCGTCCCATGACGCACTTGTGTCGAGCGAGATGATGCCGCCGCCTTGCCCCCGAATCTCGCCATCGACCAGCAGGCCGGCCGGCCCCCCGCGGTTGTACGCCTCCACCGCGATCACATTGACCCCGCGCTCCACAATGCCGTTGAGGTGATAGCGGTATACCCGGCCCCCCTCTCCCTCGCCCACACGCCGGCCGTTGGCCCAGAGCACAAAGCCGTCGTCCGCGGCCACACGCACCACTGCCGTGGAAGGCTCAGAGGCCCGCGCCTCGTAACGGAACCACACCTTGCCTGCGGGAGCCTCGACGCCTGGCTCCCCCTCGTCGAACCAGATCCAGTGGGCATCGAGGGGGTTCTCTGCCCGTACGGCGGTTGCCACGCAGAAAGAGATCAGCGAGGCTGCTAGCAGGCGCGTCATGCAGTTGACCTTCGAGGTGTAATGGCGGGAAGACAGTCAGGAGGGCTCTTACATCATGCGCTGAGGCGGCCGCACGGGGAAGGGTCTATGGGTAGGGGCAACCTCGCACGGCCACGCACCGCGGGGTTGCCGTGCAGCCTACCCCGCCATCTTTCAAGGGTGATCGAAAGACGTGCTAATGGCGAACAACTACCAGCGCGGAGATTAGGCCGTCCAGCCCTGCTGGTGCCGCAGGTCGCGGATCTTGCCAGCGAGCGTCGCCTGGGCTAGGAGGCGCGATGCGAACGCCTTGTTGATTCCGAGGACCGCGGCTACCTCGCCCAGGTAGACCACGCCGCTGTGCTCGCGGACGAACCGCGACGCGTCCCGCCAGCGACCAGGGCCGGGCAGGTCGTCATCGGTCAGCGGGATAGTCCCCTTCGGGCCAAGGTCGTCACGCAGCTCGATGGCCACGTCCCAGAGCGTCACGCGGCAGCGACCGCCGCCCAGGCGCGTCCGCCGCAGCGTGATCTGCTTGACTGTCTGGCGGATGGCGGACGCCAGCCTCTCGCCGTCGGCCTCGCTCAGATGATCGAGCAACTGGTCGATCCGGGCCATGATCGCGAGCGACTCCGGCCTCGGCCCGCCCTCGCCCCTGGCTTGCTGGAGCTTCTCCTTGAGCCTTGCCTCCTCGTCGCGCCAGCCAGCAAGCGCGAGATGCCCGGCACGTCCTCCGGGTTGGCCAGGACCAAGTTCTCGGTGCCGCGCTCGATCCTTGCCCGCCAGCGTGTCCGTAAGGCTATCTCGAGACTGCGGAAAGCGCTGCGAGAATGGGGAGCGGACGCCCACCTGCTGATCGTCGTCGGCGGCAACGGCAAGGAGCGCGCGTAAACAATGGTCTCCTGCCACGCCCGGAAACGCTGAGGCCCCAGCGCAGCCCCTGCTGGCCCAACCGGCTGTCGTCCCCAAGCGCGTCTTTCGATCACCCACCTTGGCGGCCGATGGGTCGTGGAGATCGGTTTGATGCGCGGCCAGCGGTGTCGGCCGAGCGGCCTGCCCGCACTCGCCGACAGGTCACGCCATGGGCTGCATGCACCCGACTCGGCTGATGGTGAGCCAAGGCCTGCTGCGTGCTCCCGCCTGTCCCCCCGCCACCGGCAGAACGCGGCCTTGGCAAGCGCGTCCGCAACAGTGCCGCCGTACGCGAACTGCGGATCCCACGGCACAGTCAGGACCGTGCCGGCGGGCGCGCTGCGGTCAATCTCTTGCCGAGCGTGCACCCGGCCATGGGCCGGGCGGTGCCGGCGGCAACGGCTTCTCCTGACTCTCTTGATGATAAACTCGAAAGCCGCGTGCCAGGTAATTGGCCAGTGCGGCCGGATGATCCAGCGAGCAGGTATGCACCCACACGCGGCGTGCCCCGCGCTGCCATGCCCGCTGGGCCGCTGCGGTCAGTGCGTAGCCCCCCCATCCTCGGCCCACAAACGCGGGCAACAGGCCGAAGTAGCTGATCTCGACGTTCCCTTCGGGCTGAGCCTCCAGTTCGAAGTAGCCGGCCGGGACGCCGCCCGCGTGCACCACCCAGGTTTCCAGTTCCGGCCGGTCGAGCCAGGCCAGCCAATCGGCATACGACCAGACGAGCCGGTCGATCCAGTACCAGTCGCCGCCGACAGCCGTATAAAAGAAGCGGTTCAGCTCCGGCATGACGGGCGAGACCAGTGCCAGGCCCGCGTCGGGCCGGGGCGGCTTTGCCGGTTTGAGGTCGGCGGGATCGGTTTGTTCCAGGTACCAGGTGGTAACGAGGGCCATGGGCATCAGCTCGCGAGGGCAGTTAGCAGTAGAGAGTAGATCAGTGGGGCGAGGCGGTTGTAAAGGAGCTAACTTGGAGCATTCCTGGCGTGGCGGGCTTGGCATGCGCAGCCTGGGGCGTTGTGCCTGCGTGTGACGGCGTTGCAAGTGCTCGCGGCGGCTGGGCGCCACACTGCGGTAGCGATGTCCCGCGTTGCTGGCAGCCGGCAGCTCGTGGGGCGCACGGTGGAGCGGCAGGCTGACTTTGGGCAATGGCCTCTCCCCTTTGCGGCAGCGCGTTGTTATGCTCGTACACGTCCCGCCCCAACGACTCCCCTCAAGACGCTGCGATCTGTTTGATGACCACAGCAAGTCCCCCCTCTACCCGCATGAGCGCGACCGCCTGGTTGATTTGCGGTATCGCGGCCCTCGGCTTCGCCTTCGATATCTACGAGCTGTTGATGATGCCGCTGATTGCCCAACCGGCGTTGGCCGAGTTGCTGGGGGTGGATCCCGACACGGCCTCGGGTACCAACGCCATTCTGGATTGGACGGGGCGCATCATGTGGTGGAGTGCGGCTTGCGGCGGCACCTTCGGCCTGCTGGGTGGCTACTTGACCGACCGGTTCGGCCGCCGCCGCGTGCTGGTGTGGAGCATTCTGCTGTATGCGTTCTCGGCAGCCGCGGCGGCGTACAGCACCAGTCCGGCCATGCTGCTCATTTTGCGCTGCACGACGTTTGTGGGCGTGTGCGTCGAGTTTGTGGCGGCCGTGGCGTGGTTGTCGGAACTGTTTCCGGATCCCAAGCAGCGCGAGCGGGTGCTGGGATACACGCAGGCATTCTCTTCGATTGGTGGACTGCTGGTGACGTTTGCGTATCAACTCATCGTGCATTACCACGACAGCTTTCCCGCCTGGATGCCGTTTCACGGTCCGGGCTCCGTGTGGCGGTACACGTTGATGTCGGGACTGCTGCCGGCACTGCCGCTGATTGTCGTGCGGCCGTTTCTGCCGGAGTCTCCCGCCTGGCAGGCCAAGCGAGCGGCAGGCACGCTCAAGCGGCCCAGCGTGCGAGAGCTGTTTCGTCCGGAGCACGCACGCACCACCATCGTCACGGCGGTGCTGTTTGCGTGCGGTTATGGCGCCGCCTTTGGCGCGTTGCAGCTCACGCCACAGATTGTGCCCTCGCTGGTACCCGAGTTGCGCACGCTGGGCAAGCTCAAGGGCCAGCTCGACGCTCTGCGCAAGGAGAAGGAGGAACTGGGGGAAGACTACAGGAAGACCAAGGAATACGACCGGATCAAGGAGCAGCTCGACCCCTTGGAGACGAGGCGCAAGTCTTCCGTGGCCAAGGTGCAGCTTTTCCAGGAGGTGGGGGGGCTGGCAGGACGGTTCGCGCTGGCCTTGCTCGTGGTGCGGATCGTCAGCCGCCGGCTGTTGTTGTGGTTGTTTCAGGTGCCGGGGCTGCTGCTCATCCCCCTGGTGTACTTCACCGCGGCCGCGGGAAACCTCGGCCCTTCCAGTCTGGAATGGCTCAAGTGGGGCATCTTCCTGGCCGGTTTCTTCACGGTGGCGCAGTTCAGTTTCTGGGGCAACTACTTGCCCCGCGTGTATCCCGTCCACCTGCGCGGCACCGGAGAGAGTTTTGCCGCCAACGTGGGCGGTCGCATGGTGGGCACGGCGGCCAATTACGTCTCTACCCGCCTGGCGCCCCTGCTGGCCGCCGTGATGCCAGGCCTGGACGTGCTGCCCGGCAAGCGGATTGCCTACGCCGCAGCCATCGTCACCTTGGGCGTTTATGGCCTGGGAGTGGTGATGACTGCCTTCTTGCCCGAGCCACAGAGAGAAGAGCTGCCCGACTGAGCGTCGGCTGAGGCACCATCTGTTGACCCTAGCGTGGAGCGCCCCGCATGGCCAGTTCGCACCAGAAGCCGAATCAGGGTCCGCCTCCTGATATGGCGGCCACAGCGCCGCAGGCGCCAACAGCTCCTGTTTCGGCACGGGGGCGCTGGCTCGCGCTGGCCGCCGCCCTGTTGGGCTGGATGTTCGATGGCGCGGAAATGGGTCTGTTTTCCCTGGTGGGCCGGCCGGCCGTGCAGGACCTGCTCTCGCAAGAATTCGCGGGGCTCGACCCGGTACAGCGTGAAAGCGCCACGGGGCTGTGGTTTTCGGTGATTATCGCCGGCTTTCTCGTCGGGGCCGCCACGGGCGGGGTGGTGTTCGGCTGGCTGGGAGATCGCATCGGCCGCGTGCGGGCCATGGCGCTGAGCGTGCTCACGTATGCCCTGTTCACGGGTTTTTGCGGGCTGGCCGGTGCGCCGTGGCAGGTGCTGGTGTTGCGATTCGTGGCTTCCATGGGCATGGGGGGGGAGTGGTCCCTGGGCGTGGCGCTGGTGATGGAGGTCTGGCCGAACCGCTCGCGGGCGTTCATGGCGGGCTTAATCGGTGCCGCGGCGAACGTGGGCTATCTGCTGGTAGGCGTGGTGGGGATCGGGCTGTTGTCAATTCTGGGCGAGATGTCCGCCTTTCTCTCCGCGCTGGGCCTGAGCGAACAGATGGTAGCCACGCTCACGGACCCCGCCGCCAAGGGCTGGCGTCTGATGATGATCCTGGGCGCTGTTCCGGCCGTGCTCACCTTCTTTATCCGCCTGTTTGTCCCCGAGTCGCACAGGTGGCAGCAAGAGCGTATGCGCGGCGCCACCTCTCAATGGGCCACGCGGGACCTGCTGGCGGTAGCGTGCGGCGTGATGGGACCGGCGGCGGCCATCTACCTGTTCGCGCTGCCGCAAACCAGCCTGGGCGGGCAAACGTTTCAACACACCCCCGGCATGCGTGCGGCGGCGGCGGTGATCGGCTTGCTCGTGGCGCTTACCGGCTTCCTGTACCCCGTGTTCGGCTACCTGCGCCGTGAGGCGCGGCAGGCTGGGCGTGCCAGCCAGCTAGTCCACGTGCTGGGCCGCATGATCCTGGGAGCGGCGCTCAGCGGTATTCCCCTGCTGGGTACCTGGGGCGCGGCACAGTGGGGGCCTGCCTGGGCGGATCAACTGGCCAGGCAAGAACTGCCCACCGCACTACCCGATCCCGCCGTGTGGATGGCCTGGGGCAGCAACGACCCCAAGGTTTACGCCAAGGAGTACATGCAAATCTGGATGGCATTTGGCGCCATCGTGGGCACCCTGCTGGCAGCCATGCTAGGCGATCGGCTGGGCCGCAGGCCCGCATACTTTCTGCTGTGTGTCGCCGCCATGATCTCCGCCATCGTCATGTTTCAGACCAACAACCGCTTCGGCGACGGCCTGCTGTTCTGGGGTTTCATGGCAGGGGTGTGCACGGCCTCGTTCTATGGCTGGCTGCCTCTGTACCTCCCCGAACTGTTTCGCACGGCCGTCCGCGCCACGGGGCAGGGGTTCAGCTTCAACTTCGGCCGCATCCTGGCAGCCATGGGTACGTTGCAGGTAGGCGCCATCCTCAAGCAGGTAGAGGGGGGCTATACGCTCAAGCTGGCCAACTCAACCCTATCGTTCACCGGGGGCTATCCGCTGGCGTGCTCTGCCGTCACCGTGATCTATCTGCTGGGCATGCTGCTGATCTGGCTGGCGCCCGAGACTCGAGGCCAGCCGCTGCCGGAGTAGGCAGACCACTAAAGCGCCCTGGTCCGCTTCCGCCTGTGCCCGAGAGCCATCTGGCCGGGAACGCCTCGCGTGCCTGCGCAAAACAGCTTGGGGCGGAGACGAGTTCTTCGCCACAGAAGCAGCTATGAGACTGCCGGCAGGCGTTGCGGCCCTGGCGCGGCCGCCCCTTGTATTGCCGGCCGCCGCCGCTGACCGGGCCAGAACACAGATCACGCCACCAGTTCACGCACCACGCGGCCATGCACGTCGGTGAGGCGGAAGTCGCGGCCGGCGTAGCGGTAGGTAAGCCGCTGGTGGTCCAGGCCCATCAGATGCAGGATGGTGGCGTGCAGATCGTGCACGTGGACCTTGTTCTCCACGGCGGCGAAGCCGAACTCGTCCGTCGCGCCGTGGGCATAGCCGCCCCGCACGCCGCCGCCGGCCAGCCACATGGAGAAACCATAGTGGTTGTGGTCTCGGCCGGAAAGCTGGGGCAGCTCCGCCACGGGCGTGCGGCCGAACTCGCCGCCCCACATGACCAGCGTGGTGGCAAGCAGGCCGCGGGCCTTGAGGTCGGTGAGAAACGCGGCGATGGCCGGGTCCCACTCTTTAGCGAGGTTTCGATGCGTTTCGGGCAGATTCTCGTGATTGTCCCAGGGCTGGCCGGCCCCGCTCCATACCTGCACGCAGCGCACGCCGCGCTCGATCAAACGCCGCGCGATGATGAGCTGTCGGCCTGCCGTCGTGCGGCCGTACATGTCCAGCACGTGCTGCGGTTCGTCCCGCAGGTCAAACACCTCGGCCGCCTCGCCCTGCATGCGATAGGCCATCTCGAACGTCTGGATGCGCGCCTCAAGCGCCGGATCGTCATCCCGTGCGCGGCGATGCCGCTCCTGCAACGCACGCAGCAGATCGAGCTGACGCCGCTGCTCGGCAGGCGTCAGCCGCCCGTTGCGGATGTTCTCGATCAGCCTCTCCAACTCCGTATGCTGCGTGTCGATGTACGTCCCCTGGTACGCTCCAGGCAAGAACGCCGATCGCCAGTTCTGCGTGGCCACGATCGGGTAGCCGCCGGGACACATGGCAATAAAGCCCGGCAGATTCTGATTTTCGGATCCCAGCCCGTAGGTCAGCCACGCGCCCATGCTCGGCCGCGGCAGCCGTCCGTCGCCGCAGTTCATCAACAACAAAGAGGGCTCATGATTGGGTACGTCCGCGTGCATCGAGCGGATCACGCACAGCTCGTCCGCGTGCTGCGCCGTGTGCGCAAACAATTCGCTGATCTCCAGCCCGCTCTCCCCGTACTTGCGGAAGGCAAAGGGAGAGCCCATGGCCGCGCCCGTCTTGCGCTCCGTACGCAGGTTGGCCACTGGCAGCGGCTGGCCGTGATACCTGCTCAGCTCGGGCTTGGGATCGAATGTATCGACGTGCGAAGGCCCGCCATTCATGAACAGATGCACAAGCTGCCGTGCACGCGGCTCAAAGTGCGGCGGCTTGGGCGCCAGCGGAGCGAGCGTCTGCCCGGGCTGTGCCGCCGTGGCTGGGCCCACAAGGCCCTCATCGGCCATCAGCCATGCCAGCCCCAGCATGCCCAGCCCCTGACCGCTGCGCAGCAGCAGTTCGCGCCGCGTGATGGGCATATGGCCTGGAAGCAGCTCAAAGCGCGTCATGGCTGGAATCTCGCCCTGGGCGGGGGGAATGCGGTCTTGGTAGGCAATGCCCCTATTTTCCGCCGTCTCTCGCCCGATCGTCAAGCGTGGTGCGAGTGCGAGGGATCAAGCTCCTGGCGAAGCGGGCAGATGCCCTGGCGGCCCAGCCCTCGCTGTTCCCACCGGGCTTCGAGGGCTCAGGCGGCTGAGTCAGCCGCGCACCTGCAAGACCTCACCACTCCTTGCCGAAGGGGCCGGACTGCCAGCCCACATTGCCGTGGCTGGCCGCCCTCCAGGGTCAAACCTTGCGCGCGTGCGCCCAGGGCGGAAGCGCACGGCTAGCCTTCGCGCAGTACGGGGAGGATGACGGCGGGCTGATTGGTGATGAGTCCAGTAACGCCCCAGGAGGTGAGCAGTCGGGCGCGTTGGGGATCATCCACGGTCCAGGCCCAGG
>JAIMBC010000110.1 GCA_023511675.1 Pirellulales bacterium
CTTCGCTACCACCCGCCGTGGGTCCTCGTCCGGCGCATCCGCCGGCGGGCGGACCCAACCCGTGCCGCAGAGGGCCTGGCACGACGCCTCGTGGAAGCGACGTTGCTCGGCTTCGCGCGCCATCTGCCGACCGAACCGCCTGGACCCGGCCATCCTGGAGAGCACCGTCCGCACCAGCCGTTGCGGCCGCCAGTCGGCTTCCTGCTGCCGCTCGCTGCTCCGCGGCAAGCTGCTCCGGCCGCAAGGGACTGCGAGTCGCCGCGGATGATTTTGCCCGCCCGCGTTTCGTCATTCGGCGCCCTCGTTGACCCCTATGTCGGGCCCTGGTAAAGCGATCCATCTAAAGGCGCGGGAGACCCCTTGGTTTTCAGCAATCCGCCGATTTACATCGCGCCGCCCCGTGGATATAGTTGTTCGTGAGTTCCGGCTTTTTGGCGAGACTTCGCCCATTTCCACAGCCACTGAGCAGCGCCGATTGCCTTTGGGCTTGTTTCCCGACCGGCCCGTAGCGCGGCTGTACGACTGCAGCATTGCGCTTCTACACAGCCGTCATTATGTGCGCCGCACAGAAGAGGCCTACTTCCACGGAATTCGCCGGTTAATTCTGTTTCGCGACCGTCGCCACACGCGGCAACTCGGCGAAGACGACGTCAATCGCTTCCTGAGCCACCTTGGCCTTGAGGAACGCGTCGCCGCAGCCACCCAGAACCAGGGTCTCTCCGCAAGAACGGGGCTGGCGAAATCCCAAGACCGGCGAACAGGGCCGCCACCACATCGACCAATCGTTGTTTTCACGGGCGCTCAAGGCTGCGGCGCGGAAGGCAGGCCTCACCCAGCGAGTCACGAGCCATTGGTCCCTACAGGCGCTGGTAACATCACTCGCGACATACAAAGCACTTCAAGTCTTCTTACGAAAGAGGAGTACACGTAAATGTTTAACCTACCCCAACCGTCGATGGCGCTCAATTCGCACGACGTGCCGCCGCCGGACTACCAGATGTGGAACACGTATAAGGTCAGCGCCGATACCACACCCGAGCACATGCTCGGGTGGACCGCGAAAGTGGCGGGGGACGTCCGCGGTGGGCTCCGTTGCCTGGTGTTCAATTCGCACGGATTTCCGGGGAGGTTGGCCATCGGTACCGGCATCACTCCCCGCCAGGCGAACCTTTTCAAGGTCCTCTACGGGAAAGTGAACACGATCTTTATCGTGGCCTGCGAAGTGGCTCAGATCGGCTCGGGCTGCTTTGACGGCAATCTCTTTTGCGGGGCCATCGCCAAGGCGAGCGGGGCGACGGTGTTCTGCTCAACGGCCTTGCAGAGCACGGGCCTATATGGATACATCGGGCTGCCGTTCGGGTATATCGACGAATACGAAGGGATCGTGTATCGGTACCACCGCGACGGCTCCAACAGGGCGGTGGACAACGACCAAATCAGGAGGTATCTCCGCAGATTGAGGCTCGGTCTGTAGCGGCGTGGGGATAACATGAAGAGTCGTCGCGCGGGGGTGGCATAGGCACGCTCACGTCGGCATGCGACCCCTGCAGGCAAGGGTATGGCCACGACCAGCTTGGACATGCTACACCGCCCGAAGAAGCGGGAGAGTCGGTACACCTCTCGTTCAGCGTGGTCCGGGTCTGCTCCGCCCCGTTTTTAGCCGAGCGGGTCACGGTGGTCGAGTAGCTCGCTGCGTGCAACAGGCTGATCATGTCGGACCTCTCGGCTGGCGAGCCCAAGTAAACCCGGGCGAAGCAAACGCTGCAGATGTAACGATGAATGTCAAGCCCCGTCTTGCTGATGGGGTGGACGTCAGCTTTTGCGAGTTTGGGCTGGTAAGATGCGTATTTTGGGTCGGCGCACGAATGCGTATCCGGGCCGCGTTTTCAGGTGCGAGACGAGCCGGCCGTCGTCGCAGAGTGCGGCGGCGCGAACTTGCAGAATGGCCTCGGCCCCCTCGGGATCGTTCCAAAACATCTCGCTCCCCTTGACGCGGTAGTTCATCTCCTTCACCAACGACTCCATCCACGCGCTGGTCACCGGCCTTCCCTGGCGGCGGTAGCTCGGGTAGTCCATCCGCCCGCGGTTGTGCTGCAGATACGACAGCGTCTTCGCTACCACCCGCCGTGGGTCCTGTTCCGCCGCCTCCGCCGGCGGCGGATCCAACCGCTGCTGCCAGAGACTCAACTCGTACAGCACCTGATCCACCTCCCCTTGCCAACAGCCCCGCATCCACACGCGGTACTGCTCCCACGCCTCCTTCGCCTGGGAGTGCACCGCCTTGGCAGATCCATACAGGTAACTCAACACAGGCTGCTCCGGCGGCGACGAACTGTGCCCCGGTGCCGACTTCTCGCCGCCGACGATCTTGGCCACGTGCTGGGCGTCACAAAAGCATGCCGGCGGCTCAGGCTGCGGATCCTCCGCAAAAACCTGCCGTGTCGCGCGAATCAAAACGGCGTTCTTGGTCTCGCGCCAGCCTTCTGCCACCAGGTGTACCCCTGGACCCTGCCCCGGTTCGCGTGTGCGAACCCGCCCCCCATCGCACTCCACCACCGCCAGTTGAGGAGGCTCTTCCGCCTGCTGTGCCAACGGCTGCTCGGATGCACCCCCCTCCCGCCGCTATGCCAATTCCTCCCCCACATCGCGGACCAGCCGCTCAATCAGCTTGGCCGAGACCGGCAGGCCAGCTCCATCCCGCGCCGCCTTCTCCGCACGCTCAAACGAGCGCGTCTCCGCGGCGAGCGCGACCAGTCGCAGCACGACCGTCGGCGTCACCGCCCGGGCATCCAGCCCCGTCGGCTCCCGTAGAGGAAAAAAAGACCTGCGGCACGACGGGCAGCGACCGACCAACTCGACAAGCTCCACGGTGCCCGCCACGGAACGCACAGAACGCTTGACCACCTCCAGCTCGACCGGGCGACCACATGTGTTGCACCGACTCCTCGTCGCTTGCCGCGCCACGATCTCCCCCATGTGCCGAGCTTGAACCTGCCGGCTCAGCTCGTGCCCCAGCTCCTCAGCCCGCGTCTCGATCTCCACATAGTGCGGCACGCCCTTGATCCTGCCATCCGCATAATCCATGGCCACCGCAAGTTCAGCGGCCTGCCGCAGCAACTCGTCGAACCTGGCCCGCATGGCCTTCACATCGCCCGCCATGGCGTGACTCCTTTCTGTAGGCAACTCCGTTCGCCAAACTGCCAAACCGGCGGCAGTTTACCAGATCCCTGGCAGATTCTCCTATTGACATTTTTGGCCCCCCCGCCACGGAGCACAAACGCTATCGTGCACTCGGCTCCCTGCCGGCCTGTTCGATCCGGGTGTGTTCCGCATCGAGGGCATGGATGGCCGCCAATGCTGCCAGAGCGGGGTGGGGCCCCAGGTGCGGCGCTAGCAGCCACTCCTTGTGGGACACCGCATCCCGCAGACGATCGACTTGTTGGGCAATGCTGTCCCATACCTCTCCACGAAACAACAGGTGTGGCTGCACCACCACGCGCTTGTAAGGTGTGCTCGCGGCGCGCCACAGCGTATCGTGCAGGGAGGGCTCGGCGGCCGCGACAAAGCAGTGCTCAAAGCCGCCTGTCGGGCAGCACGCTTGCCGGGCGTGGGCGAACCGCGCAAATTCGGCACGGCCTTCCGGGTCGCTGGTACCTCTGCCCACCAAAATGGTGAGCGTCTCCCGCGCCGCCTGGGCGGTCGATGGCCCTGCGGCTTGCAGGAAGCGCTCCGCGGAAACCCTTACCACCAGGGGGTAGCTGCCCAGGTGGGGGGCTAGCTCGACGTGCATCGTCCGCGCTGCGCCTTGCACGGCCCTGGGCAGGTCTTGCTTGAGATGGCCCGCGGCAATCAGCAGCAGGGGTTGTACAACCACCTGGCGCACTTGGGCGTCCGCCAGGCGGCGTAGCCCCTCTTCTACCGACGGTTGGAGCAATTCGAGAAAGGCGGGCTGCACCGGCAGCCCTGGGATCCGCGCCGCGATCGCCCCTGCCAGCGCGGAGAATTCGGCCTGGCCCCGCTGGTCGCGGGTACCATGGCCAACCAGGAGCAGTCCTCGCTTCACATGCCTTGTTTGACGTATCCCAGCGACTTGATCACCGCCAACATCTCTTCGTACGTGATAAACCGGCGGCGGTGGGCAAGTTTGTAGCTGTCGATGGCGTCTGCCAGTGCACGCGCCTCGGGAGAAAGTTCCTCGCGACTGTCGCCGAACTGCCGGCGCTCTCGGCCAGGCGCTGTGCCCGAGGCTCCGGTGCGGCGGTCGATGAAGGTCATCGTATCGTTGGTCGCGACGGTCGTCATCTATTTGATTCTCCCGATGGCAGGCGAGGGCGCCAAGATACCCATATAACCCTAGGCCATAACCAGGTAATTGGCAAAGCGGTACGTGCTTTGCCGCCCTGCTCGCTGGGCGGCGGCCGCTCCATCTGCCAGCGGACAACACCGCGAACTTCCAGTGGCTTCGCCGGCCGGAACGCCCCGGCACACATGGCCGGATGAGCCTATAATGCATGATGCTAACCCATTGCCGAACTTTACTTTATGGCAAAAACACCCAGGAGGTGTGCTCCCTCTACCCGCCGTACCTCCCAGGGGCCCAGCCCTGGTTCCGCACCAGTGGGCCTGCCGGCTAGCTGGCCTGTCGGCCAGCTCTGGCGGACCAGCCGAGGTTGGCGGCCAGGGCCGTAGCCACTATACTCCCGCCCCCAGGATCGCGGCATGCCGCACGGATGGCAGCATGCCGCCCCCCACCCATCCTACCCATGGTTGCGACCCGCTACGGCATGAGAATTTCATCCCTCCTGGCGGCTGTGCCGCTGGTGCTGCTAGCAGGTTGTGGTACCACGCGCTGGTCGGATACCTCTCGCACAGCCACGGAACAGTTGCTGCTCTCGACCGCCATCGATCGCGCCATCAACCAGATTGATTTCAAGCCGCTGGCGGGCAAGGACGTGTACTTCGATCCCCAGTACTTGCAGGGCGTTACCGACGAGAAATACATCATCAGCTCCATCCGACAACATCTCCTGGCCAGCGGCTGCACGTTGAAAGCGAATCGCGAGGAAGCGACCTATGTCGTGGAAGCACGCGCCGGCGCCGTCGGCACCAACCGGCACGACGTCATGGTAGGCATCCCCGCGTTGAATGTGCCTGCCCCGCTCGCTCTCGCCGGCGTGCCCCCCACCATTCCCGAAGTCCCCTTTGCCAAAACCACGGACCAGAAAGGCGTCGCCAAGATCGGACTGTTCTGCTACAACCAGAAAACAGGCCGCGCCGTGTGGCAATCAGGGGTCTTTCCCGTCGTCACCAACGCCAAGGACACTTGGATTCTCGGTACGGGGCCTTTCTCCCGCGGCTCCATTTACGACGGTACCCGCTTCGCCGGCAGCCGGATTCTGCTGCCGTTCGGCCGCCGGCGGCCGGGGCCGCCCATGCCGCAGCCGCCCATCCCCGTCACCGCCGAGGCCGTGTTCGAAGAACCGCACCCCATCGTCGAGGACAACTCCAACACCCCCCAACAACCCGTCCAGGCGCGTGCCCCGGACCAGAACGACCGAGCCGCGCTCGACGCCACGCAGGATTCACAAGTCCAGCCCGCGGGCCATATTGTCCGCCTGCCGCCGGTCGACCTCGAAGAGCGTCCCGACCTGCGGGCACAGCTCGAAACAGCCCAGGAAAAACAACAACCGCGCGAGTGCTTGGATCGCAATGAGAGCGTCAGCAATTCCCGCGGTGATGACGCCAGCGGCTGCCCCCCCCGCGCAGGACCGTTCCACTGGCTGCACCCCAATACCTGGTTCGACCCCTGATCGCACGCCGTGCACGACCAGGCCGCCCCGAGCCCGCGGACTTCAGACCGCCGAGTGGAACAACCCCTCCCTCCACAGCCCACTCAAGCAGCCTCGCGAGACGACGCTCCCTCGCCCGACTGACCATGCCCCCCCGCGGCTCGCCCGTCCGCGCAGCGCAGGCCGCCCCTGCCTAGCCCGCGGCCGCCTTCAGTTCGGCCAGATGCTGCGCTGTTCCTACCAGCCGATCCCAGTTGGCCACAATGTACTCCGGCGGTCCGCCAATCTGCGCCACCACTTGAGCCACCTGCTCCGTGGGCACCATCTCGATGGCGTTCCATGGGCAAACCGTCAGCTCGTACGGATCGGTCTTCTTCCGCGGGATGTGCACGCACACCTCGCAGCCCACGCACCGCTCCAAGTCGATCTCGCACCAGCTCTGCAAGTTGTGAAACCGGTCGTACTGCTGGATTTTCATGATGCAATCGACCGGGCACACCTCGAGGCAGGCCTCGCAGCCGGTGCAGTTGTCTGCATTGATGACGGCTAGTTCCTTGGGCAGCTTTTTGCGAGGGCCTTGCTTGGCCATCAGCTCTATTCCTGGTACGAAGTCAAGGGGGCGGGCCGGTTCTCAGCTCATCCGGAACGCCATTCCCCACTAAAGGATTTCGACTGTCGCGTCATGCCGGCATGACCAGCGGCGCGCTGGAACAGCCGGCAGTGCAGGCGCCGGCGGCATTGCGCCGCAGCTCCATAGCTCGGGCAAACAGGGCCGCCGCACTTTCGCCTGGGCGTGTACCTATCTTAGGCGACAAGCCGGCCAGAGCCAAGCGGCAGCCCGGCCTGGCGGCTGGCATGAATGCATCCTCCGGCACAATCGGCAGTTGCGTGGCGTGTTATGGAAGCCGAAGCGGCTGCCGGATACCCGTTTACGTATCGACCAGTTGGTCTGGTCGCACCTCACCCAGGCCTCTGGTTGCATATCAGATGGACCGTCGGGTGCTGCTGCCGCAGTGGCGAGCACGCCCCCGTCCGCGCACCGCCCGTTCTCCGTTTGCGGGTAGCTGCCGGGCTGATAGCAGGTGCCGGGGCCGCAGGTACCTGGCACGTGCCAGCCAGCGTAGGCGGGGGAAATGCTGGTGGGGGCCTTGGGCTCAGAGGGCGTGGCACACAAGGAATCGCCTCAGGCGGAGATGTCCCGCGTCCAAAGGAGCTGCCAAGGGTGATGGGGAGCGCGTCGTCGGAGCCAGCGGCGCCATGGCCGCGCTATCGACGGCCGTGCGGACATGTGAAGGGATGCCGTGGGATTGACGTATTTCTCGGCGATGCTCGACCAGTCGAGCATCAGACGCGCTCCCTGATGGCCGTAGCGTTGCTGCCAGTTCAGCAGCAGCTCCAGGCAGGCGTGGTCAATGAGCTTGAGATCTTCCAGCTCGACATGCAATGTGCCATCTTGGGGAACGTGTTCGAGCACGCTGGCGAGCTTGGGGGCGTTGACGAAGGTGGCGCTGCCCGTGAGGTACAGGAAAGATGCCCTTCCCTGAGGGTCGTGCTCGAGGCGAACGCTCAGATTGCTCAGCGTGTGCAGCAGTTGGAGCAGTGCCAGTCCCAGGCCGAGCAGGATGCCGGGCAGGACCCCCCAGCAGACAATCGAGACGGCCGTGACGGCATAGATGACCAGCTCGCGCCGGTTATGCTGCCACATCTCGCGCAAGGCCCGCATATCGATCAGCTTGAACACCGCCACCACCAGCACCGCCGCCAGGCTCGCCAGCGGAACGTGCTTCAACAGCCCTGGAGCAAAGGCCACCAGCACCAGCAGCCACAGTCCATGCAGCGTCGATGAGAGCCGCGTCCGCGCGCCGGCTGCCAGGTTGGCGGTGCTGCGGATGATGACCCCCGTCAGCGGGACCGCGCCCAGCACGCCGCACAGAACATTGCCAACGCCTTGGGCAGCCAGCTCGCGGTTGTATTGCGTCCGGCACGCGGGATGGAGCCGCTCGATGGCCGCCGCGCTCAGCAACGTTTCAGCGCTGGCAAGAAAGCCAATGATCAGCGCCAATTGCAGCTTTGGCCATTCGCGCAACTGGAGGAGTGCTGCGGGATCCAGAAGCTGCATGGCACCGGAGAATGACTCGGGCAGCTCGATGCGGGCAACCGGCAGCGAGCTGCTGGCAGCTACCAGAGTGGCCAGCACCACTGCCACCAACGAAGCTGGCACAAACGCCAATCTGGCCGGCACGACGTGCTTCCAGCCCAGTAGCACAACAATCGTAAGCACCCCCATGGCCGCGGCGCGGTGGGAACCATCCTGATGTACCAGAGCAGCCCAGACAGCGTGTGGAATATAGAGCAAGTTTTCCAGGGTACTGCCGCGAATGGGATCATCGAGCATCACGTGGAATTGCCGGGAGAAGATGATTACAGCGAAGCCAGCCATCATCCCCTGGATGGTCGCCGGGGGCAGGGCGCGAAACAGCTTGCCCCATCGCAGGGTAGCCGCTGCTAACTGGACGATCCCCGCCGCCAGAACGATCGGCCCTAACGCGGCGGCACCATACTGCTGGTTGATCAACAATACCATCACGATCAGGCCGTTGGCGGGTCCGCTTACCTGAAGCCAGTTCCCGCCCAGGGGGGCAACCACCAGTCCCCCAATCACGCCGCTGATGATGCCGGCGAGTGGACTCGCCCCCGAGGCCAGGGCAATGCCCAAGCAAAGCGGCAGCGCGACCAGGAACACAACCAGCGATGCAAGCAGATCGCACTTGAACGTTTCGAATCGTCCCGTAAGACACTTCATGAGCACTGTTCAACTGGACAGATGACCGGCCTTCAGATTTCCCCTCACAGCCGTGCCGCGGCGTTCGGTTCGTACGGCCTGGCAGGGGAAACGGCCCCGTCGTTGCGGCATGCCTCACACTCGCCACCGCTCGCCGCCTTCAGGCCAGATAAAGCTCCGCTGGATCCAGCACGGGACGCAAACCTTGCGACGGGATCTTCGGTTGGTACAGCCTGCGCAGCAGCAGCGTGCGGGATGCCTCCCGCCCATACAGCCTGCCGTTGACCACGTCGTACACCCAGGCGTGCAAAGACAACTCGCCCCGCTCCATCCTGGCGGTAACGGCCGGATAGGTGCGCAAGTTGGCCAGTTGCAGCACCAGATGATCCTCCACGAAAGCCCGCTGCAGCTCTCCCGAAGTCAGCTCTCCCCGCTTTTCTGCGGCCAACCGCAGGCTGGCCTGGGCGTAGTAGGCCAGAGGTCCGGCCGTCTGGCCGTCATGGGCCGCCTCCACCATCGCTCGCAGCACATGGCCCGGCACATGCCCACAGATGACAACTTCTTTCACTCGCAATTCCCGCACGGCATGCTCAATGGCGGCCTGCGTGTCCTGATGCGCAGCCGCCAGCGGCGGCACCACAGGCCCCGGACAGCGCCACAACAGCAGCGGTTCATGACGGAGCGAGTCCAGCAGGCAGCCGTCCAGAACGGGATCCGTGCAGGTGATCAACAGCGTCTCCGGGGCCGCGTGATCAGCCAACTGGCTTAAGCACGGAGGAAACCCCGAGCTAGATGCCCGCATTGCAGAGGACGGCAAAGGTGCATTCATGGGAAACTCCGGCAATCATACCTGGCGCATGGCAGAACATGGGAAGTCCGGCAACAACCACAGACGGCATATTGGGACATGTCTGACGGCTCCCTCCTCGGACTCCCAGCCAAAACAATGACCCAAAGCATGTCTGATCTCACAAAAAAAGGCCGGCAGGCTGGCATCCACGCAGCCTGTCGGCCTGTTATTTCCACGGGCGCGCATGCTCCCGTGGAACGTCCTGGCGCTTGCTAAGGCTTCCGGAAGGAGCGGCTGGCAACTGCTGCCCTCCGCACCCTCCCCGGAATGGCAAACTTCTGTATTTATCTCATCAACCGCGATTCTGTCAAGGGCACACGCATGACTTCAATTATCTTGAACACAAAACAGTCGATGCCTCCCTGCGGCGAGCGGCATGTTCCAAAGCGTTCGCATCGGCTGCCATGCTGCGAGACGCCTGGGGCAGCCAGCCGCCCTCCTCCGCGTCGCGTCCCGAACGCACTGGCACGCGACTATCCCGATTCCACCTTCAGGAGGGACCGCGTCTCATCAGCATAACAGGGTCTCCTCTCAAGCGTAAACACGATAATCCGTTCTCCTGTCTTGGTGCTGATATCGGTATGCAGGCTCCGCACGGCCACGCCGAGGATAGACTGGATCGCCGCTTCTAGTTCCTTGCGGCCACGGTCCAGCAATTCCTGCCGCATCTGCTTGAGCAGATATCGCCCGCGCAGATTGTCCTCCGCCTCTGCTAACTTCAGTTCACCCTGGGTCAGCACGCCCTTTAGCCGAACCAGCACTAGATCGTCCAGCAAGAATGTCTTGGTCTCCGTCGGTCCTCGGCCCATGTAGTTCTTTTCAAATCGAATCAATGCCTGGCTAATCGCTGCTTCCAGCTCCCCTTTGCTTTTCATGCAGAGACACCTCATGAAGCGAGTACATCAGCGAGGCGGCCTCGGGCACGCGGCGGAGCCCCAGCCCTGCTGCAATCTGCCCTGGAAGCCAGAGGGCAGACCGCACGCCCGCCGCCTTCACGCCTCCCGTCCACGGAAAGCCTGCTCGGGCGGCGAGGCACTAGGGACGCCCTTCGCGGGGCAACTGGATTAGCAAACAAACGGCTCGTCGCCACGGTTGAAGTAAAGGTTCCGATAGCGGCCCCAGCCCCGCACGCCGTGCGAGCACGCACCACGGGATGCGAGTCCACGCCGCCGCACGCAGCACCTGCGGTTCCAAAGATCTGCGACGCTACAATGCCCAGCCCCCCAAGCCACCACCCAGCCAGCGCGCAGGAGCCCCACGCCCGATCGGGCGATGCCCAGCCCCCCGGCCATGCCGCAACACAATGACTGCCGCTCCTGCTAGCACGCCGCGGCGAGGTATTACGAGCGGGCAGCACCATCGTAGCTAACCTGAGATCGATGCCCGTGTGATGCGGAAACATCACACGCCTAAACGGATGGTCCTTGCATGGCCAATCGTAGTGTGTTGCCAGCCGTTCGACAATTCGAAGTCTTGAACTCGATCTATAGAAAAATATGATATAAGCAAACCATGCACTGGCTCAACTACCGCCATCTGCTTTACTTCTGGACCGTGGCCCGGGAGGGCAGCGTCTCCCGTGCGGCTGAGTCGCTCCACCTTTCTCAGCCTACGGTGAGCGGCCAGTTGCGCAGGCTCGAACGATCGCTGGGTATCCGCCTGTTCCAGCGCCGCGGGCGAACCCTCGTGCTCACCGAGGAAGGGCGGATGGTCTTCCGTTACGCCGACCAAATCTTCACGCTCGGCAACGAATTACAAGATGCCGTCCAGGGACGGCCCGTAGGCCGGCCCATGCGGCTGATCGTCGGCACCTCACCCACCCTCGCCAAGACCATCGTCTATCGACTGCTGCAACCAGCACTCCACCTGCCCGAGCCGGTGCAGATCATCTACGAAGAGGGCGACCCCAGCGAGCTGCTGGCACGTCTGGCCGTCAATGCACTCGACGTCGTGCTCACTGATGTGCCGGCCAGTCCCCACGTCAAGGTCCGCGTTTTCAACCACCTGCTGGGGGAATGTGGCCTCTCTTTCATGGCAGCGCCCGCGCTGGCAGCCAGGTATCGCCGCAACTTCCCCCGCTCTCTCCATGGCGCCCCCATGCTGCTGCCCAGCGAGAATTCTGCCTTGCGGCGCCTGCTGGACCTCTGGTTTTACAGCCAGGATATCACGCCCCTCGTCCGCGGCGAACTGGCAGATAGCAGTGTGCTCAAGGTTTTCGGCGCCGAGGGGGTGGGCATCTTCGCCATCCCCACGGTGATCGAAAAGGAAGTGATGCGGCAGTATGGCGTGCACCGCGTGGGGCGTCTGCCCACCATTCGCGAACGTTTCTACGCCATCTCCGTCGAACGCCAACTGCAGCATCCGGCCGTGGTCGCCATCACGCGCGCAGCACGTACCGAGCTGTTTGCCTCAGAGCGATAGCTGCCCCAGGTCGGCCGGTCCGGCTGTTTCATTCCGGTGCCCGCAGACCACCTCCAGCATCCGTCAGCCCAGCGTTCTGCCACGCCGTGCACCCCAGACCGAAACGCAACTCACCCCAAGGCCTGCCGCCAGGTAACAGGCTCCTGCAAAGGTCGCCCCGTCGCCGCAAGCCGCCATCACTCCCTGATCTTACCGCGGTCGTCGCGGGGAGGGCGAAACACGCTACAGCAAACCCTGGTACCCCTTGGGCAGCGCCCCTCGACGCAAACGACCTGCTCTGCCCTCGGCTTCCTGCCGCCAAGGATGCACTCCCACCCGCCCGCTTCTCGCACTGGCCCCGGCGGAAGGGGGTTCCTCCGCCCGTGCTGCCGGCAGGTAGACCCTCACACCCTGCCATGGCGTTGCCACGCACAGCCCAGCGAGATCAGTCGGTCTGGCCGTCCGTTGCCTGTAGTGGCAGGTAGGGCCGCCAATTGGCCGTCTCCCTGGCATACGCAGGGCCTGTCGCCCCACCAGGTGGCTGGCGGGCTGGGGCCTCCATCCCTGGGCAGGCTCCCGCTTCACTGCCCGCCGGTGGCGGTGCCCCCTCGCCCGCAGATCCGCGCGGCCTTGCCCAGTATGCCCACTTCCACGTATGATGACCCCCTTAGCCGCGTTGTGTGCAGAAGTGAAAGTGGCGCACGTCATTGCATGCTGCGTTGCGGCTGCGCGCGGCCCCCATGAACTCCCCCATGAGCTGAACACGTGTTGACTGACCCGCTGCTGGCATCTTGGGCTGAATGCTGCCGGTGCCTGTTCCTGCTGGCTGAGAACGAGGCGCGCGGCGGTCCGACGTGGCTCTGGCTGGTGGGGCCGCTGATCATTGTGTACCTGTACTTCGTGATGGTTCATGGCCCAGCCCGGCGCGAGCAGCAGGCGCGGCTGGCACAACTGCGCAATCTCAAAAAGAACGACCACGTTGTCACCACCAGCGGTATTTTTGGCGTGGTCACCGATCTTCAGCCGGAGGCCGGCACGGTCACCATCCGCGTGGACGAGGGCACGAACACCAAGTTGCGGGTTCGTCTCGCCGCGATCGAACAGGTGATCACCGAGCGTCCGGCGGGCGAGAAGGCTAAAGCTAGCAAAGGGTAACGGCGATGTTTGCGGGCTTCACTCGGCGGGTATATGCCACGTACGGCGTGCTGGCGGTGTTGATTGCCGGCTGGCTTTGGCTTGCTGAGCCGGGTAGGGACGATGTGCTGGTGGCATCTCGAACCGCCGCAGCCCAAAGCGTGGCGGGCGAGGAGGACGAAGCAAACGAAGCTACAGCGGCAGTCGATGCGGGGTCTGACGTAGCCGACGCGACAGATAACGCACAGCCAGCCAACGGCACGGAGCCGGGTGACGATAGCGAGCAAGTCGGCCCAGGCGATGGCAGCGACCAACCCCAGCGGGGCGACGCAACCGAGCCGAGCGACCAACCCGCGGGGGCCGACCAACCTCAGTCAAGCGGTGAAGCTGAGCCGGCCGATGTGGCTGAGCCGGCCGATCTGGGCGGGGCAAGTGATCAACCAGAGCCGGACGGCGGCGTGGGCCAAGCCGCAGATGCGGAGGGTGGCAGCAAGGAAAGCAAGGCGGACAACCAGAGAGATTTAGGCGCGGCGGAGGCGGACGAGGCGGCATCGAGCGGCGCGGAGGAGGGCACGGCTGCCGCAGAGGAGGGGGATCCGGCCGGTTCTGGTGCAGCCGCGTCGGGCAACAAGGCGGCTGGTGGTGCCGGGAAGGGGAAGGGAGCCAAGACCGCAAAGTCCCGCCAAGGCTCCGGCGGTCAGGCAGGAGATACTGGCTCGGGCAGCGAGCAGGGCGGAGGCGGGGCCGCGGCGGAGGCCCGGCCAGCAGTAAGCGCCGGGGATGAGGATCAGGCGTTGATTACGTTGCCGGGCTATGCCAATGCGCTGGTCTTCCTGGGGGTCTGCGTCGGGTCGCTGCTGGCCGGCAGTTACCTGAGCCGCCTCTGCCGCATGCCGGAACGAGGCTGGACCTTTGCGCTGGTCACCTTCGCGCTCTTGGCCAGCATCGCCATCACCGTGCTCAAGTGGCCGCCGAAGTTCGGCATCGATCTCAAGGGGGGGGTGATTCTGGTCTACGAGCTGGACAGCACGGTGGATACCAGCCAGTTCTCCATGGAAGAACTGATCACGCGCGTGACGCGGCGGATCAATCCCGACGGCACCAAGGAGATTACCGTCCGCCCGTATGGAGAGCGGCAGATCGAGATCATTATCCCCAACGCCACCGGCGCGGAACTGGAGAAGATCAAGAGCATCATCAGCACCAGCGGCGTGCTGAGTTTTCGCATTCTCGCCAATCGCAGAGACCATCGGCAGCTTGTGGAGGCCGCGCTGGCTTCGGATGAGCGAGAAATCACCGAGCCGGTGGCCGATCCGGCCGAGGCCGTCAGCGCCAATGCCCGCCAGATCTCAGAACGCATGCGCACAGTGTTCGAACGTGCGACGTTCTACCTCGAGTCGCGCCGCGGAGAGTTGCTGGCCATCACGGCTGCCTGGGTGGCAAGCGATGCCGTGCCCCAGCAGGCCGTGGCCGTGCCGGGAGAGCCTGAGGCCGTAACGCGCCAACAGGCGGGACGCCAGGAAAAGCTGGTGGTCGAATCGGTACGCCGCGTGCTGGGCCGCTGGGTGCCGGTGGTGCCCAAGGAAGCCGATGCCTATCGCCCCGGCAGCGACCTGGTGACGCGCGGGCAACTCGCCACCCGCGTCACACGGCGCGGCCGCGTGGAGGTGCTGCTGTACATGGACGATCGTTGCAATGTGTCCGGCGAGTATCTGGTACGTGCCCGCCCCTCGACCGATCCGGAGAATAACTCACCGGCCGTCAGCTTTACGTTCAATGCCGCGGGCGGGACGCTGTTCGGCAGCCTCACGGGAGCCAACCGGCCGGATCCGGCCCAGAACTTTCGGCGGCATCTGGGAATCATTCTGGATGGCTATCTGCAAAGCGCGCCCACCATCAACAGCCGGATTACGACCAACGGCATCATCACGGGCAGTTTTACCAAGGCCGAGACGGAGGCGCTGGCAGCGGTGCTGACGGCGGGCAGTTTGCCGGCCACATTGCGCAAGGAGCCTTCCAGCAGTTTGGTCACGGGGGCCACGCTGGGGCGTGACACGATCCGCAAGGGCCAGATGTCCATGCTGGTTTCCGTGCTGCTGGTGGTGGCGTTCATGATCAGCTACTACCGCTTCGCGGGGGTGGTGGCCAACTTCGCGGTGGTGTTCAACGTGCTATTGATTGTGGCCTTCATGATCTTGTTCAAGGCCGCCTTCACGTTGGCGGGGCTGGCGGGGCTGGCCTTGACGGTGGGCATGGCCGTGGACGCCAACGTGCTGATTTACGAGCGGATGCGTGAGGAGCTGGCGCGCGGGGCCGCGCTGCGGATGGCCATTCGCAATGGTTTTGAGCGGGCCACCACCACCATCGTGGACGCGAACGTGACCACGTTGATCTCGGCCGTGGTGCTGTACGTGATTGGGACGGATCAGGTGAAAGGATTCGCGGTCACGCTGATCCTGGGCATTTTGATGAACCTGTTCACGGCGATCACGGTGTCTCGCTTGATCTTCGAGGCGGCGGAGCGCACCCGGCTGATCAAGCGGTTGCGGATGCTGAAGATTCTGGCCAACCCCAACTTCGACTTCATCGGCAAGCGCTACATCGCGGTGACGGCGAGCGTGCTGTTGATTGCGGCGGGACTGGCCGGCGTCGTGGCCCGGGGGAAGGGGCTGTTCGACATCGACTTCACGGGCGGGGTGAGCGTGGAGATGCTCTTCGAGCAGCCGGGGCAGAACATCGAGGCCATTCGTCGCGCCGTGGCGGAGCTGCCGGACGTGACCGTCCAAGACGTGCAGATCAGCGTCACCGACGAGCAAGGCCGCCGCGAGGAACATGGCAAGCGGTTCGTGATCAATACCTCCGAGCCAGACATCGACAAGGTGCAGCGAGAACTCAAGCGCATCTTCGGCGACAAGCTGGCGACGAATCACTTCGTTTCCCCCCCGCGGGTCGAACCTCTGGGGGCAGAACGCTCCGGCTCGCAGGCCGAAACAGAATCCGCCGCACGGTCCCGGGCCCAGCTTGTGCTGGTGGAGCCCATCGACCACGACTCGTTGAAACAGATCCTTGAAGGAGCGTTGGCCGCGGACCCCCAGTGGGCCAGCGCCACCTTCGAGCTGGACAACCCCGCCTACGAGGAGGGCAGCGACAAGGCCTTCCGCGAGTGGAGCCTATCCGCCGCCCTGCCCGTGGAGCAAGCCGAGAAACTGCTCGCCGCCGTGGATCGACAGCTCCGCGCCAACCCGTTCTTCCCCTCTTCCAACAAGATCGGTGCCAGCGTGGCCGGCAAGACCCAGGTGCAGGCTACCACGGCCTTGCTCGCCAGCCTGGTGCTGATCCTGGCGTATGTCTGGTTCCGCTTCCATGAGATCAGCTTCGGCTTTGCTGCCGTGGTGGCACTGATCCACGACGTGCTGGTGGCCCTGGGCGCCCTGGCCCTGAGCAAATTCCTGGCCGACCTGGCCGGCCCCGTGGCGGGCGCCCTGCTCGTCGACCCCTTCAAGATCAACCTCACCATCATTGCGGCCTTCCTCACCATCATTGGCTATTCGCTCAACGATACGATCGTGATCTTCGATCGCATCCGAGAGCTGCGCGGCAAGAGCACCGCCCTCTCCCCCGAGCTGGTCAACACCTGCATCAACCAGACCTTGAGCCGTACGATCCTGACGGCATTGACCGTGTTCATCGTCGTGCTGGTGCTGTACATCTTCGGCGGCCAGGGCATCCATGGCTTCGCCTTCACCATGGTGGTCGGCACCATTTCCGGCACGTACAGCACCGTGTACATCGCCACCCCCGTGGTGCTCTGGCTCAACCGCGGTCGGAGCAAAGGCAAGCTCAGCACGCCTGCCGTCGGCGCCATGGTGCCCGCCGCCAAGGCCGCACGCTGACGCCTGCCGTCGGCTAGCACCTCTACCGTCGAGCCCCCGCAGCCCGCGGCAAGAACCGCGTGGTAAAGGCCTCCTGCACCCGGGCCGCCCCGGGCTTGAGCTGCCCCGCTTCGACAAGCTGCCCCTCCAGCTCCTGCCAGCGCGACAGCCGCATCGTCCCAATACCATGCCGCCGCGCTACGGCATCCAGCACCAGCGGCCGCAGCGCCTCCACGCCGTAGGCGAGCACGTCCAGCTCCATGGCTTCGTTCTGCGCGCAAATATATCGGTTTGTCTCCTCCGGTGCCGAGAGATAGCGATCCCACCCCCGCACGCTGGCACGCACCATCCGCCGTACCAGGTCCGGCTGCCGCTCCACCAGCTCCCGCCGAGCAAACAGCACGCTCGTGTAGGGATCAAACCCCAGCTCCGACACCATCAGTGCCCGCGGCACCGCCCCCGCACGCCGGGCCAAGTAGGGCTCGCTAAACACATAACCCTGCTGCGCATAGCGAGGATCCTCCAGGAACCTGGCAATATTGCCCGCATAGGGCACAATCTGCACGTCCTCCAGCGGCAGCCGGCGCCGCAAGAAATGCGAAAATGCCGAAGCCTCCGACATGGCCAACGTCACCCCGCGCAACTCCTCCAGCCGCTCGATGCCGCTGGCCGCATGCACCATGATGCACCGCGGACTGTGCTGCATGGGCGCCAGCAGGGCCACCACGTCCGCCTCCTGGGCACGGGCCAGCAGCAGGCTGTCCGCATTGGAAATGCCAAAGGCGATTCGCCCTCGCGCCACCTCGGGAATGACCGGCGTATCCGGCCCGCCCCGCAGGATGGTCACCTCCAGACCGGCCTCCTCGTAAAAACCGTGCACCAGCGCCGCATAATAGCCGCCATGCTCTGCCTCGGGAAACCAGTTGAGCTGCAAGGCGACGCGGGTTAAAGCCCGCTTCCCGCCGCCCGCCTCACTCTGCCCCGCGCTTCCCCCCCCACAGCCTTGGCAAACCGCCAGCAGCAGCAGCGCCGCCGCGCGC
>JAIMBC010000111.1 GCA_023511675.1 Pirellulales bacterium
GACGGCAGCGGTGGATCGTGGCCCAGCGGCGCGAGGCATCAGGCCAGCCGTCGCGCCAGCCCGATCGGCCGCGGCCAGCGTGGACGACGCCCGCCCATCGTGCCGTAAAGTCGGGACATCGCCGGTACGAGAAGCTAGCAGCCAGAAGACGGTTGGAAGCGTTATCCTTGGGGGCCGAAAACCGATGGGAACGACGCTCGGCGACCAGTTCGTGGAATGGACGCCCCCCCAATTTTCCCTTTTTCGCGATCGAGGAGGATCGTTCGCGGGGAATCGGGTGACAGTCGCCAGCGGGTGTAGAACCGTCACACGCCTGTAAAAGCGGCGCATGTGTCGCTGCTGTGTCGGTCGTGCCCGTCGGCTTGAAGGCAGATTTCCCGTGCAGGGGGTCGCCGAGCTGGTCGCAGCCGATGCACCCTTGCGCGGCATTCGGTGATCCACAGAAAGGCAGGGCGTGATGAGACGGCTGGGGTGGCTGGCGGCGTGGGTCCTGCTGGTATCCGGCGGGGCGTTTCAGGCCTTTGGCGAGGTCACGCGGTGGGAGATCCGCCAGCGGCAGCCCTACGCGCAGGGCCGTGAACTAGGCCCGGCGGGTGCTTACGAGCAGTGGGAAGGGAAGGTGTACTGCGCGCTGGACCCGTCGCACGAAGCCAACGCCGCGATCGTCGATCTGCCGCTGGCCCCGCGGAATGCCCAGGGGAAGGTCGAGTTCTCGGCCGACTTCCGGATGCTGGTGCCCGTGGACCTTGGCAAAGCCCACGGCGGGCTGTTCTACGAGGTGAATAACCGGGGCGGAGCGACCGCCTTGCGGCTGATCGACGGAGGTGCCGACGACTTCCTCTGCCGGCAGGGGTGGGTGGTGCTGTGGAGCGGCTGGATCGCCGAGGTGCAGCCGGGCAGCGGGCGGCTACGTCTGGAGGCTCCCTGGGCTCGCGAAAACGGTCAGCCCCTGCGCGGCCCGGTGCGCTGCGAGCTGGTGGTGGATCGCCCCGTGCCGAAAGCGGCTTTGTCGCACCGGGGCAACCAGGGGAGCTATCGCCCGTCCCCGCGCGGTCTGGCACAGGCCCGCGTGACCCGCCGCTTGCGCGAGGCCGACCCGCGCGAGGAAATCCCCCGCGATCAATGGAAGCTGCACGTGCAGGAGATCACGGCCGACGGCGCAACGGGGCAGTTGCCGCTGATCGAGCTGGAGGTGGCTGGCGGCCTGGTGCCCGGTTGGATTTATGAGGTCGTGTACGAAGCGGAAGGGGCGCTGGTGCAAGGGGTCGGTCTGGCCGGCATCCGGGACATCGTTTCGGCGTTGAAATATGGACGAGGGGCCCAGAACCCGCTGGTCGCGCCGGACGGCCGGCCGTGGATCACGCGGGCCATCGGCTTTGGCACCTCCCAGAGCGGCCGAGCCCTGCGCATGTTCCTCTACGACGGTTTCAATGCCGATGAGCAAGGACGCCAGGTCTTCGACGGAGCCATGCCCCACGTGGCGGGAGCCGGACTGGGATTCTTCAATCACCGCTTTGCCAGTCCCACTCGGCACAATGCCCAGCACGATAACCACCTCTATCCCGCCGATGTGTTTCCCTTTGCCTATGGGGAGCAAGAAGATCCCTTCACCGGCCGCCGCGAGGGTATTCTGTCGCGAGCCCGCGCCAGCCATACCGTGCCCAAGGTGATGCACACCCAATCCTCTTCGGAGTACTGGCACCGGGCAGGCTCGCTGGTGCATACCGATCCGCGGGGCGAAGCGGACGCGGAACTGCCGCCTGAGGTACGCATTTACACCTTTGGCGGCACACAACATGGTCCCGGTAGCGGCGTGCCGGGCGAGCGGGCAGCAGGGCAGCTTCCCCCCAATCCGGCCGACTACCGCCCGCTGTTGCGGGCACTGCTGGTGGCCCTGGACCAATGGATCAGTGGCGGCACGCCGCCTCCACCGAGCCGCTACCCTCGATTTTCGGAAGGTACGTTGGTTGGCTGGCGCGAGGCGGAAAGCGGCTGGCAGCCCCTCCCGGGGGTGCGCTATCCCGGCGTAATCCACCAACCGGCCTTCCAGGATCGCGGCCCCGAGTTTCTCACTCGGCGCCGCACCACCATTGAGCCGCCCGAACAGCAGGGCACGTATATCGTGCGCGTCCCTGCCCTGGGGCCGGACAACAATGAGCTGGGTTGCTTGCTGGTGCCCGCGGTGGCGGTACCGCTGGGGACCTACACGAGCTGGAACCTGCGCCACCGCAGCATGGGCGCAGAACAGGAGTTGCTTTCGCTTGCGGGCGGGTACATACCACTCCCCCGGACAGCGGCCCAGCGCGAAGCAACAGGCGATCCCCGACTCTCACTCGAAGAACGCTATGGCAGTTTTGACGCGTACCGCCGGCAGTTTCTGGAAGTCGCCGCACGAATGGTCGAGGAACGATACTTGCTGGAAGAAGACCTGCCGCGGTTGGCGCAATCCATTGAGTGGGCCCGTGCACTGTTTCAACCATAACGCCCAAGCGGGACGGCCGGCCCGTCCGCCAGGGTATGCACCTGAGTTGAGCTGGCCTACCGGCAGCAGGGCGGTGAGCGAGCGGAAAAGAGCCAGGGCGTACCTCGGTCGACAGGGCGCCACGTTGTCGCGGGCCGCTCGGGGTGCAGAGGGTATGAAACCCGCCTACCATCAGGACGGAGCCGTTGCGGCGGGGACAGGGCCTACGCTCGAACGCCCGTGCGCACGGCTGGGGCGGGCGAGACCGCTGCCTGGCTGCCGCAGGACTGACGAACGCCCTTGCCCACGGCTAGGGCGAGGTCATGGCGTCTTGCACGTTCTCGTAGCGCTGGCGACGATCGGGGCATGGCCGGAACGGCTGGCAACGGCGGCTACCTCCCAGGAGCGTGCCGCCGTGCGGCAGCAGCTGGCCTCTGGGGTATTGCACTGGGGAGGCGACGAAGAGGGCGGCATTCCCTTCCAGTTCCGAGATCCCGAACATCCTGAACGCCTGCTGGGTTTTGAGGTCGAGCTGGCCGACGCCCTGGCCCGCGAACTTTCGGTATTGCTAAAGCACAAGATCGTCGCTCAATTCACACCCTACGAGTGGGTCAGCCTGGCCACGGGCCTGGCACGGGGCGACTTCGACGTGATCCTCAGCGGCTATGAAATCACGCCCGAGCGGCAGCAACAGATGCGCTTCACACGCCCCTACTACATTTACGCCCAACAGCTTGTGGTGCGCCGGGACGAGACGCGGATTCGCGGCCTGGCCGATTGCCGCGGGCTGGCGGTGGGCACGCTTTCCGGCAGCGCCGCGGAGCGTGTGCTGGAAATAGCGGGTATCGTGCAGCGGGTGGGATTCGACGGGCAGGTCGAGCCGTTTCTGGAGCTGGAACTGGGGCGCGTGGATGCCGTGCTGCTAGACACGCCGATCGTTACGTTTTACGCCGAGCCGAATCCGCGTCTGCGCACGGTGGGGGCGCCATTCGCTCACGGAGCGTATGGCATTGCCCTGCGGCCCGCGGACGCCGCGCTGGCCGCCTGCCTGGATGAGGCCCTGGGCCGACTGATGGAGAAGGGAGAGCTTGCCCAGATTCTAGGCAAATGGCGGTTGTGGAACACAGACCAGGCACGGCTGGCCCGGCCGCCGCGTGCGGCGGCGGAGCTGGCGGGGCTGGGCTTTGACCCGCAAGGGAGGCCGCTGCCGGACCGGCCGCAGCCGCGCGAGGTCGTGGCACCGGACCTGGTGACCGGCAGGGCTGCCCGTTTGAGCTTCTGGCGGTATGCCCCACTGTTGTTGCGTGCGGCGGGCGTTACCGTGCTGCTGACCGTGCTCAGCATGGGGGTTGCCATGGCGGTAGGGCTGGTGGTAGCCGTGGCCAGGTTGTATGGGCCGCGGCCCTTGCGTGCCCTGGCCTTGGTGTATGTGGAGTTCTTTCGCGGGATTCCGCTGTTGTTGTTGCTCTTCTTTCTCTATTTCGGGTTGGCACAGTTCGGGGTGGAGATGCCGGCCGTGCTCACGGCCATCTTGGGATTTGGCCTGAACTACGCCGCCTACGAAGCAGAGATTTACCGCAGTGCGATCCTTTCGGTGCCGGCACGTCAGTGGGAGGCGGCAAGGGCCCTGGGCATGACGGAGGCGTTGGCGTTTCGGCGGATCATCTTCCCGCAGGCCTTCCGTACCGCCCTGGGGCCGATGACGAACGACTTTGTGGCCCTGTTCAAGGACACGAGCCTGGTCAGCGTGATTGCCGTGCGCGAACTCACCAAGGAGTACCTGGTGCTCGCTCGCTCCAGCCTCCAGTTCGTCGAGCTGGGCCTGTTGACAGCGGCGTTATACTTGTTGATGTCGGTGCCCCTGGGATACCTTTCTCGGTGGTTGGAGCAACGAGCCGGCGCAAGATGAACGAGGACTGCGACTCACCATTGCCTCCCCCCGCGGCGGCACGTAGCGACTCGACGGCCGGCAGCGACGTGCAATGCGCTGCCCCGCCGCGGGCCGCTCCGGCCGGCGATGGCGAGGAGCTGATTGAGGCCACAGGTCTCACCAAGCGCTTTGGAGAACGCCTGATTCTGGATGGGGTTTCCCTGCGAGTTCGCTCTGGCGAAACGGTGGCCCTGATCGGGCCCAGCGGCGGCGGCAAGTCCACGCTGCTGCGCTGTCTGAACGGCTTGCATGGCTGGGAACAGGGCAGCGTGCGGGTAGGACCGTACCGCCTTGAGTCGACGGGCAATGTTCGGCCCAATGGCCAGGCGGCCCAGCAGGTGCGGCGGCTGCTGGGAATGGTGTTTCAGGACTTTCAGCTCTTTCCACACCTGACCGTGCTGGCCAACATTTGCGAGGCCCCCCGGCGCGTGCTGGGGCTTTCTCGCCAGGAGGCTGAAGAGCGGGCGTGGACGCTGCTGGACCGTGTGGGCATGAAAGAGCGGGCGACGGCGTATCCGGATGTGCTCTCCGGCGGCCAGAAGCAACGCGTGGCTATTGCTCGTGCCTTGGCCATGCAGCCCCGCGGCTTGCTGTGCGACGAGATCACCAGTGCCCTGGACCCGGAACTCAAGCACGAGGTGCTGGAGGTAGTGCAGGACCTGCGCCGCGACGGCATGGCCCTGGTGGTGGTCACGCACGAAATGGGCTTTGCCCGCCGTGCCGCCGACCGTGTCGTGGTGCTGGCAGATGGCCGCCTGATCGAAGACGGGCCGCCACAACAGGTCTTCGAACAGCCGGCTTCCCCCCGCACCCGGCAATTCCTCAGCCGTGTCCTGGCATGAGTCTCGAGGGCGGAGCCGTTCGCTTCACTGATCGGATCGCGGCAAACGCCGACGGGACAGCAACTCGCGCGGGACGGGGCGAGCCCCTGCACCAACAGGCCTCGAATAACACCTCCTGGGCAACATCCTCTGCACAGTGTCCCGTCGGCCATGCCGTACCCGAGCACGTACGCAGCAGTCCCCGGGTAACCCGCTTGACCCAGCGGGCCCCGCCAACGCGGCGACGGCCGAGGCATGCGGGCCAAAGGATCTGAGGCCAGGCTCACAGCAGGCCAGCAGCCACAAGGGTGCACGGCGCGGGGGCGCAGCACGAGCCGGCAACTTGCTGCCGCCCGTCAGAGGCTTGAGGCGAAGCCGGGGCGGCCCGTATCGGGCCGCGCGCCTCGAACTAGCTGCCCCGCCCGTGGAGCCAGAGCCCCAGCAAGGTGCGTGCACGCGACAGCACGCCGGCCTCGATGGGAGGCGAGTCGGCGGTGGCCATCAAATAGGCACGCAAGCTGAGCAGCAGGTGACGGGCTCGCTGCAATGCCTCTTCACGGCGCCGCTCTCGATTGCGCTGCGGGGTAATGGCGACCTGAATCCGCGTCCAGTGCGGCGCAGGCCCGCCGGAGGGATCCTGCGGCCTTTCCAAGGGTGCCTCAATTTCTTGCAGCCTCAGTGTGACGCAGAATCGTACGGTACGATCGTGCGCGCCGGAGAGGGCATGTGGCAGCCGCCCATCCACCAGCAGGTGAACGCGGAAGCCGTCCACGCTGACGACGCGCGCGTGGTGATCCGCGATGAAGCCGCGCAGTTTTTCGATGCACCGTTCCGCCGGTGCCTCGCAGGTTAGCTCTTGCTCCAGCAGGGCATTGTTATGAGGCCGGCGGAAGAAGGCGGCCCACCTGCGCGGCTCGGTGGGCAAGGGGGCATCGCCGCAGCCGAGCTGGACCACTCTGTTGCGGCCCATTTGCTTGGCGGCCAACAGGGCGCGATCGGCGCGGCGGAACAGGGTCTCAGGCGTGTCGCCCGCTTGGAGCTGGGTCACGCCAAAGCTGGCCGTAACCGTGTTGCCGCCCAGGACCGGCTGTTCAAGCTGGCTGAACGCCAGCCGCAGTTCCTCCGCGCGTCGTACGGCGGCGGCCACGTCGCAATCTGCCCACAACAACACGAACTCCTCGCCGCCGTAGCGGGCCACCAGGTCCCCTTCCCGGCAGGAAATCTTGAGCAGCCGGGCGAAGCTCTGCAACACCGCATCGCCCGCCTGGTGCCCGTAGTTATCATTGATGCTCTTGAAGCGGTCGATGTCCGCCACGATCACGCTTAGCGGCAGCCGTCTCTCTTGATGCCGCTCGATGAACCGGGGGTAGGCGTTCTCGAACTCCGCACGATTGGCGACCTGCGTGAGAGGGTCGCGTGTGGCCAGCGAGTGCAGGTCCTGGCAGCGCGCCTCCAGCGAGATCTCTTGCGAGACGTCATGCATCAGCAGGACCAGACCGATCACGATGCCTTCGCGGTTGCATACGGGGATGGCATGGGCATCCACAGACATGTACCGGCCGCCGCGTCCCTTCAGCGCCAGCCGGCGCAGCCACTGCACGCCGGTGCGCACAGCGAACGCCACTGGGCATTCCGCGTCCTCCAACCGCCGGCCGCTTTCATCGTGCAGATCGATGAGGCTTGGCACGAACACCCGCTGGTATACGCCTTCGGCTAGCAGGCCCGTCAACCTGACCGCCGCCTGGTTCCAGAACTGGATCCGCAGCTCGGCGTCCACAAACATCACACCGTCATACATGTTGTCCAGCAGCCGCTGCTGACAGAGCAGCCTGAAGCTGGACGGTCCTTCGGACAGTTCGCCCTCTCCGACAGCTTCGCTCAACCGCCAGGGTGCATTCGCGGCCGCGGGATCCAGCTCGTACAGCCATCGCCGCGCTGCCCGCTGCTGCGCACGCAGCACATCTCCGCTGTGAAACGTCTCGAACGCGCGCACCAGCTCGGGATCGAACTGCGTCCCCGCATAGTGGAACAGCTCCTGGAAGGCGTGCTCCTGGGAAAGGGCATGCCGGTATGGCTGCTCCGACAGCATCGAGTCGAACGCATCCACGATGGCAATCATCCGCGCTGCGCGCGGCAGGGCTTCCCCGCGGCGGTCCGCCAGTCCCTTGGAGCCGTTGTACCATGCGCGGGCGTACCGCATCGTCTCCAGTACCAGCGGCTCGGCGCAACTCTTGCTCACGATCTCGCGCCCGATCACCCAGTGTCCTTCCATCAGGGCCGCTTCCTGCGGAGTCAAGGGGCCTGCCTTGGCAAGAATGCGGTCGGGAACGCCCAGCTTGCCGATGTCGTGCAGCAGCGCCGCAAGCTCCAGTGCGTCCCGCTCGGGCTCCGGCAGTTTGAGGTCCTGCGCCCACGCGGAACAGAGCAAGGCCACACGCAGCGAATGGCGGGCCGTGGGCTCATGTTTCCAACGGAGCGCCTGGAAAAGGCTGCCGGCAATGCCCAGCCTCGCGGACACCAGCGGCTCCTGATCGGCTAGAGAGTTTGTGGCGGCCGCGGTCTCGGCCGTGTGCACGACCTGCTGCGCATCGTGTGGCGGATCAGCAGGGACGATCGCGGCTGCCGGCAGGGCGTCATGCACCGGCGTTCCAACCGCGGAAGGACGGCTGCCGTTCGACGGCTGCGCTTCAAGCTGCAACAGAAGCTGCGCTACCTGCGCCAGCCGGTCCGGGACAGAGCTTGTTGCCAAGGTGGAACCACCGTGGGCCGAAATACCAGGCTCGCGCGCGCTCGAACTTGCCATCGATGCTTGCTCGGTGTCCACCCGCGCCGCATAGAGAGTTTCGTCGGCAGTCGGAAGCGGCCGCGCGGCAGAAAAACCTACGTTACACAACAGGGTGTGTCAAATCGGCACGCTCCGGCTCAGCCGGTTCTGCGGGTTGCAATGCATGCTCGGCCCCGCAGGCCGCTCGACCTGACCTTCCCCCCATCACTGTTTTTCCGCCTTCGCCAATGGCTGGTAGGACGGCGTGCCTGGCATCAGTCATTCCGGCAGCTTCCCCCCTGCCTCCACGGGAAACTCGCGGATCTGAATGAGCGCATCGGCATACTGGAAGAACTGTGCATAGGCCGGCCCGAGGGTAAACGCGAACAGCCCTGGCAGAAAGCAAACCACCAGCGGGAACATCAACTTGACGGGCAGGGCCATCGAACGCTCCAGCGCCAGGGAGCGGCGGCGGTTTCGCAGATCCTCGGATTGATGCCGCAGCGTTTGCGCAATGCTCGCCCCCACCTGCTCCGCTTGAACCAAGGCCGAGACAACCACCGTCACGGCAGGCACATCCAACCGCCATGCCAGACGCCGCAATGACTGAACACGGCCGCGGCCTGCCATCAGATCCGCCTGAAAGGCGCGCAATTCGGCAGCCAGGGCGCGGCCTCTCACGAGGGCTCGCTGCAAGGCGGCCAGCGCGGCATCGAACCCCAGGCCAGACTCGGCCAGTGTGGCCAGCAGTTCCAGCGCCACGGGCAAATCGCGCTCCACCTGGGTCACGCGCTGCCGCCTGCACCGACGCACCACCAGCGAGGGTGCCGCCGCGCACAACACAGCCACCAACCACGGTCCCGCATGCCAGATGGGCAAGAACAACGCGCCCAGGCCGCCGGGAAAACGGTCGAGCGCTACCGCGGCCATCGCGTAACTCTGCGAAGAGTGAAATGCCCACACCGCCAGCCCGCCCACGAGCATACCTAGCACAGTCCAGACCACAAACCAACGTGCTGCCCCCGCCCCGCGAAATCCTGCCAAGTAGAGCCAGCGTGCCAACGCTCCCATCGACGGCATTGGTCCCCCAGGCGCGGAAGCCGCAGGCATTGCCTCCCGCAGACGGCGCCTCGCCTGGCCATACCACACCAGCCGCCGCGCACGCAGTACGGTCACGGCCAGCGCCCCAATCACAAGGCAGGCTACGCCAAACTGGAGCATCGCTCTCTCACGCGTCAAAACGAGCCAGCCGCGCTGCCCAGGCCACTCCCAACACCTGCAGCGCGGCCACCATGCAAGTGAGCCAGGTACCGAGCGTGCTTCGCAGGAATCCCTGCATCCGCTCCGGATTGTTGGCCCACATCAGCGCCGCCAGCAGATAGACCACGGCCATTACCGCTAGCATCGACAATCGTGCCTGCATGCTCATGGCTCGCACACGGCGAGCCAGATCGATGCGGTCGCGCACCCCGCGGCCGACCTGGGCCAGCGAGGGGGCCAGGCTCCCCCCCACATCCCACTGTACGGTCATGGCAAGTGCGAACAGTTGAAAGCTCTCCAGCCCCGTCCGCGCGGCGAGCTGCGCAAACGCCTCGCCGGGCACTGCGCCCAGCCGCACGCGAGCCGTCACGTCCGACAATAACCCGCGCAGCGGCTCCGCACTCTCCCGAGCCGCCTGCTCCAGAGCCGCCAGCAAGGGGCTGCCGGCGCGCAACCCCGCGACCATCAGGTCCAGCGCGTCGGCCAGTTGCGTCTCCAGCCGCAACACGCGCTGGTCGTACAGGGCACGCTCCGCCACGGCCACGACGGTACCTGCGACCACCCCCGCCGCTACGATTACCGCCACCTGGCCGCCACTCAGCAAGGCCCCGCCGCCGGCGGCCAGCGTCCCAGCCAGGTACGCCAACCCACCATAGCGCCGTATCGCCGGTGGCATCGCCCTTGGCAGCCCACGCTCCGCCCGTCCCACGGGTGCGTCCAGCCCAGCCTCATCGCCCCTCAGCCGTTGCAGTGCCCTTGCTCGCGCAAGCGGCGACAGAGGCGCCGCGGCCATCGCGCGCACGGCCGACGCCGTTGCATCAAGCCAACCCAGCAGCTCCCACCCCCAGCTAGCCATCGGCCGCCGCTCCAGCGTGGAACCACTCCCGTGGCACCTCCACCTCTTGATCGCGCAGCTCCTCCGCCAGGCGTGGCACGATGCCGCTGGGTCGAAAAGCCCCCACCACACTGCGAGCACGCCGGCCCTGCCGCTCGAAGCTGAATATCTCTTGCAGCTGTGGTGTGAGCCCTTCCATGCCACATACTTCCACCACCGACTCCACGCGGCGCACCCCATCTTCGTACCGCCGCACGTGGACAATGTACTGTAATGCGGAGACCATCTGCTCTCGAATGGCCCGGGAGGGCAGATCGAGCGCCGCCATCAGCACCATGGTTTCCAGTCTGGCCAGCGCATCGCGCGGGCTATTGGCATGGATGGTGCTCAGGCTGCCCTCATGGCCCGTGTTCATGGCCTGGAGCATGTCCACGGCTTCGGGGCCGCGCACCTCGCCCACGATGATGCGATCGGGCCGCATGCGCAAGGCGTTGATCACCAGATCCCGCGCTGTGATGCGTCCCTGCCCCTCGATGTTGGGGGGGCGCGTTTCCATGCGGACGACGTGGGGCTGATCCAGCAACAGCTCGGCCGCGTCTTCAATCGTGATGATCCGCTCGCTGGCGGGAATGGCCTCCGCCAAAGCGCCGAGCAAGGTAGACTTGCCGGCTCCCGTGCCCCCGGAGATGAGCAGGTTCTTTCGGCTCCGCACCGCCAGTGTGAGAAAGGCCAGCATGGGGGTCGAAAGCATGCCGAGCCGCACCAGCTCCTGGCTGCGCAGGCGGCGGACGCCAAATCGGCGTATGGAGAGTGTTGGACCATCCAGCGTCACCGGGGGCAGCGTGGCGTTCACCCGGCTGCCGTCCGGTAGGCGGGCATCGACCATCGGCCACGCCTCATCGATCCGCCGGCCCACACGCGTGGCAATCCGCTGGATGAGCCGCAACAGGTGCTCCGTGTCTCGAAACTGCACAGCCACGCGTTCCAGCCGCCCGTAACGCTCGACATACACCTGATCATGCCGGTTGACCAAAATGTCTGTCACAGCCGGATCGGCCATCAGGGGGGCAAGCGGCCCCAAGCCGACGATCTCCTCTCTGAGATCGGCCGCCAAACGTGCTCGCTCCGGTGCGTTCAGCGGCAATTCTTCTGTGCCTGACGCTCGCTCTACAAACGATCGCACGGCAAGGTCCAGCTCGTCCTCCGGCAATGTCAGCAAGTTGCGCTGTTCGAGTTCGTCTAGCAGGGCCGCATGCAGCCGCGCCTTGATCGCCGCGTAGGCCAGCGGCTCCGTGGCCGCTGTGGGCACGGGTGCGGCTGTGGTGGATTCGGCGGCAAGCGGGCGGGCGAACGGCCCCGTCCTGGCGCCCTGCACGGCACGCCGCCGGCTGGCCGGCAGCTCCAGGTCCAGTCTTGCTAGCACGGCCCGCGGAGCAGCATGGGAGGTCGGAGGAGGCTGTTCCATATCGCTCTCACGAAGGAGTTCCAGGCGGGGTACCCATTTCGGGGGAGGGCACATCACCGAGCGCCGCTGCGCCGTTACCCTCGTACACGCGGTGGAGGCAGCCCTCGATGTCATGTGCAAGCTGTCTCAATCGCCGCGTGGTGGTGGAAAACCAGCCTCCCCGCAACACAAGCGGAGTGCCCAGGTTGGCGCTGGCCACCATCCTGCGGTCATACGGCACTACGAAATCCACCGGACGGTTAAGCTGCTGGGCGATGTCTTGCGGCAGCAAGCAGCCGGCGCCGCGGCGAAAGCGATTGACCACCACGCGCAGCCGTTCCGCTGGGCATCCCAACTCTTCCAGCAACCGCAGAAGCCGAGAGGCACCCTGCAAGGTGGGCACCACATTTTCCAGCACCACGTAGCAGCGGTCCGCCACGTCGACCACGGCCGTTACCACCCGCTCCAACAGCGGAAAGGTATCCACCAGCACCACGCGATACGTGCGGCGCGCCAGCGCGAGCACCTGTGTCATCACGGCGTCGTTGACCTCTGCGGCTTCCACCGCCGTGCGCGGCGCGGCCAGCAGATCCACGCCGCTGGCATGAGGCGTGGCGAGGCGGCGGAGCAATTCCACATCCAGCCGGTCCTGCTGCCGTGCCGCATCGGTCAGCGTGGCGCGCGGCTCGAGATCCAGCAGCGAATCGCACACGCCTAGCTGCAAAGAAGCGTCGATCAACAGCACCTGTTGCGGATAAAGACGCGCTAACGCACACGCCGTGTTGACACACAAGGTCGACTTGCCCACCCCACCCTTGTTGCTCACAAACGCCACCACCCGCCCCGGCGTCGCTCGCAGGCCTGCTGCGGGATGTGCGAACCGCTCGTACAGTTGTGAGACGTCCGCGGCCGAAGCAGGACGGCGCAGAAAGTCATTCACCCCCAGCCGCAGCGCCTCGATCAATACGGCACTTTCGCTGGGCAAGGCAGCCAGCGCCTCGGGCCGGAAGGCCGCGACCACCGCCACCTCCGGCGACGCGAAACGCAACTCCTCAATCGCCAGTTTGAGTTCCCGCAATGATGGCGACAGCTCCAGCACCACCACTGCCGGACGCCATTGTCGCGCGGCCTGCGCAGCACGACGCGGCTCCGTCTGACGCAGCAGCAACTGCGGCAAACGCAGCGCAGCAGCCGCCTGCTCCAGCTCCTCAAACAGCGTGGCGTCGGATGCGGCTACCAGAATCTGCATCAGCGGCGTACCCTTCGTCTTGCTGTTTCCCCATCAGGGCCCCTACCGCACCAGCACCGGCGTCAACAGCGGCGCGGCCACATTGTTGCGGGACGCCCACAAGCGATCGAACAATGCCCTGTCGGCAAGCAGCGCGGGCGGCAGTCCCACCAACAACGCGCCCGACGCGTTGCTGAACGCCGCGGTACGCCCCTCGGGCTGCTTGACGAGCGACACCAGCACGCCGTCTCCCGCCGCCTGCCAGGCTTCGATCCGTGCCAACCCAAAGGCCACCACCCACCAAACGAGCATACTGCCGGACTCCGCTGACTCCACCAGCGGCACGTACGCCTCCGTACCGGCCTCGACCGCCGCCACGACGGCAACCTCGAGGGGCTTGCCAAATGTCAGCACGCCCTCGGGCGCTGCCGCAGGAGGGTCATACGTAAAGCCTTCCACCTGCGCCCCAGCGGGGCCGCTGCTCGGCAATAGCACAGCACTTGTCTGCTGGGCCGGTAGCTGATCCCACCGCGTAGCCGTGAGCGCAAAGGGCGCCGCGGCAGGCACGCCCCCCTGCGGCGATGCAATGCCCACGCTCATGGCCGGTACAAGCTGTGCTATGGCTGTAGCCCGCACGGTAAAGCCGTGATGTCGGAGCGAATAGCCTTCGGAAGGATTACGGGCAGGCACCAGACCACCACGGCCAAACAACAGCGGCAGCGGCGGGCCGGCATGTCTGGTGCCCGGCTGCTGGTCCAGGCCAAGAAAATCATTGGTACGTCGCAAACGGACCAACATGGCAGGTGCGGCCAGCATTGCCGCATCGTCGGCGGCGGCGGGGGCAAAATCGGCGCGTTCGTAAAAGGCGGACTCGGCCGGGGACTGGCCCGCCAGGTAGCTTCCGGCCACCATGTCTCCGTGCGGTGCGTTCTGAGGGTAGTTGGATTGCAGCATAGGCTTGTACGGCGCGGCCTGGTCGGCCATCAGCAGCCGCGAGCCGTCCAGGGTTGGATCGCCAAAGCTGCTGGGGGCCAACGGCAGGTCTGGTCCCGCACCAAGCTGGAGCACATCCGTGCCCAGGACGCCATCATCGTCGAATTGCAGCGAAACCAGCTCGGCCGCTCGCTCGCGGCGCACAGGCTCACGCAGAGCCGGCGGCTGTTGAGGATCATCCCGAGCGCGCAGGGCCTCCCTGGCCGCCAAGTCGGCTGCTGACTGCATCTGCCGCTGTGCGAGCCGTACCAGCCCCAAGTCGATTACCAGCGCCGCCAGTGCCATCAAGCCAAACAGCAAGAGGATGTACCAGACGAGCACATAGCCGCGTCGCGAGCTTGCTTTGCTGCGGGCGGGGCGCGGATGGCTGTGGTGGGCCGGCGTGGTGCCGCGCCATGCCCTGCCGCGGCGAGTTGGCAACAAGCTTGGTGTTCCGGCGGCGCCCACGGTCTTTGGCCCGGCGCGTTGCTTCATGGCCGCCACATGCGGTCTGCTTGCCGCGGCCAGCGTGCAGCACACCCTGTTTTCTCTCTGCGTTCGCATGCTCACGATCGCTCGCCTTCCCCCCCTGCCACATGTGTGGCGCGCTGCACTTGTGCACCGGGAAAGGTGAGCAGCTCCCGCTCGGTTCCCGTAATGGCTTCGATGGTGTGCAGTTCCGCCAGCGGATCCTTACCCGTGGTTTCTCGCTCTACGTCGGCGGCCTCGGGGCGGCCGGAGCGAGCCACACATGTCAGCCGCGCCTCTGAGGCCATTGCCTCGGCAATGCCTGCCACTTCGTCCGGAGACACAGCGAACACCACCTCTTCCACGGGGATCGTCCGTACGCGCATCCCCTGTGTCAGAGAACTCGAGGCCACAGGCTTCTGCCTCGTCGTCACCGGCATGACCACCACCGCGTCCTGGGCCAGCACGCGAACCTGGATCTGCGGCACTGCCCCCCGCTGGCCTCCCAGCAGCACCAGCGTTCCCGAGCGCTGCCCCCGCTCTGTCGGCAAAGTGACCGTGGCGACCAGGTCCACATGGTCGCCAGCGTTCAAGCCGAACACGCCCTCGATGCGTGCCGCCTCTAGTGTCAGCGATCGCTTGCCAGGCGGTATCAGCGAAACCAGACCTGCTCGCGTGCCCGGTGGATGGAAATCTCCCTCTGTGAACGAGTAGCCCTCTCGCTTGTCTCGCGCCAAAACCCGCCCCACAATCTCTTGCGGATCCACCAGCACGCGCCTCCTCGCAACCAACTCCGCCGCCAGCGGTACGGTGCGGGGCTGAAGCGTCTGGGGATCGTATAGATGCTCGCGCGTGATGACCGTGCCGGCCCGTGCTGTTCGCAGGCACAGCGGCACGGCGACGTGCCCCGGCGGCAGCGGCCGCGGCCTCTGCGATTCCAGCCAAGGCACACGCAAGTATCCAGCACCCCACAGCCCCGCCGTCACTGCTGCCGCAGCCCCCGTTGGCAAGACCAAGATCGTCAACCACCGCCCCCATAACCCCGCAGATCGCTTGTACGTCGTTCTATAGTTGGACATGGTAAGCTTCCTCGGCGGCCCGGCTCCAACGGAGCGGGGACCGCACCCTAAGGGGCAAACACCTCTCGGCGGGCTAGGGCCTGTCCCACCAGTACTCTGCGGAACGGCCGCAGCGGGAAGCCCGCGGCAAGCTGCGGGCTATTGAGGGCCGCCTGCCCGCCCAACCCGTAAATGCCGCCGTAAGTCCCCGGCATGCCGCCCGCAGTGGGCTCCGGAGAGACGGGAGTACCCGGTGGACTGTTCAGTTCGGTCACGCTCGTGTCATCGGCGACGTTCAGCTCGCTCAGGTTCGGATCACCGGGGTTCCCATCACGCGCCGGATCGAAACTGCTCATGGTGGCCGCCTGGAACGGGAAGTTGATCCGCAGGCCAACCAACCCGCGCTGCGCTGAAAGCAGATTGAATGGGTCCAGCGCATCCCCAGGCGGCGCCCCTTCGTCTCCCGCCTGCAAGTCCTCCACCACATCCACCCAGCGAATGGTCTCCACGCCACGGCCGTCGCGGGAGGCAACAACCGGTATGGCTACCAGAAAGCCGGCAGGCGGGGGATCCGGGGGGTCGTCGCTCGGGTCCGTGTCCAGCAACAACGCGCCGGGATAGCGCAGCAGCCGCCGTCCCTGGTACTCGCTGTAGACCATGAGGGGAAAGAGCTGCTGGTTGACGACAGGCAGGTCTGCCACCAGCTCCATCAGCGACGAGCGGCCGCCCAGCGTGTCCAGATCCAGCACCAGGTAGTGCGGGTCGTATACGCGGCGCGCAGGGCGGATGCCACTTCCCGGCGGATCCTCCCATTGGAGCGCCTCTTCAAAAGAGACGGTGGGGGGCAAGGGCGTGCGGGCGAGTTCTCGCGCCGCGACATCGGCTGCGGCCTGAAGCACTTGAGCCGAGTAGAACAGCCTTCCCAGCTCGAGGGTGGCAGCCAGCACCAGATAGAGCACCAGCGCCACCAGGGCGAACTCGACCAGCACCGCTCCACGCCGCCGCAGCCATCTGTTCCCCCACCCGTGCCTTGGCTTGCACGCGAGGCGGAGGCATCGCGGGCACACAGAGCGATACACGGAGCACAGGGCCCAGGACCAGGCTGCCCTCCGCATGCGGCGCGGCAACATATGCTGATACAGCGGCTGGCATTGCCGCGGTATCTGCTCTCCTGTCACATTCATGCCATGCAAGAGCATCATCCTTTAGTTCCTTGGGCCCTGCCTCCGGGCTACCGTTCTGAAATGGACCCCTCCTGCCGCAGCCCCGGGCGAGTCCGAGGCTACGGCCGGGAGTCTTTGCGCATGGGGGCCGATTTGTCGGTGCCGCGTGTCGCTTAACACCGCCCTCGGCATCCTTCATGCGTTGCTACGGCGTGGTCTCCAGCACCAGGCCGCCGAAATCGGCAGGCGTGTCCACACCCAGGTTCTCGCCCAGGCGCGGGGTAGCGGTGTTGGTGACAATCGTCGCCACGTCGATCTCGATGCCATCGGTCGGGCCGGCCGCGGCGGTGGTCTCGATCAGCTTGCCGCTGTCGATCGGACCGTTGTCGTCGGCATGAGCACCTGGCAGCACCGAGGCTACGGCGGCAATCATGTCGTTGGTCTTGTGGCCGAACACCGCCACCGCTGCTGCGGCCACCAGGGCCACGCCAGCGATCAACAAAGCGTATTCCACGAGCGCCGCGCCGCGACGCTGACGGCGAATCATCACGTGCTTCTTCATCTTCAACAACCTCCTAAATTACCAGAATTGGTTTTGGGCTACTTCCAAGGAACACCAAGAACGATCGGTGCCAGTTCTGGGCGCTTGCGGCCACAGGAGCGGGGGGCGCTCCGCCGCGCGCAGGCTCGGACGGTCTGACCAAGACGTTGCCTGCACCCGCGCGGCGCAAGCGGAGCGTATGCCTTTCAAAGCTGGCCGAAGCAGGAGGCACCTGCCTACAGTATGGCTGTGGCAGTGCCCGGCCCATTCAGCCACTACTCTCGGGCACTCCTCGTCGGGCTACACGCTGCTGCTCGCACCGCAGCAGTACTGCCGCGCTGCGTTCAGGCCGCGACAAACACCGGCAACGGAGCTGCTAGCCAAAACAGGCCCAAAGACTGGCAGACGCTTGCGGTGGTGCCCTCGCCTGATATGCAGTCAGGTCCTGCACCGCTGTTCGTGGAGAGGACGTTGCCGCTCGCCATGGCATGAGCGGCAACGCTGGGGTCCCGGCCCCGCCATGAATGATCTGGCTCTGCGCCAGATAGTGGCAGATGACGCACCTCTCAGCGTCGTGCTGGCGTGCTGAGGCAGACGAAGCAGCAGATAGGTGCCTTCCAGGATCGCTGCCGTGTGCATCATGCTCACCGCACGGGTGCCGGTAAATGTCACCGCACGACCGCGGGTGAATGCCGCTGCCCGCCAGAGCCAACAGGCCATACACGGCGGCGACGAACCACTTCAGCTTGCGGCAACGCGGGCCGGCCATAACGCACAGGCGTCGTAGATGCAATTAACTCTCAACTGTTTGATGATTGTACCCACAGCGCAAGGTATGTCAAG
>JAIMBC010000112.1 GCA_023511675.1 Pirellulales bacterium
GGTCTTGCCCACGCCGGTGGGGCCCAGGAACAAGAACGAGCCGATCGGGCGATGCGGATCTTGGAGGCCTGCCCTGCTGCGGCGGACGGCGTTGGCCACCGCCTCCACGGCCTCGTCCTGGCCCACCACGCGCTGGTGCAAGCGCTCTTCCAGCACCAGAAGTTTGGCCCGCTCTCCTTCGAGCATGCGGCTGACGGGGATGCCCGTCCAGGCGCTGACCACCTCTGCGATCTCTTCCGGGCCGACCTCCTGGCGCAACAGCCTGCGTCCCGCGGGCGGGGCGGCGGAGGACTCGAGGCGCTTGGAGAGCTGCTTGCGTTCGTTGTCGAGCTGGTACAGGCGCTGGTAGTCGGCCTCATCCACCAGCACGCCGGCGGAGACCTTCTCCTTGATGGCGGCGCTCAGCTGAGAGAACTCCAGCTCCACCTTTTCCAGGCGTTTGCGCAGCTCGTGTACGTCTCCCACGGAGTGTTTTTCGGCCTCCCATTGTTCGCGAAGGCTGGCCAGGCGCTTGCGCAGTTCTTTCATTTCTTCTTCGATTTCTTGCAGGCGCTCCTGTGCGTGCTCCTCGGTTTCGTCTGCGAGCTGGCGGGCGGCGAGTTCGAGCTGCATCAGGCGGCGCTGCACCTCGTCGATTTCGGTGGGCACGCTTTGCAGCTCGAGCGCCAGGCGGCTGGTGGCCTCGTCCATCAGGTCGATGGCCTTGTCTGGCAAGAAGCGATCGGTGATGTAGCGGTGTGAGAGCTGGGCTGCGGCGACCAGGGCCGAGTCCTTGATCTTGACGCCCTTGTGGTGGGCCTCGTAGCGGCCTTTCAGGCCGCGGAGGATGGCAATGGTATCCTCCACGCTCGGCTCGCCCACGTAGACGGGCTGGAAGCGGCGCTCCAGCGCGGCGTCTTTCTCGATGTGCTCGCGATACTCGTCGAGCGTCGTGGCGCCGATGCAGCGCAGCTCGCCGCGGGCCAGGGCAGGCTTGAGCAGGTTGGCGGCATCGGCACTGCCCTCGGCGGAGCCCGCACCGACCACCGTGTGCAGCTCGTCGATGAACAGGATGATATTGCCGCCGGCGTCTTGAATCTCCTTGAGCACGGCCTTCAGCCGCTGCTCGAACTCGCCGCGGTACTTGGTGCCGGCCACCAGGGCACCCAGGTCGAGGGCCACCACCCGGCGGTTCTTAAGCGACTCGGGCACGTCTCCCTGCACGATCCGCAGGGCCAGCCCTTCAGCGATGGCGGTCTTGCCCACGCCCGGCTCGCCGATCAGCACGGGGTTGTTCTTGGTGCGGCGGGAAAGCACCTGCATCACGCGGCGGATCTCCTGATCGCGACCGATCACCGGGTCGAGCTTGCCTTGCCTTGCCCGCTCCGTGAGGTCGATGCCGTACTTTTGCAGGGCCTGGAAGGTGGCTTCCGGATTCTGGTCAGTGACGCGGGCGCTGCCGCGTACGGCTCTTAGGGCGGCGAGCAGTTCCTGTTCGGTGACGGCGTTGAGCTTGAGAAGCTGGCGTGCCTTGGAGTCGACCTTGGTCAGGGCCAGCAACAGGTGCTCGACGGAGACGAATTCGTCTTTCATGGCGTCCGCTTCGCGGACGGCGGCCTCGAGCACTTGCATGAGCTGCTGGGTGGGCTGGGGGCCGGCACCGCCGCTGACAGTGGGGAAATGGCCCAGCTCCGCTTCGAGCATGCGCTCGAGTTGCTTGCGATTGGCGCCGACTTTGTCCAGCACGGGGGAGACGATGCCTTCGGTCTCGGCTAGCAGGCCGGCCAGCAGGTGCAGCGGGTCGAGCTGGGGATGGCCCTTGCTGGAGGCGATTTGCTGCGCGCGTTCGACCGCCTCTTGAGCCTTGACGGTCAATTTATCCATGCGAAATGCCATAGTCGTTCGCTCTTTGCGTTCGTGGCGCATTGGGCCGTACCTTGCCCGCTTAGGCCAGCAGGCAGGGTGGCGAAGGGGCCAGAAATCCCCACTGCTGTCCGGCAACGAGAGTACGGTATGGCCGATGGTTGGTTAGGTTCTATGAGCCTTTGGACTCGAACTCGGCGTCGATCACATCCTCGTCGCCGCCCGAGCCGTTGGCCCCGCCGGTGCCCGTTGTGCCCGCACCGGCACGGGCGCCGGCGCGTGCACCCTGTTCGTAGAGGGTGCGGCTGAAGGCGTGGGAGGCGGCTTCCAAATCGTTGATGGCGGACTTGATGGCCTCAGCATCCTGCCCCTTGGCGACCTCCCGGGTACGACGGATGGCGGCCTCCAGGGGTGCCCGGTCGCTTTCGGAGAGCTTGGAGGCGTGCTCCTTCATTAGCTTTTCGAGCTGGAAGCAAAGGGCCTCGGCCTTGTTGTGCAGTTCGGCCAATTCGCGCTTCTTCTTGTCTTCTGCGGCGTGCAGTTCGGCCTCGCGGCGCATGCGTTCGATCTCTTCCTGCGAGAGGCCGCTGGACTTCTCGATGCGGATGGCCTGTTCCTTGCCGGTGCCGAGATCCTTGGCCGAGACGTTGAGGATGCCGTTGGCATCGATGTCGAACTTGACCTCGATCTGGGGCACGCCGCGTGGGGCGGGCGGGATGCCTTCCAGGTTGAACTCGCCCAGCAGGCGGTTATCGCGCGCCATGGGCCGCTCTCCCTGGAACACGCTGATGGTGACGGCCGTCTGATTGTCCGAGGCGGTGCTGAAAATCTGCTTCCGCTCGGTGGGGATGTTCGTGTTCCGCTCCACCAGCACGGTCATGATGCCCCCCTCCGTCTCGATGCCCAGCGACAACGGCGTGACATCGACCAGCAGCACGTCTCCCTTCACGTCTCCGGCCAGCACGCCGCCCTGGATGGCCGCACCGACGGCCACCACCTCGTCCGGGTTGACGCCCTTGTGCGGCTCCTTCTTGAAAAGTTCCCGTACCAGCTCTTGCACCTTGGGCACGCGCGTGGAGCCGCCCACCAGCACCACCTCGTCGATCTGGCTGGGCTGCAACTTGGCGTCCTGCAACGCCTTGAGCACCGGTCCACGGCAGCGCTCGATCAGGTGGTCCACAAGCTGCTCGAACTTCGCGCGCGTGATGGTCATCAACAGGTGCTTGGGCCCGGAGGCATCGGCCGTGATGAAGGGCAGGTTGATGTCCGTCGAGCTGGCCGAACTCAGCTCTTTCTTGGCCTTTTCGCAGGCCTCGGTAAGCCGTTGCAGGGCCATGGGGTCCTTGCGCAGGTCGATGCCGTGCTGCTTCTTGAACTCCTCGGCCACGTAGTTGATCAACTCCTGGTCGAAGTCGTCTCCGCCCAGGTGCGTGTCGCCATTGGTGGCCATCACGCGGAAGAAGTCGTCGTCCACGTCCAGCACCGATACGTCGAAGGTGCCCCCGCCCAGATCGAACACGACGATCTTCTCTTTCTTCTTTTTCTCAAGGCCGTAGGCCATGGCGGCGGCGGTGGGCTCGTTGATGATCCGCACCACCTCCAGGCCGGCGATTTCTCCCGCGTCCTTGGTGGCCTGCCGCTGGGAGTCGTTGAAGTAGGCGGGCACGGTGATCACCGCCTTGTTCACCTTGTGGCCCAGGTAGGCCTCCGCCGCTTCCTTGAGCTTGCGGAGCACCTTGGCCGAGATCTCAGGGGGCGTGTAGAGCTTGTCGCCCACGCTGACCTTGACAAACTCGCCCGGTGCTCCCACCACCTTGTAAGGCACCATCTTCTCTTCCTGAGCTACCTCCTCGTGGCGGCGGCCCATGAAGCGTTTGATGGAGTAAATGGTGCGGTGCGAATTGGTCACGGCCTGCCGGCGCGCTGGTTCGCCCACCAGCACGTCCCCCTTGTCGGTGAACGCCACCACGCTGGGAGTCAGCCGGTTCCCTTCCTGATTGGGAATCACCTTCACCTCTCCCCCCTCGTAGACGGCGACGACCGAGTTGGTGGTGCCCAGGTCGATGCCGATGATCTTTTCGCCTTTCGCCATGCTCAAGTGCTCCTGCTCAATAGGCCATAGCGCCCGCTGAGACCCCTTTTGACCGCGCTATGTGTAGGCCTTTAAGAGCAAAGTGCGTGCCATACGCGACATCGGGGCTTTAAGATTATAAATCGTTTGTAGAAAACAACTTGCGTTCATAAACCCTCGGATCGAGCTTGTGTGCCGTGCCTGCCTCCCCGCTGGTACTGCCATTTTGACACGGCGGGGGGCCGCTTGGGTGGGCGGCTGCCATTCTGGCAGGGCCGCTTGACAGGGGAAGAAGTCATAAGTACAAGTTCAGGCAGTACTTTAGCACGTTGCGTTGCAGGTGCTTACCAGGTAAAGGTTTGGGAATTGGTGCATGGCAAGAGAGCCGTCGGCACGTGCTGCGAAAAGAGCTGTTGGGCCCAATGCCAGTATTGCCGGATTGCGCCAGCAGCTTGAACGGCTGGATCGAGAGCTGATTCGCCTGATCAACCAGCGTGCGCAGGCGGCCGCGGCGTTTTTCAGGGCCCTCGCCAACGCGCCGGGGGACGGCGGTCTGGCGGAGGCGCACGCGGCTGCCGGCATCGACGAGCAGTCGATCCTCCGCCTGCTCGAGCACAACAAGGGCCCGCTTTCCAACGACTGCATGCGCGGCCTATTCGTGGAGATGAGCAGTGTGGCCCGCACGCTCGTCAAGACCATGAAGGTGGCCTATCTTGGGCCCGCGTACTCTTATAGCCACCTGGCCGCGCTGCACCGCTTTGGCAGTTCCGTGGAATACGTACCTGTGGGCAGCATCTCGGCCGTATTTGAGGAGGTGAATCGGGGGCAGGTCGAGTTTGGCCTGGTACCGGTGCACAATTCGACGGATGGCCGCATTGCCGACACGCTGGACATGTTCACGAGGTTGCGGGTGCGGATTTGCGGCGAAGTGCAGTTGCGGATCCGGCATGCGCTGCTGGCGCGTTGCCCGCGGGCGGAGGTGCGCGAGGTGTACAGCCGGCCGCAGGCGCTCAGTCAGTGCCGCAACTGGTTGAGCAAGCACTTGCCTGCCGTGCGACTGGTGGAGGTGATCAGCACTTCGGATGCTGCCCGACTGGCGCTGGATAAGCCTGGTTCGGCGGCCATCGCCAGCGTGCAGGCGGCCCGCCATTATGGCCTGGATGTGCTGGCGGAGGACATTGAAGACCAGCCGGGCAACATCACCCGTTTTGTGGTCATTGGCGGTCATCCGGCGGAGCGGACGGGCAAAGACATGACGGCGGTGATGTTCGAGGTGGAACATCGGCCGGGGACGCTGGCGGACGCCATGGTGCTGTTCAAGAAGGCCCGGTTGAACCTGACGTGGATCGAGTCGTTCCCCATCCCACGGCCGGAGGGCGGGTACCTGTTCTTCATCGAGTTTGATGGGCACGAGAGCGACAGCCGCGTGCGGAAGGCCTTGGCTGGGCTGAAGCGGCGGACGGTGCGGATGGAGGTGTTGGGCTCGTATCCACGTAGCGAGCCGGTGGGCTAATCCGCACAGTGAACCGTTTGGTGCAGTCTGGCAAGGACGAGAGCGCGTGATCATCATCTTCAGCCCGCAGGCGAGCGAGGAGCAGATCCAGCATGTTGTGGAACGGGTAGAGGGGCTGGGGCTGCGCGTCCATCTCAGCCGGGGCACATACCGCACGATCATCGGCGTGATTGGGGATGAATCGCTGCTGCAAGCGGCGCCGCTGGAGGCGGTTCCGGGCGTGGAGCGGGTGGTACCCGTTCTGCCGCCGTACAAGCTGGCCAGCATCGAGGCGCACCCGGAGCCGAGCGTGGTGGATGTGGCGGGGGTGAAGATTGGCGGCGGCCATCTGGCGTTGATAGCGGGGCCGTGCGCGGTGGAGAGCTATGAACGCATGGACCGCATCGGGGCGGCGGTGCGGGCGGCCGGTGCCAACTTGCTGCGCGGCGGTGCCTTCAAGCCCAGGACCAGCCCTTACAGTTTCCAGGGGCTGGGGGAGGAGGGGCTGAAGATCCTGCGCGAGGTGGGCCGCAAGTACGGGCTGCCGGTGGTGACGGAGGTGATGGATCCGCGGCAGGTAGAGCTAGTGGATCGCTATACCGACATGTTCCAGATCGGCGCGCGGAACATGCAGAACTTCAACCTGCTGACAGAGGTGGGGCAGACGCGCAAAGCGGTGCTGCTTAAGCGGGGGATGAGCGCTACGGTCAAGGATTTGCTGCTGAGTGCCGAGTACATCCTTTCCGAGGGCAATCCAAGCGTGGTGCTCTGCGAGCGGGGGGTGCGGGGATTCGACCCGGCGGTGCGCAACCTGTTTGACGTGGCCGCTGTCCCGTTGTGCAAATCGCTATCGCACTTGCCCATCGTGGTGGATCCCAGCCACGCCACGGGCAGGCCGCAGTTGATCCCCGCCTGCGCGCTGGCCGGCGTGGCCGCCGGGGCAGACGGAGTACACGTCGAGGTGCACGATTGTCCGGAGCAGGCCCTCTCTGATGGAGACCAGGCCTTGCTGCCGCAGCAGTTTGCAGAACTGGCCAGCCAGATCCGCAGGCTGGCTGAACTGCTGGGCAAACAGATCTCGCAGCCCTTGGGAGCGCCGGCATGAGACGGCCGCTGGTAGTCGGTAACTGGAAGATGAACTTGCTGCGCCGCGATGCGGTGGCTCTGGCTCGCGCCGTGGCAGAGTGGGCACGGCGGCACTCCCAGCCCGAGCTGGTCCTCTGCCCGCCGTTTGTCTACCTGGAGGCCGTGGCAGAGGTGCTGCGAGATGCTCCCGTGGGACTGGGCGCGCAGAACGTGTACCCTCAGGCGGGGGGCGCGTATACGGGGGAGATCAGCCCGGCCATGCTGGCGGATGTGGGGTGCCGCTACGTGATCGTGGGCCACAGCGAGCGGCGGCAGCTCTTGGGGGAGCAAGACGAGTTCATTGGCAGGAAGGTGGTGGCGGCCTTGGAAGCGGGCTTGCAGCCAATTTTGTGCGTGGGGGAGTTGCTCAAGCAGCGCGAGCGCGGCGAGACGCAGGAGGTGGTCAGGGGGCAGCTTGTACAGGCCTTGCAGGGGGTGTCTGAAGCGGCGGCGAGCCGGCTGGTACTGGCATACGAGCCGGTCTGGGCCATCGGCACGGGCCGGGTGGCAACAGCCGCGCAGGCTCAGGAGGTACAGGCCGATCTTCGCAGCACGCTGCGGATGCGATACAATGCGACTGCGGCCGAGCAAGTGCGGATCCTGTATGGCGGCAGCGTGAAAGCGGAGAACGCTGCCGAGCTGCTGGCCCAACCCGATGTGGATGGAGCGCTGGTGGGTGGCGCCAGCCTGCGGGCCGATGAGTTCCTTCGCATTGCCGCCTGCGCCGTGGCTTAGTAATTGTCCGAACGGCCGTTAAGGAGGCCTGCCTGCGATGATCGCCTTTTTCTTCAAAGCGATTCTGGTTTTTCTGGCGTTGTTCTTGATCGTGCTGGTGCTGTTGCAGCGCGGCCGAGGGGGCGGGCTAGCAGGCGCGTTGGGGGGGATGGGTGGCCAGAGCGCCTTTGGCAGCAAGGCGGGCGACGTGTTCACGCGTGTGACCATTGTGGTGGCGGCCATCTGGATTGTGCTGTGCGCGGCCGCGGTAAAGTATTTTGAGCCGGAACGCAAGCTGGCGGCACCTCGCGGGGGGGCCGCCGCCATTGGCAGCACGGACACGGAGGAAGGGGAGGGGACCAAGCCCCCTTCGCGGCGCGGCCGGAAGCAAGCACCGCCAGCTCCCCAGCGCCAGCCAAGCGGGGCGCCCTCGAACCAGGATTGAGCCGCACGCGGCTTGAGGCCATGGGAGAATGGCACCTTGTTGTTGAGCATGACCGGCTATGGCGAGGCCCGCCTTACCCGCGGCGGGACCACCGTAGGTGTCGAGCTGCGCACAGTCAATAACCGCTTCTTCAAGCTGGCCTACCGCTGCGATCCCGCCTATGCAGCGCTGGAGCCGGAGATCGAGGCACTGGTCCGTAGCCGCATTCACCGCGGCACCGTGCATCTCTCCCTGTTAGTGGAACGGACACAGGCCCTGGACGCCTTCCGCATCGACGGGGCGGTGCTGCATCGCTATCTGGAACAGGTGCGAGACATCGAACGGAAATGGAACCTCCCCGAGCGGGTGCCGCTGGCGGCGCTGTTGTCGCTGCCCGGAGCCATCGCCACGCATACCCTCACGGCAGGGGATCTGGCGGAGGACTGGCCGCTGGTGCGCGAAACCGTGGAAGAGGCCATGGAGCGTCTCACCGGCATGCGCCGCCAGGAAGGGCTGGCCATGGCCCAGGATCTGCGTGCGAACCTGGCGGCGATGCTGGGGGTACTGGATCAGATCGCCGAGCGAGCCCCGCAGGTGGTGGAAGGTTATCGAGATCGGCTTGCCGAGCGTGTCAAGGCGCTGCTGGCGGAGTATCAGGTGTCTCTCCAACCGGCCGAACTGATCAAGGAGGTGAGCCTGTTTGCGGAGCGGAGCGATATCTCCGAAGAGCTGGTCCGGCTGCGCAGCCACGTGTTGCAATTCCAAACACTCGTTGACCAGCCGGAGCCAGCCGGCCGCAAGCTCGAATTCCTCGCCCAGGAGATGTTTCGCGAGGCCAACACCATTGGCTCCAAGGCGAACGATGTGGACATCGCCCGGCTGGTGATCGATATGAAGGCGGCGATCGAACGGATTCGCGAAATGATCCAGAACGTCGAATGAGGCCGGACACCCGTGTCGCCTGCACCAGCAGGAAAGCTGATCGTCATCTCGGGCCCCTCGGGCGCCGGAAAGAGTACTCTGGTCAAGCGGCTGTTCGAGCTGAAACCGGGGCCGCTGGTGAGCAGCGTTTCGGCCACGACCCGCCCGCCTCGGCCCGGGGAAAGGGATGGTGTGGACTACTACTTCATCTCGCCGGAGGAGTTTGCCCGCCGCCGCAGCCAGGGAGAGTTCCTCGAGTGCTGCCAGGTCTTTGGCAGCGATCACTGGTATGGCACCCTCCGCAGCGAGGTCACCCCTAGCCTGCAAGCCGGAAAATGGGTAGTCTTGGAGATTGATGTGCAGGGTACCCTGGAGGTGCTGCGGCAGTACCCGGATGCCGTGACCATCTTCATCCACCCCGGCTCCATGCAAGAACTCGAACGCCGGCTGCGCGGCCGGCGGACGGAAAGCGAAGCTGACATCGCGCGCCGGCTGGAAGTGGCCCGCCAGGAGTTGGCCGCGGCGCACCACTACCGCTATCAGGTGGTGAATGACCAGATCGAGCGCGCTGCGCAAGAACTGAGTAACATCCTGCTGTCCCAGAAAGGTGCTGACCGATGATCGACGCTTTGCGCGAAGAGGCCATCGTCAACAAGGTGGGGGGGCGGTTCAAGCTCTCCACGCTGATCCAGAAGCGGCTGGTGGCGCTCAATGCCGGTGCCAGGCCGCTGGTCGATCTTGATACCAACGACAAGATGCAGATCGTCATCGAAGAGATCCTGCAAGATAAGATCTACCTCGATACGAACGCGAACCTGCGTGTGACCGGAGAGACGCCGGTGGAGGAAACCGCCGCTCTCGATCTGGCAGACCTATGAGTTTCGGCGTGCAGGGCCGCGAACTGCTGATCGGTGTCACAGGAGGCATTGCGGCGTACAAGACGGCCTACCTGGTCAGCCGCCTGGTGCAACAGCAGGCACGCGTGACCGTGGTGATGACCGCTGCGGCACGCCGGTTCGTGGGTACCGCTACCTTCGCGGCCCTGACTGGCCGGCCCGTCGCCACCGACGTGTTCGCCGAGCACAGCCACCCCCTGGGCCCGCACATCGAGCTGGCCGAACGAGCCGAGCTGATGTGCGTGGCCCCGGCCACGGCCGACATCCTGGCCCGCCTCGCACTCGGCCTGGCCGATGATCTGCTCACCACCCTGGCCCTCTCCGTTCATTGCCCGCTGCTGGTGGCCCCGGCCATGAACAGCCAGATGTGGGCCAAACCTGCGGTGCAACGCCACGTCGCCACGCTCCGCGCCGATGGCGTCACCGTCATCGACCCACAGTCCGGCTGGCTGAGCTGCCGCCAGACTGGCCCCGGCCGGATGGCCGAACCGGACGCCATCTACGAGGCCATCTGCTCAGCCCTCGCCGCCGCGTCGGGCCATCAGCCCCCCCCGACGCCGCAACTGTAGCCCCGACAGCTCCCTCCCCCTTGGCGCTCCGGCCTTTGTGATTCGCCTGCTCGTCACCTCCGGCCCCACAAGGGAGTACCTCGATCCGGTGCGCTTTCTCTCCAACGCCTCCAGTGGGCGCATGGGCCAGGCGCTGGCCCAGGCCGCCCTCGAAGCCGGTTGGGAGGTGGTGGTGGTCTCCGGTCCCGTCACGGTCGACTATCCCCCCAGCGCGCAGGTGGTGCCCGTGGTCAGCACTCAAGAAATGCTGGAAGCGTGCCTCCACGCCCTGCCCCAGTGCCACGGCGTGATCGCCGCCGCCGCTCCCTGCGATTATCGCCCCAGGCAGGTGGCGGCTGAAAAAATCTCCAAGACTGGCCAGCCGCTGCGGCTGGAGCTGGAAGAGACGCCAGATATTCTCACCTCGCTGGCGGCACACAGGACCCATCAGTGGCTGGTCGGCTTTGCCCTGGAGACCAGCGACCGTCGGCAGCGCGCGCTCGCCAAACTGACGCGCAAAGGCTGCGATCTGATTGTCGTCAACGGCCCGGAAGCCATGCACGGCACCCACACCAGCGTCGAGGTACTCGACCGCCGCGGCATGGTGCTGCTCTCCCTCTCCGCCGACAAGCTCACCGTGGCACGTAAACTCATCGGCCTGCTGCCGCACGCGGCCGCGGCAGCACCGCACCCCGGCCCCAGCGAGAAAGAGAGGGGCAGCCTCAGGGCCGACGGAGCCGACTGACCGGACGAACCAACGGAGCAGGCCAGCCGCCGCGCCCGCCGCACGCCGCTGCCAGGACCGTGGCTGCCGCCACGGGGCCTGCCCCTGCCTCCCACCTTGACGGCTCGCGCCGCCGGTACCGAGAATCGTATGCATGAACGTACCTACCACGGGTCAAGCCATATCGAGGGGCTGTTTGGCTGTGTTCATGGGCGCCTTGCTGCACGTGGCAGCCGTGCGGGCAGACCAGCCGCCCACGCCTGACGCCGAACAACTTGAATGGTTCGAGAAACAGGTGCGCCCCATCCTGGCGGCCCATTGCTACGGCTGCCACGGAAAAGAGAAGCAGATGAACGGCCTGCGGCTCGACTCGCGCCAGGCCGTGCTGGCCGGCGGAGCTAGCGGAGCCGCCGTGGTCCCCGGAGCGCCGGAGCAAAGCCTGTTGGTGCGAGCGATCCGGCGCGAGGGAGACCTGCACATGCCGCCGGACCAGCCACTGCCTGCCGAAGCGATTGAGGTGCTCACGGAGTGGGTCCGCCTGGGCGCTCCGTATGCCGACAGCGCGGCAGAGCAGCCAGCCCCTGACCCTCGCAGCCATTGGGCGTTTCAGCCCATCGCCGATCCGCCCGTCCCAGACGTGCAGGGGGGCGAGTGGTGCCGTACGTCGATCGACCGCTTCGTGCTTGCCGAACTGGAGGTCCATGGCCTGGCTCCCGCGCCGCCCGCAGACAAGCTGACGCTCATCCGTCGTGCCTCGTATGTTCTGACCGGCCTGCCGCCGGACCCCGAAGAGGTGGCGGCATTTCAGGCAGATGCTTCGCCCGAGGCCTTCTCTCGGCTTGTCGATCGGCTCCTGGCCTCCCCCCACTTCGGGGAGCGCTGGGCCCGCCATTGGCTGGATGTGGCCCGCTATGCCGACACGAAGGGATACGTGTTCTTTCAGAACAGCAGCTTTCCCTGGGCCTACACGTACCGAGACTACGTGATTCGCGCATTCAACACCGATCTGCCTTACGACCAGTTCTTGCGAGAGCAGCTTGCCGCAGACTCCCTGGTGCAAGGAGACGATCGCCGTCCGCTCACGGCCCTGGGCTTCTTGACCCTCGGGGGGCGGTTCATGAATAACCCGCACGACATCATCGATGACCGCATCGACGTGGTGACGCGCGGCCTGTTGGGACTCACCGTGACGTGTGCCCGCTGCCACGACCACAAGTACGATCCCATCCCCATGGCAGACTACTACTCGTTGTACGGGGTGTTTGCCAGCTCGATGGAGCCCAACGTTCCCCCCACCTTCGAGCCGCCGCCCCAGACCGAGGAGTACGCCGCGTTTGAAGCGGAACTTGCCAAGCGGGAACAGGCGCTGCGCGACTTTGTTGATGCCAAGTACCAGGAGCTGGTGCGGGGCGCTCGCCTGCGGGCAGATGAGTACCTGCTGGCGGCGCACGCCGCCAGCCGCCAGCCGGACACCGAGCAGTTCATGCTGCTGGCCGACGGCTCGGACCTGAATCCCAAGATGCTGCACCGTTGGCGCGTATATCTGGAGCGAGCGCGGCGCCAGGGCCACCCGGTGTTCGTCCCCTGGCACGTGTTGCGCGAGCTGCCGGCGGCGGACTTTGCGACCCGAGCCAGAGAGCAGATCGCCGTCTGGCAGACAGAGCCGCACGTCAACCGTTTGGTAGTCCAGCGGCTGGCAGAGGCGGCGCCGGCGGATCTTGCCGCGGTAGCGGCCTGTTATGGGCAGCTCTTCCGAGAGGTGGCGCAGGCGTGGGAAGAGGCGCAAGCGGCCGCGGCGGCCGGCGGCCATCCTCCGTCGGCTCTGGCGGAACCCGAACGCGAAGAGCTGCGGCAGGTGCTCTATGCGGCGGACAGCCCCGCCAGCGTGCCCTACAACCCGATGGGCGATCTGGAACTGCTGCCCGATCGGCCTTCCCAGGCCAAGCTGGAAGAGCTGCTCAAGGCGGTGGAGGAGTGGCGCGTCTCGGGGCCCGGTGCGCCACCGCGGGCCATGGTGCTGGTCGATCGGCCTCAACCGGTCGAGCCGTACGTGTTCCTGCGTGGAAGCCCGGCCAATCGAGGGCCCACGGTGCCACGGCAGTTTCTAGCCGTGCTGGCGGGCGACCAGCGGCAGCCATTTGCGCACGGCAGCGGCAGGCTGGACCTGGCGGAGGCCATCGTCCATCCCGAGAATCCGCTCACGGCCCGTGTGTGGGTGAATCGCGTGTGGCTGCACGCGTTCGGCCGCGGGCTGGTCGGCACGCCCAGCGACTTTGGCTTGCGGAGCGACCCCCCCACGCACCCGGCCCTGTTGGACCATCTGGCCGCCACATTCATGCGCCAGGGGTGGAGCACCAAGTCTCTGCTGCGCCGCATCTTGCTCTCGGCCGCCTGGCAGCAGTCCAGTTCGGACCGTCCCGAGTGCCGTGCGGTGGATCCCGAGAATCGCTTGTGGTGGCGGATGGAGCGCCGCCGGTTGGACTATGAGTCCATGCGGGACACGCTGCTGGCGGTTTGCGGCCGGCTCGACCGCACAGTAGGCGGTCCCAGTGTGCAGCTCTACCAGCCGCCTTATAGCAGCCGGCGCACGCTGTATGGGTTTATCGATCGCTTGAACGTGCCGGGCCTGTTGCGGACCTTCGATGTACCTAGCCCAGATGCCACCAGCCCCCAGCGAGACGAGACCAGCGTGCCGCCGCAGGCGCTGTTCTTCATGAACCATCCGCTTGTCCATGAACTGGCCGAGCAGCTTGTTGCGCGACCAGAGGTGGCCAGCGCCCCCGACCTGCCCGCCAGGGTTCGTGCCCTCTACAGGTTGGTCTACGCCCGCTCGCCGTCCGAAGAAGAGATCCTGCTGGCCGCGCAGTACCTCGGCCTGCCCGGCGAGGCCGCCGCCCGCTGGCCCTGGTATGCTCAGGTACTGCTGATGTCCAACGAGCTGATGTTTGTCGACTGACCGGTGCTGTGCGTCAAGGAACAGCACCGCGGCGGCTGGCTGCACCAGGCAGCGCTCTCCACACACGGGCTTGTGGTCGGCATCCCTCGCCCTGGTCTCGAACCACCGCCCCGCGAGGCACACCGATGCGCGGCGGAACTCACACTCCAGAGCCGCAACGATCGCCTCCGCATCGCCGCCGCCCCGTGTTTGCTGGCCCGAATTTCTTCGAGCGGGCTCGCCCCCGGCACGTCCGCTGCCGCGGTCCGGGCACCACCGGCCGGCATGGCTGGGGATCAGCAGGCTGCGCTGAAGCGAGCGACGCACCTACTGGGCTGGCGGCCGCACCTACCTGGCTCAGCGGCGCGGGCTGCGCTGGCTGCGGCGCTGACGCCGCGTGCCAGACCATTTGTTGTCTGTAAGGGGGAGGCGGCCAGCCGGCTTGCCGCCTCAGGCGACGGCCGTACGTGTTAGGCCGGCAGCGCCCGCCGAGGTGGACGATAAAACTCCCTCCAGTTCAGGTGGTATAATCGGCCGTGCTGCACGGTCATGAGAACGCGGGCAGTGGTGCTCGTGGGCGACTTCTGACATTGCGGCATTACCTTCCAGCCGTCCCAGGGACTAGAGGGGATGTATGAGCAGGCGTTTCTATTGTGTGGCGGCCCCTTTTTGTTGCGCGTTTCTCGCGGGATGTTACCGGAAGACAGTCGAAGATGGGGCCAGCGTGTATTCTTTTCAACCGTGGGTGCCGCTGTTGACCTTGGTGGGGGGAGTGGTGGCGGTGCCTGTGGGCATTGTCCTCTTGCGGGGCAACAATCGCACGTGGGGCGCGGCGTGCGTGATCCTTGGGACTCTTGCCGCGGGCGGGCTGGCCCCGGGCATGTTTCAAGATCACGTGCGTGTGGACGCCGAGGGCTTCCAAAGCCGCCATGGTTTTTGGTTCAGCCCGACGGTTCACAACATTCGCTATGCGGACCTTGATCAGGTGCGGGTATCGTTTGAGGAGCACCGTTCCTTGCGCCGTCGCCGGTCGTACAGCTACTCCTTTGACTGCTACTTCAAGTCCGGTGCGCAGCAACGGGTACCCTTGGGCGATATCATCCGCCAGGCACTGCCGGAAATTGCTGAACAGTTTCGCAGCCACGGAGTGCCGGTGTATATTCCGCCCAATCTTCCGGACTGATGCACGATACGCCACGGCGCATCGGCCACCTGTCGGGGGCAACGGCGATCAGGGGCACTGGCGATTCGGGCTGGCGTTTCCGGGTAGCGGCGATGCTGGGGTACCGGCAGTGCTGGGGTACCGGCGCTTTGTACCATCGTGGGCCAAGGCGGCCGATAGTCCGGCGGCATCCGCTGTGAGCCGGCGCGGCAACGGAACCTTCTGGGTCTCGTTGAAGTGGCGGCGAGGGCTGCACAAGTGCCTCTCGGCTTAACAGCGCCAGAATGTCTGCCTTGGGCTGGCACCGCTTTTATCCTTCTAATAAGGGAGGTAGCGGGGCCCAAGCGGCGGGACTAGCGGTCTGCCTAGCTCGTCGGGACCGCTGCCAGTACGCTTACTGCCCAAATCGCCTTCCGCGGCCGGTGCCCTCGAATGAGAAATAACGCGTCCCCTGCTCTTGCCACAGTTCCTCGCGTAGCGGCGCGTACGGGCGAATGGGCACCAGGTTATCGACCGCCTCAAATGTGCCCACGCCGGGCACCGCCAGCATGGCATGCACCATTGCTGTGGCCGCCAGGTCCATTGCCTCTTCTGGATGCAGGGCCTGAAACGGCAGCCGGAATTGCGCGCTGCTGCTGGCAAAGTCCTGCGTACCGACCTGGACCACCCACCGGCCCAGCTCGGGGAAGCGGCGGTTACCGCCCGCCAGTCCATGCCGAAAGCCCACCAAGCGGACGGTGAGCGTGCCTTCCGCTGGTATGCGTTGGCCTGTGGAGTCGAATACATCGAGGTCGAGCAGCAATCCGTCAGGTAGGACGTTTCGGTTCCAGTTTGCAACGAGGGAGTCCACTCTGATGAACGCCGGCGTTTGGGCTTTTGATGTCTCAGCGTGCGGTGGCTCGGAACCGGCGGGCTCCGGCAAATGGGCTGGCCAGGCGGAGTGAGGAGGGCTGGCCAAGGCGGGCGCGCTCGCCCTCAGTTCCTCCAGCGGGATTTCCCGCTCATCCTGCCAGGCCCTGACAAGTACATGCCAGCTTAGGAATCTTCGCGCGTAGCAGCGGCTGCCCTCTGTTCGCAGCACGAGGCGATCGTCGTCGGTCGCGGAGTCCACCATGCCGGCGTAGCGGCTGCCACCGGCCGTTTCGACCGTAACAGTGCCCAGGACCGGCCGCACGGCAGCTCCACTCCACCAGATCAGCAACATCGCTACGATCAGAGAAACCGGCCGCGATCTCAACGCGGCCCCAATGCAACACAGGATCATGACAGCCTCGGGTCACGCAGCGTAGATGCCCGCATCCCCAGGCAGGGCAAAGGACATTCCTCCATCGAGCACTTGGCCAGATGGTAGCCGCAACGGCCTATGGCGTAAAGAGTTGCGATGCCGCGTGCCGCGTCGCCCTTCCTGCCTCTTCGTGGCGAGAACGCAACATGGTCGCCATTTGGCAACACAACCGACTGGGCCGCTGCGGCCAGTGCGGCTTCACGCCAGCGGCTGGAACGGCCGAAAACAGCAATGAGATGCCCACCATCCCCACGCAGCTCTGCGCAGCCAAAGCCGAAGCCCACTCGCGCTCCCGCTACCCGATGCCGCCCGCCTGCAAGGCACGTGGCACGCCGGGCAAGCGCCGACCGCTTGCGCTGCGTGAGCGGCAGGCCGCTCAGGACCGTCAGCAGCCGGCCAGGCCGCTACGGCGACGGGGCCATCGCTGGCGGTACTGGCTTGCTGCCTCGGCAGTGTCGGCCGTGCTGGGGCTGTGTGTGTGGCTGTGGCCGATGCGTCTGCACGGCCAGTTGCCCACGCGAGAGGAGGCGGACGCCAGCGGCAGCGATACTGCCGGAGCACGCGAGGGGCATGCCGACCCGGTCGAATTGCTGCGCGAGGGCACGCAACTCACAGACGCGGCGGGCCATTTCAAGCTCAGCGGCAATCGGGTGGTCTTTGTGCTAGCCGATGGCGCCCGTGTGCTGACGGTGCTGGAGAACCTGAACCTGGAGCGGATCGCGCAGATGGCTCGGGACGATGGCCAGCGCGTGGCATGGACGGTGAGCGGACTGGTCACGGAGTACCAGGGGGCCAATTACCTCCTGGTGAGCCGGGCGAAGCGACGTTCCGCGGCGCTGCGGGGAGCGAAAGGCACCTCAGGAGAGCTGACGGATGAGGAGGCCGAGAATGCGCCGCCGGGCGTGCCGGGTGCCGGCAGTCCATCGGGCCGCACCCAGGGCCGACCGCGGGGTGGACCGGCCAAGTAGCGCTGAAACTCGCCGCGAGTTGCTTGACAGGCGAACGTCTGCAAATATCATATCGCCAAGCAGTTTGGCGCGGGTGGGTTTGGGTTCCGGCAAGCCCGCTCGGCCAGCGGGGCCATTTCAACTACCTACGTGGGACTGCGCGTCATGACAGTGCATCGGCGGCTGGAGGTTGCGGAAGTTGGCGACGTGACGGTGGTCCGTTTTGTTGATCGAAAGATCCTGGACGAGGCGAGCATCCAGGAACTCGGCCAGGAGCTGTTCCAACTGGTCGAGGGGGAGAATCGTACCAAGTTGGTATTGAACTTCTCGAAGGTGGACTTTCTCTCCAGCGCCGCGTTGGGCAAGTTGATCTCGCTGGAGAAGAAGGTGAAGGTTCGCAAGGGCAAGCTCAGCGAAGAGGCCGCCCGGCAGGCGCTCGCCAATCTTTCGTTTACGACGAGTCTGGAGGAGGCGGCCGGCGACGCCGACTTCGTCATTGAAGCCATCCTGGAAAAACTCGACCTCA
>JAIMBC010000113.1 GCA_023511675.1 Pirellulales bacterium
GTGAGCGTGCCGCCGGAAGCGCCGTTGGGGCGGTTGCCGCTGGGGATCAAATTCGCGTCGGGGCAGGGTTCGGCGTTGGCCAGTTTGCTGGTGAGCCGGGGTGTGGAGCAGGTGGAGCTGGAGCCAAACGACGAACCGGCTGCGTCTGGTCCGTTTTCTCTTCCCGGCGCCGTGAACGGGCGTTTTGAGGTGCCGAGAGATCGCGACTACCATCGCGTGCAGGGCAAGGCGGGCGAGCGGTATGTGTTCCAGGGGAGGACGCGCAGTCTGGGCAGCCCCAGCGACCTGTACCTTCGCTTGCTGAACGAGCAGGGAGGCATCCTGGCCGAGGCGGAAGACAGCGGTACCGACGAGGGCGTGCTGGACGTGACCTTCCCCGCGGACGGCGCGTACTATCTGATGGTGGAAGATGTCCACCGCCGCGGCGGCGCGGGCCACGTGTACCGTATCGAGGCGGAGCCGTACCGGCCCGGTTTCCAACTGGCCATCGAGGCGGAGAAGTACGATGCCCCCAAGGGGGGGGTGTTCGTGGCCAAGGTGACCGCTGCCCGCCGCGACTACAATGGGCCCATTACCCTGGCGATCGAAGGCGTGGCAGGATGCACGCTGGCCAACCATGTGATTCCGGAGGGCCAGAACGAGGTCGTGTTTCAGGCCACGCTGCCCTCGACGCTGGAGACGGGCAGCCTGAACCTGTTTCGCGTGGTGGGCACGGCACAGATCAACAATGCGGAGTTTCGCGCCGTCGCCAGCACGTTGACCGCGCTGCGCACGGCCCTGAGCGGCCTGCCCTATCCCCCCCCAGAACTGCAAACCATGGTCGGGCTGGGCGTGGGGCCGGTGTTTCCAGACTTCTTCCAGCTCACCACGGATCCCGAAACCGTCCTCTATCCGCAGGGGCTGGGGAGCGTGACGTTCCTGGTCAAGGCGAACAAGCTGAACGGCTTCGATGAAACGATCCAGCTTGCCGTGGAGGGGCTGCCCGCAACAGTGGAGGCCGCTGTGTCGCCGCTCGAGAAAGGCAAGCCAGAGGTGGCGATCACCCTTACCGGACCCGCGGCCCTGGCGGAGGGAGACTACACATTCCGCCTCCGAGGGGCGAGCGTGTTCCAGAACCAGCCGCGACAGGTGGAACGGCCGGTGGTGCTGCGCGTGGTCAAGCCTGCGGAGGTTGCGCTGCAACTGCCGGGCAGCTTGCCACCGGGCGGAACGCTGAAGGCCAAGCTCAGCGTGGTCCGGCAGCCAGGCATAGCCGGCGCGGTCCAGATTGGTCTGCGCGGCCTGCCTGCCGGCGTGAGTGTGCCGGAGCTGGTGTTGGCTGCGGAGCAGAGCGAACTGGAGTTCGAGCTGACCGCCGCAGCGGAGACGCGGCCAGGTGCGTACTCGGTAGTAGCGGTGGCCGCCTTGAACGTGAACAATAAAAATGTTGCCGTGGAGGGAGCCGCCACCACGCTGATGGTGGCAGCGCCCTAGAGCCAGCCAGAAACCACGCGCGTAGGGAGAAGCGAGCGATGCAAGTTGCACGTGACATGTACGGTAGTCGGCGGCTGATTGTTGCGGGCTGCGGGGAGGCGGCCCAAACGGCACGAGGCTGGAGCCGGTGCACCAAGGGGTGGGTTGGCCCCATGGGGCGCTGGTTGCCGGCCCTGCTGGCCATGCTGCTATCCTGGTGTGCCAGCGCCGCCGAACCTGCGGGCGGCAGGGAGGCGGAGCTGGAGCCGATCGTGGTGGGCAACCCGCAGGCGCTGGAGGTGTACCCTCCGCAGTTTCGGCTGATGACGCCCCGCAGCACGATGCACCTGGTGGTGACGGGCGTGTATGCCGAGGGAGTGGTGCAGGATCTCACGCGTGCGGCAGAGTTCGCTTCGAGCAACGAGCAGGTGGTGCGTGTGGAGCAGGGCGTGGCGGTACCTGTGGGCAACGGGCAGGCAGAGATCATGGTCCGGGTGGGGGGTTGGGAGGCCCGCGTGGCGTGCGAGGTGCTGGGGCAAGAGACGCCGGAGCGGGTAAGCTTTGTTTACGGCACGCTGGCGGCGCTTTCCAAGCAGGGGTGCAATCAGGGGGCGTGTCATGGTGCTCCCAGCGGCAAGGGCGGTTTTCGGCTCTCCTTGCGTGCTTACGATCCGGCGCTGGATGCACTGACGCTGATCCGAGAGTCGTTCAGCCGCCGCACCAACGTCTTCGAACCGGAGCGCAGCCTGCTATTGCGCAAGCCGCTGATGGAGGTGGCCCACGGCGGCGGCCGCCGGCTGTCCAAGAGCGACCCTGCCTACGAGGTGCTGCGCGAGTGGATTGCCCAGGGCTGCCAGCTCGACCCGGCCGATGCACCCGTTTGCACGGGGATCGAGATCTATCCGCGCCAGCGGCTGTTGCATCGCCCTGCCCATACGCAGCAGCTCCTGGTGCTGGCGAGCTTTTCTGATGGCAGCGTGCGCGACGTGACCCGTCTGGCCACCTTCTCCAGTTCCGACGAGGGCGTGGCGTCCGTCGATGCGAGCGGTTTGGTTGTGGGCCGTACGCGTGGAGAAGCGGCCATTCTGGTGCGTTACCTGGACCGGCTGGAGACGGCGTACATGATGTTTTTGCACGATGTGCCCGGCTTCGTGTGGAACGACCCGCCGCCGCATAACTACGTCGATAAGCATGTGTTCGAGAAGCTGCGGCAGCTTCAGATCCTTCCGTCGGAGCTGTGCAGCGATGAGGAGTTCCTCCGCCGCGTGTATCTGGACGTGATCGGCATGTTGCCCACAGTCGAGGAGACGCAGGCCTTCCTCGCCGATGGGGATGCCAACAAGCGTGCCCGGCTGATCGACGCCTTGCTGGAGCGGCCCGAGTATGCGGAGTTCTGGGCGCTCAAATGGGGCGATCTGTTGCGGTTGCGGGTGAACAAGGTTTCGGCCAGTGGGGTGCCGAAGTTCTACCGCTGGCTGGTGGCGGCGTTTCGAGACAACATGCCGTACGACGAGTTTGCGCGGGCCTTGTTGACTGCTGAGGGGAGCACGTTTGCCAATCCTCCGGCCAATTACTATCGCACGGCGGCGGATACGAACGATTGCACGGAGACGACGAGCCAGTTGTTCCTGGGGATCCGGATTCAGTGTGCGAAGTGCCACAACCACCCGTTTGAGCGTTGGACGCAGGACAACTACTACGGCATCGGTTCGTTTTTCAATCGGGTGCAGCGCAAGCCGGCATCGACGCCGGAAGAGCTGGTGGTGTGGGTGGCGCGCAGCGGAGAGGTGACGCAGCCGCGTACGGGGCGGCAGATGAAGCCGTGGCTGCCGCTGCGGGGGGAGATGGAGCTGCCCGGCGACGAGGACCGCCGGCTGGCCTTTGTCGAGTGGCTGACCTCCCCGGACAATCCGTTCTTTGCCAAGATGGAGGTGAACCGGCTGTGGGGTTATCTGATGGGCCGGGGCATCGTCGAGCCGGTGGACGACTTCCGCGATTCGAACCCGCCGGCCAGCGCGGCGCTGCTGGACGCCCTGGCGGCCGACTTCGTGGCGCACGGCTATGACCGCAAGCACGTGCTGCGGACGATTCTCAACAGCCGCACGTACCAGCTCAGCTCTCGCAAGAACGAGTTCAACAAGGACGATGCCAAGTACTTCTCCCATGCACGCACCCGGCTGCTCTCCGCCGAGCAGCTTCTCGACGCCATCTGCCAGGTGACGGAGGTGCCGGAGAAGTATCCCGGTCTGCCGCTGGGTACGCGGGCCACGCAGTTGCCCAGCCCGGACGTGGACAACTATTTCCTCAAGGTGTTCGGCCAGCCGGCGCGGGAGACGGCCTGTCAGTGCGAGCGGTCCACCGAATCGAACCTTTCGCAGGCCCTGCAGATGATCAACGGCCCGCTGGTGCACGGCAAGATTCGGGACGAGCACAATCGCCTCCGCCGTCTGGTGGCTGCCGGAAAGAGTGACGCGGAAATCGTCTCTGCACTCTATCTGGCAGCCTTCTGCCGCACGCCGGGAGAGGCCGAACTGGCCGCCGCGCTGAATCACATTGCCGCCAGCGGCGACCGCATGCGCGGCCTGGAAGACGTTTGCTGGGCCGTGTTGAACGCCAACGAGTTCTTGTTCCAACACTAACCGCGGCCGAAACGGCCCGCCCACGGGAGCTTGTAGATGTATCGCCTCCAGATCGCAGCCTTCAGCCTGACCGCCTGCCTGCTGCACGGTGCGGCGGCACAGGAACCGGCCGTGCCGGTGAGCTTCACCAAGGACGTGGCACCCATCCTGGTCAAGAATTGCCAGGCCTGCCACGGTGCCAGCGATCCCAAAGGTGGCTTTCAGCTCCATACCTTTGCCGCGTTGCAGAAGCCGGGAGATTCGGGCAGTCCGCCCCTCGCCGCGGGCCAGCCCGAAGCCAGCGAACTCTTCCGGCGGATCAGTACCGACGATGCCGATCTGCGCATGCCGCAGGATAGCGACCCCCTGCCGGCCGAGCAGATTGAGCTGCTGCGCCGCTGGATCGCCGAGGGCGCCGCCTTCGATGGCGGCGATCCGCAGGCCACGCTGGTGAGCATCATCCCCAAGCTGCCGCACCCTGCTGCGCCCGAGGCGTACCGCGTTCCCTGGCCGGTCACCGCCATGGCCTTCCGCCCCGACGGCCAGGAGCTGGCCATTGGCGGCTACCATGAGATTACCATCTGGAACCCCGCCGACGGCGCGCTGCTGCGCCGCATCGGGAATGTGGACGAGCGCACCTATGCGCTGGCTTACAATGCCGATGGCAGCCTGCTGGCGGCCGCCAGCGGTACGCCTGGCGTCTCCGGCGAGATCCGCCTCTACGAGCCTGCCTCAGGCAATCTGGTTCGAGAACTAGCCAGCCTCTCGGATGCTGCCTTCGACGTGCGCTTCAGCCCTGCCTTCGATCGGCTGGCCGCCTGCGGCGCCGACCGCTCCATCCGCGTGTTCGACGTGGCCTCGGGCACGCAGCAGCTTCTGATCGAAGATCATGCCGATTGGGTGCTGGCCATCGCGTGGAATCACGATGGGACCCGCCTCGCCTCCGCCAGCCGAGACAAGACCTCCAAGGTGTTCGACGCGGCCACAGGCGAGTCGCTGGTCACGTTTCCCGGTCATGGAGATGTGGTGTATGGCGTGGCTTTCAGCCCGGATGGCACGCAGGTGCTCACCGGGGGTGCCAATCGGTTGATCCACGTCTGGAATCCGGCAGACGGCAACAAGATTGCGGACGTGGGCGGTTTTGGCGGAGAGGTGTTCAGGCTGTCGGTGGCGGGCGGGCTGCTGGCGGCCACGGGTGCCGATCGCGTCGCGCGGCTGTTCAACGTGGGCGATCGAGCGGCCGTGCGCAACTTCGAGGGCCATGCGGACTGGGTATTTGCCTTGTCCATCAACGAGGCGACGCGGCGGTTGGCCACCGGCAGCTTCGATGGCGAGGTGCGCATCTGGAATCTGGACGACGGCGCTGCGATCGCCACCTTCAAGGCCGCACCGGGACTGGGCGTGGCGCAAACCGCGCAGGCTCCTTAAGGCCGCGTTCGCTGCGGCGCATCGCCCTGCTTGCGGTGGCGCTCTCTTCGCGCCGTACGAGCGAGGCGAGGAGCCTGGCGTCGGCCGCGGCGCGGCACTCGTGGAGCGTAAAGGAGACGTCTGCACCCAGCAGCGGAGCCTGGCCTGACTGGCACATCAGCTAGACGTAGGGTCCGGCAAGGTAGCGCGCCTGCCGTTGCAGCATCCTCTTCGATGCGCTCCAGGATAACGTGGGGGTTGGGCCGTGCTGCGTGAGCGGCGCGGCCTGTGGCAGCATCCTCTCCGAGGTCCTCCCGCATAACGGGCGGCGAGAGCCGCCTCTGCCCGCCGTTGGAGGCGGCGAGAGCCCTTTCTGCGGAGCGCTGGACGCGGCGAGAGCCGCCTCGCCGGCACTGCCAGCGCCTGCCCTTGCAACCGCGTACGCCTCGCGCACCAAGGCCAAGCCCTCCCCTCGGCCTGTCGGCAGAACCGTCGCGTGAGCTGGCCAGATCCCTGCCAGCGGCGGTCAGAGCAGGCGGAGAGGCGCTCGCCTCACGCTTACGGAAAGGGGCTGCTCTGTTTTCTGCGTGGTGAACGGACGCTTCCCCCCTACCAGATGCCAGCGCCGAAGTTATCTCGCTTGGCAAGCCTGGCTTGGTTCGGGGCCGCCACGCTCGGCTCCGAGGGAGAGTCCTCTGCCGCCCGATGATTCTGAGCGGCGCTTACCTGTCCTTCGGCACAAGGGGGGGGGCAGCCGACAGCGGTGGGCTGGCATCGCCAGCCGCGACGTGCGTGCCGCGGCCTGTCGCAGCGGCCTCTGCGGGCGACTCGTCTGCTGCGCGTGCTGCTGAACGAGGACCGCCGGCCGAGCGGGGTTTCACGTGAGGCGCGGGCGGTTCGGTTCGCCGCGGCTCGCTCCCCTCCGCTCCGCGGCGCGCTGGCTGCGGGGGCGCACACTCCTCGTCCGGGTCGTCGTACCGCGACACATAGCCCGGCAGTTTGGCCTGCTCCAGCTCCTCGCGGAAAGCCTGGATCACCTTCTCCTGAATCATCTCCCGGCAGGCAGCATTGATGGGATGCGCAATGTCGGCGTACAGCCGAGTACGTCCGTCATCTTCCTTCGCCGTACGCTCGTCCCGCAGGCGATGGCCGCACTGGTTGCAGTACGCAGCCCGCAAGTGGTTCTTGCAGCCGCACCTGGGACAGTGGGCCGTCAGCTTCCGGCTCGGCATGGCCACAAACGGCCCGTTGGCACCCTCGATGATCTTGAGGTCGCGCACCACAAAGCAATGATCGATCGTGATCGAGCAGAAGCCTTGCAGGCGTTCGCTATTGTCTTCCGTGAGCTTGATGCGAACCTCGGTAATCTCCACGGCCCGTCTCCTTCACTCTTGACGCGGCGTCAACAGCCTCCAGCAACAGCGTAAACCCTTCCCACTGCCCTTTGTTGCAACAGCGCCGCCACACGCCTCGCATGCCGTGCCGTACGGCACAGCCCGAAATATGCTGCGCCGCTGCCCGTGAGAGAGGCACCGAGCACATCCAGGCGTGCGAACTCCCGGCGCAAGCGGTCCACCCAAGGGCTGAGCATAGCGGCCGCCTCTTCCAGACGATTGTGGAGCAGGCGGCCTGCCTGCGCCAGGCGGCCGCGTCTCAAGCTCGCTAGCAGGTCCTGGCAATCAACGGGCCGCGCGGCCGGCACACATGCGCGGTACACATCGCGTGTCAACAGGCTGGCCGGAGGCATGCAGACCACGAAGTGCAGCCTCCCCAGGCCAGTGACCGGCTCAACCTGCTCTCCTCGCCCCCGGCAAATGGCCGGCCCCCCGTGCAGGAAGAAGGGCACGTCGCTGCCCAGCCCCGCCGCCAGCTCGTGCAGTTCTGCCACCGATAATCCCAAGTTCCAACCAAGATTGCCCGCCGCCAGCGCCGCCGCCGCATCGCTCGAGCCCCCGCCCAACCCCGCCCCCACGGGTACTCGCTTTACTAGCCGGACGACGGCCCCTAAGCCCCTGCCCACATAGCGACGCAAGGCCTCCAACGCGCGGACCACCAGGTTCTTTGTTGCCACCGGCATGCCCGCCACATCGCCTGGCATGCCCGCTGCCTCCCACCCAAAATCAATCTCCCCATGCGGGGCAGGGTGGAACCGTAGCGTGTCAACAAGACTGATGGGTACCAACAGGCTCTCAAGCTCGTGGTACCCGTCAGGCCGCTGTTGCAGGACTTCCAAATGCAGGTTCAGCTTACCCGGAGCACTAATCTCAACGTGTGCCGCGGACGAGCGAATACGCATCCTTCGCTTCTCGGCTCGAGCCCAGCCACGGTTGGCTATGAAAACAAAACACGTGCATGATGGCTGCGATGAGATACCGGACCGGCCGAGGCTTCTGGTGACCCATCTTGGATTCTATAAAAGCCCCTCATTTCAGTCAACGACACTTGACAACTTCGCAAAGTCTGTTCTCACATTTGGCACAGTCTGGGACGTTTGTGATAAATGCGAAAACTATGACGGTTGCGTAAAATTGCGCTAGCAGGCCCACTTTCCGGCCTTTGCCGACCCCATGCATCCAGCCCGAAACGCAGCTTCCCTCTTCATGCCACGTAGGACTGCGCAGCGCCCGGCTGTCGCAGAGCCCGAGCGAGTAAATGAAAGTCCCGGCACGGCGGCTGCGCGCAGCCTACCTCTGGCACGGGCTTCATTTCCGGCGGCGGCTAGCGTCTGGCCCGCCTAATCGCGCCAAGGGTGTTCGATCTCCGGCCAGTAGTGCGTGTCAAACGCCTCGGGGTTGTAGCCGGGATCATTGTCCTCGTCGTGGCACTGCACGCACAGCCGGTCGCGAGCCGCCTCGCGGCTGACCCGCATTGCAGTCCGCAGCCGCATCTGGAGCGCCTCGTCCGTGCCGTTCTCCGCCGCAATATGTGCCTGGCCCGGCCCATGGCAATTCTCGCAGCCGTTGCCGGCCAGCAGGGGAGTTTTTTCAAGGCTGTGGAACCCGCCGTGATAGGGGTTGTACTTTTGCGGCACCCAGCCCGTAACATGGCAACTCACACACTCTGGGTCGTGCAGCCGCGTGGGGTCCAGCTCGGCCAGCGTCTGCGTGGCGTGGGCATGGGGCGTGCTCTGCCACTTTTCGTATGCCTGGGTATGGCAATCTCCGCAGGCTTGGCTGCCGGCGAATTGCCCTAGCAGGTCGCTGGGCTTCTTGGCGCGAGGATGCAGGGCGGGCTGCAAGCCCAGCCCAGCCCAGCCTTCCTGGCGAAGCTGGTACTGGTACGCCGTCAAAACCTGTTGCATTTCCGGGGCGTCTGCAAAGCGGGTGTCCAGCGGTACCACCTGATAACGGAGCGGAACCTTGGGGTCTGCATACCAGCCAATCGCCACGGCATACATCCCCTTGTGCCCGAGCTCGATCAAGAACTGGCCCGTCTGGCGAAGCTGTTGGGCTTGCAGCGGCGGTTCATCGGCGCCGCCGGAGGTGACCACCACCTGAAAATCCCTGTAGCGTGCCGCCAGGGCGGCCGTCTCTTGCGGGGGACCGTACGATAGCAGCACCAGCAGGTCGCACTGCTCTCGCTTCAGTTCGGGCAGCACTTCATCAAGCCCTTCAGCGGCGCTGCGGAAAACCACCTCGGAGTTGTTCACTTTCTCCTGCTCGCTCTCCAGCAATACCGAGGTGATGCCCACGCGCTTGCGGCCTACCTGAACCACCCGGTAGCGCGGCACGATCTCGTCGCTCCAGGCGAACAGGCCCACGTTGGCCGAAACGAAGAGCCGTTCGCCGTCCACTTCAGCAACCGCGGCGGCCAGTTCTCCGGCAGAGAGTTTCACATCTTCGGTGCCCCAGCCGCAGGCGGCATAGCGCATGGCGCGCAACGCCTGGACGGAGGCCTGGAACTTGAGTTCTGCCTGGCGGCCGTAGCGCTTGACCTGGCCCCCCACGTCGACGGCCAGCACGGGCCAGCCGCGTGCGCGGGTTTCTTTCAAGAAGCTGAAGCGGCGCATGATGCCGCCTTTCTGGTTTTCCCGGCCGGTGCAGCCGCAGGGCTCGATGTAGCCGAGCTGATCTCCGGTGGCGACCAGGAGCAATTCGGGCTTGGGCCAGTTTTCAAACAGGGGCAAACGGCGGGCGTGTGCCTGGTCGGGTTGCTGCTCGGCCCCTTCGTCACCGGATTGCAGAGCATGGCTCTGGGCAGTGTCAGTTTTCTTGGCCCGAGCAGTCTGGGATGGTGCCCGCACACGGGGGCGCGCCGCTTGTCGCGGGCCGGACGCATTGGTTCGCAGTGCGTCGGGCTGGAGGGTCAGGCCCTGCCCATCGTGGCGGCCCGGCTGATCGTGTTGGCCGGGCGGGGAGGCCTGCTGCGCTGCGTGTGGCGAGAGAAACCGGGAGCCGGCGGCGGGCTCACGTGGCGGCGGCAGCCATGCCGCGCCTGCAATGCCCAATCCGAACCAGGCGGCCAGCAGCGAGATGGATGTGAAGGAATGCTTGGACATGCTCTTGGGACTCCGTTCACCAGATGAACCTGCGGGGCAGCGGTCCCGCTGGTTGCGGGAGCTGCGTCGGACCGTCGTCGGGCGGCATGCTGCCGGGCGGCCAGCAGCGAGGCTTGCTGGTTGTGCGGCAGGCGGCCCCTCTCGTGTTGGCTTACTCCACGGCGAACTCCACGCGGAAGCGCAATTCCCACCCTGGCGGTTCGACGGTCTTGACCAGCACCTCCGCTGCCTCTTCGCCGTCGCCTCCGAGGTAGCTGACAGGCGCTGTACCCGGGGCGATTCTCAGCTCCAGGGGAATCATCACCACCTCGCCTGCTTTGATTTCGCTGGGAACACCATAGCTGACCTGCAACAGATCGGGGTGGGCGCGAGGCGGCTCCAGCCGCAGGTTTGCCTGGCCGACGCCGCGGAACATCAGCTTGAGTGTGCGCACCACTCCTTCTTCTCGCGGAACCAGTCCCAGCTTGAGCACGCCGCGGCCAGGGTTCCACCCGTTGGTGCCGATGACCGTGATAGGGCTGGTGATGCTGCCCTGGACGGGTATTTCCACGCGGGACGGTTCGTCGAGGTTCGTGTCGAGGAGGATTGTCTGTCGAAAGTCACCCAAAGGCAATCCTGGTTTTACGGTCACTTGCAACTCATAACCGGCCAGCGCTCCCTCGGGCAGTTCGCTGGCAGCCAGGGGGCGCGGTTGGACCTGGAACTGGTCTGCTAGCGTGGCATCGGCCAGAGAAATGGCCTTGATCTGGAAGTCTCGGGTGAAGTGTGCCAGCACAAGCACGCTCCCTGCCGCCTGCTCCGCTGGTTTCAGGCCGCTGAAGGAAAGGCTCGCCGGCTTTACCTCCAGGGGATGGTACACCTTGCCCACCAGGCGCAGCACGACCATCGGCTGGTCGGGGTCGTTGGTGAGCAAGGTGGCCGACTTGCGGAAGTCCTCCTGCAAGGTGATCAGCGTGTACTCCAGCTTCACCTCGATGGACTCTCCCGGCGGAATGGTGCTGGCGGGCACGATCAGCTTCGTGCACTGGGTACATTCCACCCATGAGTCGCGGATGCGCAGCAGGCCATCCCCCTTGTTCCAGATGCGCCAGCCGTGCACGCCTGACTGTCGATGGCGGCCCGCACCGAAGTTGAACTCCGGCTCCTCCACAAACACTTTGGGCCGCCGTTCACTCGCCTGATCGCCAGGAGCCGCCCCCGCCGCACCGCCAGCCGCCTCCCCGCTAGACCCCGCTTTCGCGCCAGCCGCTGCTGCCGCGGGGGAGCCTTCGTCCGGCGGCGGACCGGGGATGGGCGACTCGGTCAGCGTTGCCAGCTCCCGCCACGACATGGCCACCCCGACGGCCAAGCCCACCAATACCAAGGCACCAACGAACGTCCAGGCCTTCATATGCAGACAACTCGATCGTGCTTCTGCGCTTCTCTGCGGGCGGCCAGCCTACGGGCAGTTTACGGCGCGCCATCCGGCTGGCGGGTCTGGCCGGAGGGCTGCCGCACCGCTTGCTTGTTACGTTTGCCCTGGCCCTCCAGTTCTCTTAACTGGGCCGTGAGCACCTGTTGCTCCGCCGGCGCCAGCTTCTTGTTCTCATGAGGCGTGAGGCGGTCCAGTTCCAGTGCTCTGCGGCACACTTCTGCAAGCTGCTGGCGAAGCCTACGGACCTCCGCCGGCTGGCTTTCTCCCAACGCCTCAATGCGTGCAGACAGCACCACCGCCAGCCAGAAGTGATGCTCGATGTTGTTGGGATAGCGCTCAATCGCCTGCTGGTAGTAGTCGATCGCCGTCTCCAGCACGGGCAGCCGCCGAGATAGGTCCCAGGTATTCCGGCTTTCGTTCCATACCCGCCGGTATGTGTCGGCCGCGTGGCGGCAGGCGGCGCTGGAATGCGGCCGCCGCGCCAGGGCCTCTCTCACATAACGTTCGAAGCGCTTAAAGGCGGCGTCCCGCTCCTCGTTCCCCTGCGCCCGCGCACAATTCAATAGTTCCCACTCCGCCAGCGCCCACAAGGGATCCGCGGTGTAAGGATCCGAGCGATGCGCCTCCAGCAGGATTCCCTCCACCTCTTCGTCACTCGCCCCGCGCGCGCGGGCCAACAGAGTCGAGACCGTGAGCGAGGGCAGGTAGGAAGTTGTGTAACAACCCACAATCAGCAGCAGCGCCACCACGGCCCACGGTGCCGTGCCTGAACGGGACATGGCTCCTAACCCCTCGGAGCCCTGAGATACGTTCAATGTGACCGCGGCAAGCAACCACAGGGAAACGGCCACGCCTGGGATGCCGATGCCGCCCGAGACCAGCAAGTGCAGCAACATCGCCATCAGTGCCAGGCCGGGCATGCCGGCGGTCAGCCGTCCCGCGACCACCCACGGCTGCAACAAAAAGGCCAGCGGTATTACCAAGGCAAGCTGGACGAAGAAGCCGGCCAGCAGCTTACCCGCCTCCCACCAATCGAGATCGAGCAGCGGCAGAGAGGCGGCCAGCAGGTCTTGCCAGTGGGCCAGCAGCACGCCTCCCGCCAGGCCGGCCACGATCCAGGCCGAGGCGTCTCGGGCGTGCTGCACGGTGGGTTCGGCTCGAGGTGTTGCCTTGAGGAGGCTGATGAAGATCAGTCCCAGCCAGGCGATCAGGGCGAGCGCGGCGGGCGTACCAGCCGTGGCCCAGACCTCCAGCAAGAAATTGTGGGGGTCCGCCACCTCTTCGCTGGCCTGTGGTGCCTTGTAGCGCGTGTAGGAATCTTGAAAGTTTCCTGGACCGCATCCCAGCCAGGGGTGCGCTCCAATCAAGGCGAACGCACCCTGCCAGTACTCCAGACGGTAGCGAAGAGACTTGGGCGCCTCTTGCACCAGCAAGGGGTCGATGCGCCAGGCCGCCACGCCCGCGCCTGCCAGCAGCAAGCAGACGATCGTCACCAGCACCGTGGTGCCGCGCCAGGTAAGCTTTCCGTACCGCGCCACCAGCCAGCCTCCTCCCAGAATGGCCCCGGCTATGGTGGCAAGCCAGGCGGCGCGGCTTTTGGTCAGCAGCAAGCACCACACCACCACGGGTACCAGCACCAGCGGGCCCGCCATGCACAGGATCTTTTGCCAGAGCTTGGTTCCCTGCCGCCATCCCGAGGCAGCCATGCCCAGCAGCACCAGGAGCCACGGGGCGAGAAAGCCCGCCAACGAGTTGGGAAGCGCGAAGGTAGCGAACGGCTCACTGGCCATCATCCGCTGGTGAAACAGCATGCGGGCCTCGGCAGAGGGGTTGAAGCCGAGGGCCTGTTGCACGGTTCGCTCTTGATCGTTGAGGTACTGCCGCCGCAGCCCGGGTAAGGAGTAGGCCGCTTGATACACGCCGTATGCGGCGATCATGACGGCCAGGGCGGCCATCACCGCCAGCAGGGCGCGCTGCTCGCGCATGCTGATCAAGAGCTGCCGCAGCAGCAAATAGCCCGTAAACAGGCCGATCCACTCCCAGGCCATGTTGATGGCCGGACGCGGCGCCGCATGTCTCACGGCCCAGACTGCGGCCAGCGAATGGAGCACCACCAGCACCGCTGCCGCGATGTCTGCTAGGCCGAACCGTACGCGGAGCCGGCCGTCAAACAGTCCCAGGCCCAGCCAGACGACGGCCACGGCCAGCGTGACAATCACGAACGGCAGACCGGCCCCCGTCTCTTGCGCCAGCTCTGTAGTAACCAGGGGCCGGGCCACCAGCGTGGCCGTCAGGACCGCCACCAGGTACGGGCGGAGATAATCGGCGACTGTAAGCGTCACGGACGAGGCGCCGCTCATGGGAACAGACGCTGGCTGGGCTGACGGCGGCATGCTTTGCTGGTCTCCTCCGCTGCGATTCACCTATCCCCGTTGCGTCCTCGGCGGCCGGCCGTCTCCAGAATGCCGACCAACAGCAGCACGCAGCCTACCAGCGTCAGAATCACCCAGGCGCCTGCCTCGTTCACCTGATTCAAGACCAGGGCCCCCAGACCGCACGTCGCCGTCAATAGATAGATGGTCAGCACCGCCTGTCCCTTGCTCATGCCCAGCTCCACCAGGCGATGGGAGAGATGGCTCTTGTCTCCCTCAAAGGGGCTGCGCCGCTCCCGCAAGCGGATGCAGACCACCGTGCAGGCGTCGTACAGGGGCACCGCCAGTACGCACAGTGGCGTCAGGATGGCATGAGTAGGGAGCCGATCGCGCGTGTAAGTCGCCATGATGGTTGCCGCAGCCACACAGTATCCTACAAAGTAACTTCCGGCATCGCCCATGAATAGCCGGGCGGGAGGCCGATTGTGCCACAAGAACCCAGCCAGGGCGCCCAGCAGCACCAGCAGCAATCCGGCCACAAAAAGCTGAGGCCGAAAGTCCTCTGCCGGAGAGATCAGCAGGGCCGCGACAAGCAGGATCGAGGCAATGGCGGCCACACCGGCGGAAAGGCCATCCATGTTGTCGAGCATGTTGAAAGCGTTCACCAGCCCCACGATCCACAACACGGTCAGACCAGCCGTCAGCCAGCGTGCCTCGCTATACAGCGTGATCTGCCAGCCCAGCGAAACGAGGAAAATAGCCACCACCGTTTGCACGGCCAGGCGCAGCCGCCAGTCCAACCGGTAGCGGTCGTCTGCCAGGCCCAATAACATCAAGACCGTGCCGCCGCCCAACAATGCCCACAACTGCGGTAGACGATAGCGCAGCCCCGCCGCATGTTCGCGCAGCAGTTGACGCAAGGGCTGCCATAGCCAGGCCAGTCCTTCAGCCCCCACAGCCCGTGGCGACTCGGATGACCGCCCCTGACCCTCAAAAGGGCCGTCTGGGCGGCGGTGCGGCCCCTCCCGCCCGGGCTCGCCGTCTGGCGCGGCAGCAGCGCCCGAATCGGCCGCGACAGCCTGCTGTGTGGCCCCCCCCACCCTGACGACCGCCGGCGAGTTCGCCGAACCGGCGGTGGCCGCCCCGCTCCGCACGCCGCTGGACCCCCTTGAAACGCCTGAGGAATGCGGGCCCGACGAAACTAGCAGGGCCACACTGCCCACAGCCAGCGGAACCACCACCCCAAGCCAGATGGCCAGGCCGCCGCCTAGGGGCGTGGGCTGGGTGTGCACCTTGCGGTGGCCGGGGCGGTCGATGAGTCCCCAGCGCGGCGCCCAGCGCCGTACCAGAAAGCCGGTCAGCCAGGCCACAATGAAGCTGGGCAACGCCGCGGCCAGCACCAGCCAGCTCATGCCTGCCGCTCCCTGAGGCGCCGCCGCAGCAGCTCGCGCGCCTCACTGAAAAAGGCATGGTAGTCGGCCCGGCGGTAATCGGGATACGTCCAGGGCCAGGCCTCCCAGGAGCCGCCGCGAAAGCGCAGGGTCACTTCGGCATATATTCCGCTGCGCAGGTAAATGCGGTGTGCGTGGTCCTTCGTCGAGGCCAGCACCAGCTTGGCCTGCGTCAGATAGCCGGGATCCAGGTTCAAGGGGCGAGGCTCCGCATGTCTACCAACTGTAACATACGCGGCCTCCCAGCCGTTCGTTTGCAGCTTTCGCTCGGCAAGACTCGCCGGATCGATCAGCTCCCCCAGAACCAGGAATTGCTTCTTCAGCCCACTGCCCATCTCAGACTCATAGTAGGCCGTCTCGGTAAAGTCGAACCGTTCGCTTATCAGCTCAATAGCGCCCCAGCAGGTGGCAATTTGCCGCTGGGCCCAATCGAGGGCCGCCTCGTAACGGCTGATCGCCGCCACGATCCCCAGGGCCGGGGCAGGCAAAGAGATGGTTCCCATCGACGTTCCACTCTAGCCGCTCTACTCCCGCCGCAGCGGCCCCTCATGTGCTGCGCAACGCCTCGCCGGTGGCAGGGACGTAATCCTTGCCGCCTCGAGCCGCTGCCACCACCATCAGCAGCAACGGCACCGTCAAACAGCCAGCCGTCCACAGCGGGAGTGTGCGGGACCTGCCATACAGAACGTTGCCTGCCACGGGTCCGAGAATCCGCGCCAGCGAACTGATGCTTTGCGCCACCCCCAGAACGCCGCCTTGCTCGCCAGGGTCGCTGCGCCGGGAAATCAATGAATTCAAGCTGGGCGTAATCATGGCGAAGCCCGTCACCACGGCGGCTAACCCGCCAAACAGGGCTGTCCGACTCCCCGCCTCTCCGCCCCAGCCCAAGAGCAGAAAGCCGCCTGCCTCCACCACCGTACCCCATGACGCCAGCGCGCCCTCCGGCACCCGCCTGGAAAGCGGCCGAACCAGCCCTCCCTGCACCAACGACAGCACCAAACCAATAAAGGCAAACGTCAAACAAACCTGCTGGAACGAAAATCGAAATGGTCCCGCCTCGGCCTTGATCAACCGAGAGATCGTGGCCTCGAAATTCGCAAAGGCAAACACGCTCACAAACACGGCCGCCAGCAACCAGCCCATCGAGGGAATGTTCAAGGCCGATCGCAGTCCCGCCAGACCCGTGCGATGCGAAGCAAAGGCGGCCTCTGCAGGACGCAGCGACTCCGGCAGCTCCACTGCCGCCAGTAGCAGCGCCGCCGCTGAGAGCATGGCCGCTGCATACCCAGGCCAGGGCCCCGGCTCCCCACTTCCCCATGGTACGGCCAGGTATCCCACCAGCGGCCCTAACGTAAACCCCAGGCCAAATGCCGCCCCAATCAGCGCCATGCCCCGTGCTCGACCCTCCAACGTGGTCGTGTCGGCAATGTATGCCTGGGCCGTGGGAATCGTCGCCCCAGCCATACCCGCCCCAATACGAGATACGAACAGCAACCATAGACTCCGGCTCGACGTCGCCACCCCAAACAGCGTGTAACACACCACCGAACCCGCCAACCCAGCCATCAGCACCGGACGGCGCCCAATCCGATCCGATAACCGACCCCACAACGGCGCACAGACAAACTGCATCGCCGAAAACGACGCCATCAGCAGCCCCACCAGCAGGTTTGTATACCCCTCCGCAAACTGCTCCGCGTAAATGGGCAACAGCGGCAGCACGATGCCAAAGCCCAACAGATCGATGAACACCGTCAAGAAAATAACGACCAACGACCCTGGCCGCGCCCTAGCATCACCAGACTGACTCATCATGGCTAACCTACTCAGGCACACCCCTTATGGCTCATGCATCGCTGTCCCCACCTGCCGACGGATGCTTCCTAACTCACGCTGGCTCACGCAGCACAGCCGGCGCACACTTCATCGCCGGAGCAGTGTGGCTGCCTGATCATCGTCCCCACATCCAGGCTGCCACATCCCTGCCGGTACAGCATGGCTGGCCCGCCCCCAGCGGCAGACCTGCTGCCACGTCCACAGCCTGCGTACCTGGGCCAGCAGATGCATCCCGGAGAGTACCTTCCCACTTGACTTGACGGCTCCGGCACGTTTCCGCAGCGGGCACCGCGGCCATGGCAGTAGCTATCATTTCCTCGCGGCACTGATTCTGACAATCAAACGCTCCAGCACCAGCGGGGGGGGCAACCGGCTGCTGCCCTTCAGGTCCAGTTCTGCCTGAAGCAGCCAGCGGGCGAGTTCTCTGCCGCGCTCTCTGCCCAGCAATCTCAGGTGCCGTTCGTTGCGTTCGAGGATGCCGGCGTAAGCGGGCGATCCTGCCGCCAGCAACGCCTCGCGCAGGTTGGCCCTGCCGCCGGAGGCCTCGCTCTGTTC
>JAIMBC010000114.1 GCA_023511675.1 Pirellulales bacterium
GCCTCCAACTCCCTCTTGCCAGGCCGCTGTATGGCTGATATTTCACTGAGGAGCAATAGCAGTCTAGCGCTGTAGTATTAACAAGTCTGCAAAGCGACACGGGCTTTCGCGGGTCTCGAAATACAGCGTGAGGGAACTGAATTCCAGAGAGGTACTTGTCATCGAAAGCATATGGAAATGAACACCGAACAATCGGCTGCAGGGGACGCGCTACCGCGCACCGCTGAGCCATGGCGTTAGCTGGCACGGGATGACAGGCCTAGCCCGCCCGATGGGTGCCGACACGACCGAGGCAAGCTCTTGAATGAACCGCTGACACACATGATCGAGGCGCTCGGCCTCGAGATCATTGCCATCCGCAAAAAGGGCGGCGGAACGCAGATTGAGTTGCGCGGTGGTGAGCGCGTCGGTGAAGCTGAGGGCTCGTGGCTCTACCGCTTCGTGGTGGCCGAGGACCTCAACCTCCGCGACGACACGCCGGTTCGCGTCACGGCGGGCCAGGAGGACGTGTCCGGCGTGCTCGTCTCGTTTCGCGACGGCGTGCTGATCGTGGCCCTCGAAGCCGACCTCGGCTCAAAGATCGCGGCTGCCCGCCTCGTGGCCGACGACTCGTTCCTGATCGAGCGCCTGAAGGAGCGCCTTGAAAAGATCCGCAGCGGAGAGGCGCAGTTCCAACGGCAGTCGGCGGAGCGGGTGCTGGGGCTGCTACCGGCAAGGAGCGCCGACGCCGAGCCCGCGCCTGCGGTCCTGAACGGTTCTCCTCTCAATTCCGACCAGATAGTCGCCGTGCGTCGTTCGCTCGGCAGCGACGCCGCGTACGTGTGGGGCCCTCCTGGCACGGGCAAGACGACGACGCTTGCGCGCATCGTCGAGGCGCACTATCGCGCGGGTCGCTCCGTGCTCTTAGTGTCGAACACGAACATCGCTGTGGACACGGCGCTGGAACGGGTGGCGGAGCGGCTCAAGGGCGAGCCCGACTTCCAGCAGGGACTCGTGATCCGACAAGGCCCGGTGGTGAAGGAGGAGCTGTGTCGTCGCTTCGGGCCGCAGGTGATTCTCGAGAAGATCGTGGCGCGGCTCGGCCAAACGCTCCAGCACGAGAAGGACAACCTCCTCCGCGAGGCGGCGCCTCTCGAGGCTGAGGAACTCTCGCTTGTGGCGGCACTCAAGGACCTCGAACGGCTTGCGTCCGCTCGTGAGACCCTCGCCGCCCGTCAGAAGGCTCTGGCGGCCGCGAAGGTGAATATCGCGGCACGCCAGCAAGAAGCCGAGCAGCACCGCGCACGTGCCGCGAAGGTCCGGTCCGACCTGGAGCGCGCGCGAACGATGGGTGCGGTGCGGCGTTTCTTCTCGGGCCTCGACCCCGACCGGCTGGCGCGAGATGCAGGCGCCGCAGAGTGCGCTGCGGCGGCCGCAGCCGAGGCGGCCCGGGCGTTCGCGTCCGACCTGCCCAAGCTCCAAGCCGAGATCGCATTGCTGCGCCGAGAGGTGGACCGGCTGATCGCGGAGACCGAAAGCTACCCGCCCGCAGCCCAGATCCAGGCGCGCCTCGGACCGCTGCGTGCGCGGCTAGGCCAGATCCGCGAGCGCATCGCAGCCATCGACCGGGAGTTCGCCGAGCTCGAGCAGCAGGTCCTCGCACGGTGCAAAATCCTCGCGACCACGGTCTACCGCACGTACCTCGGAAAGAGCGGACCGCGGCAGTTCGACGCCGTTGTGATCGACGAAGCGTCTATGCTCATGCCTCCCCTCGTCTATTACGCGGCAGGGCTCGCGAGGCAGTCGGTGACGGTCGCCGGCGACTTCCGCCAGCTTCCCCCAATCGTGATGTCTGACGAGCCGCTCGCTGCGGAGTGGCTCAAGTGCGACGTCTTCGAGAAGGTCGGCATTCCCCAGCGACTCAAGCGGCGGGAACCGACGCCCCACCTCGTCGCGCTCGGCACCCAGTACCGGATGCGCGAGCCGATTTGCGCCGTCATCAACGAGCTCTTCTACGCCGACCACCCTCTGCGTTCGGACCCCAGCGCGAACCGCGGAACCGGCCGTTTCCCCCTCTCCGACGCACCGCTTCTGTACGTGGACACGGCCTCTTTCCACCCGTGGACGGCGCTTCGCGTCGGCACGTACTCGCGCTACAACCTCTTCCACGCGCTCCTAGTGCGGAACATCGTCCTGCACCTTGCCGAGACGGGTTTCCTACCGGACGCGGGCGAGCCGAACGACGCGGTGGGTGCGGTCGCCCCCTACGCCTCGCAGGCGCGCCTCATCCAGGCTCTCCTCGACGATCACCTGGGCGCGCGCGCCGCCGGCGTCGCCGCCACAGTCCACCGCTTCCAGGGTAACGAGAAGGCGGCGATGGTGCTCGACCTCACCGACTCGCTCGGTGCGCCTCTTGGCCACTTCCTCAAGGCGACCCGCATCGAGGAGGACGGCGCGCGCCTGCTCAACGTCGCCGTGAGTCGTGGGCGGCGACACGTGATCGTCCTCGGCAACTTCGAGTACCTGCGGGCGAAGGCGCCGCGCGAGGGCTTCGTGCGCCGCCTCGTGGACCACTTCGAGGCGCACGGCGAGGCGCTCGACCTTGACCTTCTCCTGCCGCTCTCCGAGCGCGACTGGATCGACGGCCTCCACCGCATGCTGCCGGCGACCTTCGATCTTCCCGAGGGGGCGGCCGGCGCATTCACCGAGGGCAACTTCTACCCAGCGTTTCTCAGGGATCTCGCCCGCGCGGCTAAATCCATAGTCATCTTCTCGCCTTTCGCGACCGGAACTGGGACCGCCCGTTGGATCGACTCGCTCCGCGCGGCGCTCGCTCGCGGCGTTAAGGTGCGCATACTCACGCGCCCGGCCGAGGAGTTTGGCGGTGGTTCGAGCGATGAGGTGACGGAGTTGGTGCGCGATCTCCGTGACCTCGGAATAGCAGTTGACCTGCGGGCACGGATGCACGAGAAGATCGCGATCATTGATGGGCGGATCCTATGGCATGGATCGCTGAACATCCTCTCCCACCGGGACACTCACGAGAGCATGCTGCGCCTTGCGAGCCAAGCTGCGTGCCAGCTGATCAGCCGCTTTGTCAGCACGCTCACGGCCCCCCGCGAGGAGGACACCGTGCCTTCCGTCGACGCACCAGAAAACCCCGCGTGTCCGAAGTGCGGCGGTCCGACCATCTGGAACGACGGGCGCTACGGGATCTATTTCGAGTGCGAGGACGCCGACTGCGATGGGAAGGTGGACGCGCGCAGAGGGCGCAGCCAGACGAGAGCCGCCACTACGGGCAATCGTGCGCGCGGCCGATGCCGTAGGCAGAGGAATCAGCGCGCAGGTACCGATACGGGCCGGCTCTGTCCGGAGCCGGCATGCGGTGGGCGGCTCACAGAGCGCAACGGCCGCTTCGGCCGTTTCCTCGGGTGCACGAACTACCCGCGTTGCCGTTACACGGAGAACTTGGAATGAAGGGCGTGGTGCCAGCTAACACGCCGATGAAGCTGACGGACGCCTTCGGCGCCCGCAGCTTATCGGCAGTCCGTTAGGCTAGCGTAGTTTCCCCCGGTCCCACCAGAACCCGAGCCGCTCCACACGCCTACCCATCCTGTCCTGGCGTGGCAGCCCGGGGACGCTTGCCGCCGATCCCGCAAACCGGCTGTTTTCCAGGCAGCGGCGGTTCCGGATGGATGCGGAGTGGATCCGAGACACGGCGCTGGCGGCCAGCGGCTTGCTGGTGCGAGAAATCGGCGGAGCGAGCGTGAAGCCCTATCAGCCGGCAGGCTACTGGGACCACCTCAACTTTCCGCCGCGAACCTACACGGCCGATGACGGGCCGGCCCAGTATCGCCGAGGCGCGTACATCCACCGGCAGCGGACCTTCTTGCATCCCATGCTGCTGGCCTTTGATGCGCCCACGCGCGAAGAATGCACGGCGCAACGGATGATCTCCAACACCCCCCAGGCCGCTCTCGTCTTGCTCAACGACCCCACGTTTGTGGAGGCGGTACGCAAACTGGCAGAGCGGCTGCTGCGCGAGGCGCCGCCCGGCGTCGAGCCCCGCATCGCCTGGGCGTGGAGGCAGGTGCTCTCCAGGCGGCCGACGGGTGACGAAACCGCCGTGCTGGCGGAGCTATACGCTGCCCATCACGCGCATTATGAGGCCCATCCCGACCAGGCTCGCCTGCTGGCGGCCGTCGGCCAACCTCCCCCGCCCGACGAGCTGCCCCTGGCAGAGCTGGCGGCCTGGACCTCCGTGGCACGTACCCTGTTGAACCTGGACGAAACGGTGACACGCGAATGACCCCTGCGGCAAAACCACACCGATCAGGCCGCCGCGCCTCAGGTAGTTGAGACGTGCGCGTTGAGCAGGGCAGATCGATGCCCCGCACGCCGCCCGGCAAGACGACAGGTCAGACCTGGTGGGAACAAGGGCTGCACCTAGCGCAACGGTACTGAGGCGAGATGCCATGCAACAAGCCATACCCCCCTTGCACGTACAGCTCACGATGCAGCGGGCAGGCCTGGCCGGAAGCGAGGCCGACATGATGCTTGCCCGCCGCACGTTTCTTGGCCACACGGCCACAGGCCTGCTGGGCGGTACGAGCACCGGCGGCCATCTCGGGGCGTGATTGGCGTACTCCACGCAGATGGTACATACCATTCTGCAAGGCTGGGCACGGGCACGGTGCGATGCAGCGTGCCTCATTTTGGCCGGCCGGGCACGCTGGTACCCTCTCCAGGCTTGCCGCCCAGCCCCACAGCACTAGGGCAGCGTCTCGCCCAGCACCTTGGCTGCGAGTTCGGCTCGGTAGCCCTCAAGCTGGGCACGCAATTCAGGCCGGCTGTTGGCCAGGATCGCCACGGCCAGCAAGGCGGCATTTGCCGCTCCCGCCTTGCCCAGCGCCAACGTGGCCACGGGAAGCTGCGCGGGTGCCTGCACCGTGGCCAGCAACGCGTCGAGGCCCGCCAAATTCGGCCCGGGCAACGGCACCCCCAGCACGGGTAGCAGGCTATGCGCCGCACATGCGGCGGCCAGCGACACGCCGCCCCGCGAGCCGGCAATGATCACGGCCGTGCCCCGAGACTCGGCGTCCTGGAGCAGCTCGGCCAGGGCAGACGGCGCGTGCAGTGCCGCCACACGCTGCTCGTACGGCACGCCAAACCGCTCGAGCATCTCGGCTGCGTGGCGCATCACCTCCCCATCGGCCTGATCCGTTAACAGCAGCAAGACGCGTGGCGATGGGGGCGTGGCTGTCATCAAGGTGATCGGAGTCTTAGGTTGGCAGGATCCAGAGCGGCAAACGGCCGCTGTCGCGGCAGCCAGCGTAGTGTAAGGCCGCGCCTGCCCCGACGGAAAGCGCCCCCGGCGCCTCGGAACGATGGCGGCGCAGCCCGCCCAGGACGCTGCGCGGCAGATCCCGGCGCGCAGGCCGCCTGCCGCTTTGCGAAGGGTATCGCGCAGCGACGAAGCCCGAAAAAGCGTAGCGTGCCGGATCGCTGCCACCGCCACGGGCGGACGTAGACCGCGTGTGCGGCTTGCTGCAAGGGCAGCGCTCCGTCATCGACTTCTCGCATGCGTTGCTTGGCCGTACGTGCCGCCGCGCCCCTAGCTCCCTGATGCCGCCTGCCTTCTTACACCACCGGTCCCGCTGTGCCACCCGCGCCGGAATGCGACTCGGGCGTGATGCCACAACCCCCGTTGCTTGTCCGCTTACGGCCAGCGGACTAAGATCAAGGCCACAAGCCCACAGGCGTCCTCCCCGCAGCCCTTGGCTCTGCTTCATCGCTAGCGCGAGGTGTATGATGTCTGGCCCACGATGTTCACTGGCCATCCTCCTGGCATGCTTCAGTTCCGCCCTGCTGGCTGCTGAGCCGCAGCCCACCAGGTTCGCTCGCGTGGGCATCCCCAAACAGGGTGTAGGTCCCGCTGCTTACGAGCCGCACTACGCGCTGGTCGAGGGAGAAACGGTTCGCCTGATTGAAGGGGACCTGTTCGGCCCGTGGCGGCCGACCGAGCACACTTACCCTCTCTCCGGCGTCAAGTTATTGCCCCCCACGCAGCCGAAACAGGTTTTCGCCCTGGCAGGCAACTACCGCAGCCATCTGGAAGGGGAGGAGATCCCCCCCAAGTTTCAAATCCCGCAGCCGTTTTTCAAGAGTGTCAGCTCGCTGGTGGGCGATGGAGAGGCCATCGTCATCCCCGAGGGCACGGCAGAGGTTCACTACGAAGCAGAGTTGGTGATCGTGATCGGCAAACTCGCACGGCGCGTGCCCGAGTCTGCTGCCCTCGATTATGTGTTCGGCGTCACCTGCGGCAATGACGTGAGCGCCCGCGATTGGCAAAAGGACGACGTGCAATGGTGGCGTGCCAAGGGGAGCGACACGTTCGGCCCCTGCGGGCCGTTCATCGTGCAGGGCGTCCCCTACGACGACTTGCAGTTGACCCTGCGGCTCAATGGAGAGGTCAAACAGCAGGCGCGCACCAGCGAGATGATCCACAGCGTGGCGCGCACGGTGAGCTTCATCAGCCAGCATGTCACGCTTTATCCAGGCGATCTGATTTTCACGGGCACGCCCGGCGAGACCAGTGCCATCCGGCCGGGGGACGTGGTTGAGGTCGAACTGGAGCATGTGGGCGTGCTGCGGAATCCCGTGAAGTAGCGCACGCAGCGCGGAATGCGGGAGTCGCCAACAGCGGCCGGCAAGGCAGGTACGTCGATTTGCAGTGCCGCGAGCCGCCGCGCCAGGGGGCCAGCGGGGCGGCTGTCGGCTGAGGATCGTCTCGCCGCCATCAGGCCGCGCCCGGTACTCAGCAACGGCGCGCACGCAGCAGCCGAGCATCCGCTGAGTTGTTTGGCCCCGGGTCGCAGCTAGTAGATTGTTGTGGTTCTCCGTACCGCCGCGCGGCCTGCCATGTGAGGGTGGGGACCGCGGCTGGCCTATCTGCTGGGCCGCAGCGGCGGCTGTTGACGCGCCCGGCGTGCCAGCTCGCTTGCAAGCGGCCTTTGCTACCCTTACGCTGAGCGTCGTACTCCCCCCCGATAGGTGGGGTCGTGAGCTGCTGCGCCTGGTCGGCCCACGCCGGTCGCAGGAGTGTTGCGAATGTGGGGCCGATCAGGGAGCGGCAGCAATGCCCACCGGAACAATCAAGAAACTGGTCATCGAGAAAGGCTTTGGTTTTATCAGGGCAGAGAAGGGCGAGGGCGGCTCGGGCGACGTGTTCTTCCACCACTCCACAGTGGTCGACCGAGGCTTCGACCGCCTCACTGAGGGACAGCGCGTGGAATATACCCTCGATACCTCCAACGAATCAGGCAAAGGTCCGCGTGCCCGCGAAGTGCGACCCATCTAGCCGCGGCAGCTTGCTGCGCCGGCATTCAGCGCGCTGCGCCGTGATCGCAAGCGACCCTACGACCCACGCACCCCAGGCTGCTTGCTGCGCCCTGCCATACGATCCGGCGGCGCGACGGTGCCGGCCATCCCCGGCGGACGTCGTGGGAGCGTCCCTCGTGCAGGCTTGACGAGGGGTGGTAGTGACAGTGCCCGCACGCACTGGCGCCACCTGGAGACCGTGGTTACCTGCTGCCGCTCCATGAGCCGTGGCCCTGGGCGTGACGGGGTGAAACTCCGTCGAATCGGCCCGGCCTTCATTCCGGCCGTTTGATGACGCGGATCAAGGCCGGCACGGCATCGCTTGCGGCAGGCCCCATTTGGCCCAACGCGCGTGCGGCGGCTCGCTGCACTTCTGGCTCAGGATCTTCCAGTGCGGCAACCAGCTTGGGTACAGCGGGCTGCGCCTCGCTCCCCATGCGTCCCAGCGCGCGGGCCGCGTGGATGCGTACCGTCGGGTTTGGTTCGTCAAGCAGTTCCATCAGCTGCGGGATCGCCGCTTTGCCAATGCGTGCCAGGGCGTCGGCCGCTGTTTCCTTCACGGTCCATTCACGCACCAGCGGCTGCGTGCGACGTGGCAGAGATGGGGCCTCGCTGCGGGCCAGCGCTCGCTGCAGCTCGCGGATCTCTTCTGCCGTGGGCTTGGGCTTGGCCACCGACCGCGGTCCAACTCCACATGCGGGCAGAAGGGCTAGCGCAAGGCACGCCATCACGCACAGCAGCCTGCTGGTCATGGCTAGATGCTCTCCAGGTACAAGCGGGGCAGCTCAATTCATCCCACAGTACAATTCTACAACCGGCCGGCGGGGCGCAGGCCGCTGCGCCCGGGAAATGGTTCGCACGGCCTTGCGACGGGTCCTCCCAGTCGGGGTACGCCAAGAGATGGATTGCCCGCCGCTCTGCACAGGCAAAAACACGACGGCCTAGGCGGCATATCCGGCACATTCGTCGATCCGCAGCGCGGTGCCGCCTCCTGGCAAGCATACGCAGGCATTGTATGGCTGCGGGCAGGCCCTCCGCTGCACGCCCGCGCCATCACAGGGGGCGCTGTGTTCATGGTGAGCCTACATTCGTATTCGTAGTGAACACAAGTTCGTAGCGACCGCGTCCATCAGGTGCATGGGTGTGGCAGAGAGACCCAATGCATGCGGTTCCCGCAACCCCCCGGCGTATTTGCCACTTGCGAGCCGCATCGAGTGGCAGAGAGGCCGGAGTCATCCGCTCCCTGCAAGAGAGGCGGGCAGGTCGCTTGCCCTCTGACGGACGTACGTGACGGGGGGCGCCTCGGGCGCCGGGGACGGGTACGGCGTGCGGGGGAGAGGCTTCTCCCTCTTTTCCCAGCATGCGGTGTCCCCACACGTCCAGGGCGCGGGCGCTGTGTCGGCCCAGGGCCGGGGCGTAGAGGAGAGGAGCCTCTACGCTTTACAGCAACGGGCGCGGGGTGTACTAGAGCAGTCCATAGCCTGCCAGGGTGGAGCGCAGGCTGGCCTCTTCCCTCTGGCCCAGGGGTGTCATGGGCAGCCGTAGCTCGCCGGAATCTCGGCCCAGCAGCCGCATGGCGGCCTTGATGGGAATGGGGTTGGTGGCCAGTCCCAGCATGTCGCGGCACAGGGGGAACAGCCGCCGGTGCCAGCGTTGAGCCTCCGGCAGGTCGCCGCGAGCGAAGGCTGCCAGCAGCGCCAGCATGTCCTGGGGCACAATGTTGCCCACCACCGAGATCACACCGCGTCCGCCAATGGCCAGCAGGGGTAGTGTCAGGCTGTCGTCCCCGCTCAGCAAGGTAAGGTCGGTGAGGGCCAGAATCTGGGAGGCCTGGTCCATGGAGCCGGTCGCTTCCTTGACCATGGTGATGTTGGGGCACTCGGCCAGGCGGGCGATCGTTTCTGGTTCCACGTTCTTGCCGGTGCGGCCGGGGATGTTGTAGAGGCAGAGGGGTATGTCTACTGCCTCGGCAAGGGCCTTGAAGTGCTGGTAGAAGCCTTCCTGAGTAGGTTTGTTGTAATAGGGGGCCACCACCAGGGCGGCGTCGGCCCCCACGCGTGCGGCAAAGGTGGTGAGGCGGAGGGCCTCGCGGGTGCTGTTGGAGCCGGTGCCGGGCATGACCTTAACGCGGCCGGCAGCGGCCTCCACCACGACGGCAATGACGCGTTCGTGCTCTTCGTGCGAGAGGGTGGGAGATTCTCCGGTGGTTCCCACGGGGCAGAGGCAGTGCGTACCCGCCTGGATTTGGAACTCGACCTGTGCGCGCAGGGCCGCTTCGTCAAGCTCGCCATCTTTGAAGGGCGTAATCAGGGCGACGGAGAGGCCCGCGAAGGCTTCGCCACGGGTTGGCATGAAAAGAGACTCCGCTTGGTGCCGGCGAACCGGCTGTCGTGACGCTGGAAATCAAGCAATCAGGTTTTTCATTTCGCGCACTGCCTGCTGCATGCCTACCATCAGGGCGCGGGAGACAATGCTGTGGCCGATGTTCAGCTCGCACATGCGGTCGATGCGCGCCACGGGCTGGACATTGCGATAGGTGAGCCCGTGCCCAGCATGCAGGATCAAACCATGTTCGACAACTTGTTTGGCGGCGTGGCGCAGGCGTTCCAGTTCCGCGGCTTGGGCTGCTCCAGGGCTGGCGGTGGCGTACTTGCCGGTGTGCAGTTCCACGGCGTCGGGCTTCAAACGCGCGGCGGCTTCGATCTGTTTTGGGTCGGGATCTAAAAACAGGCTGACGAGGATGCCGGCCTGTTGCAGCCGCTGCACAGCCTGCGCCACTTTGCCCGGGGCAGCGTACAGATCCAGGCCGCCTTCGGTGGTGACCTCGGTGCGTCGCTCGGGTACCAGTGTGGCCTGATCGGGTCGAACGCGGCAGGCAATCTCCAGTACGTCCTCGGCCACCGCCAATTCGAGGTTGAGCTTGACGGTCACGGTTTCCCGTAACAGACGCAGGTCGCGATCCTGGATGTGGCGGCGGTCTTCGCGGAGGTGGAGGGTAATCCCATCGGCACCGCCCAGCTCGGCCAGCACGGCAGCCCACACGGGGTCGGGTTCATAGGTCAAGCGGGCCTGCCGCACCGTCGCCACGTGATCGATGTTCACGCCCAGTTGAGCCATGACCCCAACCAGTACTCCAGCCGCTTGATGTACCCACTATTGACGGAGATTATAGCGGCAAGCCAGACCTGCGTGAATTGCCGCTCGCCGGTCCGTGCCACGGCGGCCTCTGTAGCACGGCGTGCCGCAGGGCGGTCTGCCCGAACATGGCCTGCCCCAAGACGGCCTGCCGCCGCGCTCGTGTCCGGGGTGCGGTTGGCCAGAGGGGGTACCACAGGGCACACGCCGAGTGGCGGCGAGCCGCAGGGCGGCCGGGCGCCGGGCTGGTACACCCCTTGCTGGTGCGGGCACGGCGTCGGCAACGTTCCCCACACGGCGGGCCGGCATGCAGTTCGCAGCGGCTTGCCGAGCGTTGACGCTCTCCATGATCTACTAACCGCTTGCTGGACCTTCTGCCGAAGCCTCGACTCTGCGAAAGTCTGCCGCCATGCCCTGGGCCCATTACATCGCCGTGTTCACGCTGAGCCTGCTGCTGGTCGAAGGGTTCATCTTGAGCGTGTTTCCCTCGCAATTCCGAGAGTTCCTTATTGAAACGGATCCTCGCAGCTTGCAGGTTGCCGGGTTGATCGAGACGGTGGTGGTGGCGGGTCTGCTGGCGGGGCTGCTGTTGCAATGAGGGGCTTGCTGGGTTGGCAACCACGGGTCCTGTTGTGGGCGAATGCCGCGGCGGTGTTGCACGGGCGTGCGAAGGCGGTTCGCAGCTCAATCGCAGGTTGCCAGGGCAGCCTAGATTTGTGGATGTGCAGCCTAGGATGCGTCGATCGGCCAGCGGTAGCCGCAGGTGAAGCCGCCGTCCACATAGATGATTTGCCCCGTGATGAACGCCGCCGCCGGCGACGCGAGGAACAGGGCCGCGCCCACCAGATCTTCCGGTTGGCCCAAGCGTCCCAGCGGCGTGTTGCGATAACCCCACTCCTGCATGTCTTGCCGGGACCAAAGGCCGCGTGTCAGGTCTGTGAGGATGAACCCGGGCGCAATGGCGTTCACGCGGACGCCCCGCGGCCCCCACTCGCATGCCAGTGCCCGCGTGAGCTGGCCTAGCCCCGCCTTGCTCATGGCATAGGGGGCCACGTGGATCAGCGGCCGATCGTTGTTGATCGAGGTGATGTGGATCTGGCAGCCCTGCCGCCGAGAGAGCATGTGCCGCCCCACGGTGTGGGCCATCCAGAATGCGCCGCGAAGATTCACGTCCAAAATGTCGTCGTAGTCGCGCAATGTGAGCTGCTCTGCCGGCATCCGCCGGTTCATGCCCGCCACGTTCAGCAACGTGTCGATGCGGCCGAAACGCCCAACCACCTCCGTCACCAGCCGTTCAATCGCATCGGCGTCCGCCACATCGCACGCCAAACCGCAAACCGGCGGCTGCTCGCCGGGCTGGCCTGGCTGGCGGGAGATTTCGCTGGCAGCAGCTTCAGCCGCCTCTCGTGTACGCCCCGTGAGCACAACCTGCGCGCCGCGCTTGGCAAAGCCCTCTGCCAAGGCACGACCAATGCCGCGCGTGCCGCCAGAGACCAGCACTACTTGACCGCGCACGGAAAACAGTTCGTCGCTCATGGCAGGGGAGGCAACAGTGACCGAGCAGCGCTGACCGACCAGGCATGACGCGCCCTCGGCAACCACAGCTGCGGGCGTGCGTAGTTTCAACTTCACATGGCGTTGCCGTCAAGGCGGCAAGCGTCGCCCCAGCGGCGGGGGGATTTCTCCGCGCCGCCGGGCTCTCAACTGGCGGCCCCCTGCCCAATGCACGGTAGGAAACCCCTGCGCCGGCCGCTACCATGGTCGCGGGGGCGCACGGCTGTGGCCCGAGTACCGCCCGCACCAGTGCCGCCTGGCCGCCATGCTATCCGCCGCGCGTTTGCCCTCCGCGTGCAAACAGGCACCCTAGACATGCCACAGGCAGTGTCAACTTGAGCATCCCCGTAATACCACCCTGCCGCATGCCATGATCTGGGATCTGCATTGCCATCTTGCGGGTCTGCCGGGGCGCACGCCCGAAGAGCGCATGGCCCGGCTCATGGAGCTTGCTGACCGCATGGGCATCGAGCGCCTGTGCCTGTACATGGGCCTGGAATTCGTGGTACGTCCCACGCCCGAGCAGTTGCGCCGCCAGAACGACGAGGTCTTGCAGGCCCTGGCGCACTGGCATGACCGCGCTTACGGCTTTTGCTATGTGAGCGGTGAGCATGTCGATGCCAGCCTTGAAGAGATCGAGCGCTGCGTGGCCGAGGGGCCGATGGTGGGCATCAAGCTGTGGGTCGCGCGGCGGTGCAGCGATGCGGCCCTGGATTCGATTGTGGCCAGGGCGACGGAGCTGGGGGCCGTGGTGTTTCAGCACACCTGGTTCAAGCAAGATGGCACGCAGCTTGCGGGCGAGTCCACGCCGCTGGACCTGGCCACGCTGGCGGTGCGTCATCCTCAGGCAATACTGGTGTGCGGCCACACTGGCGGGCTGTGGGAGCTGGGGATTCGCGCCGTGCGGGCGCACCCGAACATCTACGTCGACCTGGCGGGCAGCGACCCTACCCGCGGGATGGTGGAGATGGCCGTACGCGAGTTGGGCGCACAACGTGTGCTGTATGGCAGCGATGCTCCGGGCCGTTCCTTTGCCTCTCAGCTTGGCAAGGTGCTGGCCGCCGAGATCACCGCGCAGCAGCGGCAGTTGATTCTGGGAGCGAATCTCCGCCGCCTGCTGGGGCCCATTTTGCGCGCCAAGGGACGTGAGGCCTGAGCACCATGGCAGATCGCCCACTGATCGACACAAACGTGTATCTCTTCCGCTGGCCCTTCCGTCGTGTGACGGTAGACGAACCGGCAGCGCTGGTGCGATTGCTGGAGGAGCAAGGTGTGGTTCAAGCCTGGGCCGGCAGTCTGGAAGGGGTATTCGATCGCGATGTGTCTGGCGTCAACCAGCGGTTGGCAGCCGTCTGTGCCGCATACCCGCACCTCCTTGCGCCGATGGGTAGCTTGAACCTCGCCCTGCCCGATTGGCAAGACGATCTGCGCCGCTGCCACGAGCTGTACGGCATGCGCGGCGTACGATTGCACCCCAACTACCACGGCTACACGCTCGATGCTCCCGCCGTGCGTGCACTCTGGGAAGCCGCCGCTCAACTCAGCCTCGTCGTGCAGGTGGTAGCCTTGCTGGAGGACGAGCGGACACAAGCACCCGCTTGCGCCGTGCCGCATGTGGCGCTGGCACCGTTGCTCGATCACATGCGGGCCGTGCCGCAGGCGAGGGTACAGGTGCTCAACGCGCAGCGCGCGCTGCGACCCGGCGAGGCGGAGGAACTGGCTGCGGCGGGCGTCGCTTTCGACCTTGCCACGGTGGAGGGCGCAGGGGGAGTTGGCAGTTTGGTCGAGCGGATTGGGCCGCAGCGGTTGCTGTTCGGGTCGTTTCAGCCGCTGTTCTATTTTGAGTCAGCGCGGTTGAAACTGCGGGAGTCGTCGCTCGGAGCGTGGGCAGAGGAGCAGATCTGCGTCGAGAATGCCCGGCGGCTGTTAGCTGCGGCATAGCGCACAGAGTGATACGCAGCGCTTTGGCGGCGACGGGCCAACCAGCCCTGGTCACGCCGCAGGCCGGCGCGGCACATCTCACTTGCGGGCCCGGCGCATGCACCCACCCTGGCGGCGCCAAGCAGAGGCCGGCGGGGCTTGTCACCGCCCCGCCTTGGGGTGCTGGCGCGATCGGCCTTAGAGAGATTCCAGGCCGGCGCAACGTCCTTGCCCGCACTCTGGGCGGCCGCATCCCTGCCAGGACGTTTCGCGCTCCACGCGGCCGGCGGCAGAAATGGGCGGTGCCGTCACGCTCAGCATCCGCACTAGCCGCTGGCTGTGGCACTGCGGGCAGCGTATCTCCTCCGTGCCACGCACCAGCAGTTCATACTGCCCCCCGCACCCTTCGCACTGATATTCGTACAATGGCATGGTCTGCGATCGACTTTCTAGGCTCCTGCGTCCCTGGCGGCCATCGCCCCAGACAGGTTGACGGCCGATTCTTCAGATCATTCTAATCCGACCATGGACAGCGACAAAGCCCGCTCGATTGGCGAGTTTGGCGATGCTGAAACTGGCCTGGCTCTGGCCAACCTGTGCTGCGCCTCGGCCGCAGCGGCACGACTCCCATGACTGGCCCATTCCTTACGCGCCATCAAGCACGCCTGCTGGATCGCTGGGCCGTAGAGCGTTACGGCATGTGCAGCTTGGTGCTGATGGAGAACGCTGGGCGGGGCGTGGCGGACGTGCTGTGCGGTCTGGGCATTCACGGCCCCGTCGTCATCTGCTGCGGCAAAGGCAACAACGGAGGCGACGGGCTGGTGCTGGCCCGGCATCTGGAGCTGCGCGGCCACGACGTGCGCGTGCTGCTGTGGGCCGATCCCACGGCCCTGGCCGGCGATGCGGCGGCCAATCTGGCCATCGCTCGGCAGTGCGAGCTGTTGCTGGAGGTGTTCTGGCCCGATCACGACCCCAGGCGGCTGGAGAGCCACCTCAGCAGCGCGGCCTGGGTAGTCGATGCCCTGCTGGGCACGGGATCGCGTGGCGAGCCGGCCCCGCCCCTGGCAGAGATAATCGACCAGCTCAACAATTGTGCCGCGCCGCGACTGGCCGTCGATTTGCCCAGCGGATTGGATGCGGATACGGGTCAGCCAGCCGTGCACACCGTGAGGGCCTCCCATACCTGTACCTTTGCCGCACCCAAGGCGGGCTTTGCCTCGCCGCTGGCCCAACCCTACCTGGGCCAGGTGCATGTGCTCGATATCGGCACCCCCCGGCGGCTGCTGACGGAGGTGCTGCAAGCGTAGGTGCCAGGGACGGAGGTGCTGCGAGCATGGACGGCACCTCTTGCGCGTCTCACGTGCGCGGCGCGGCCTCCCTGCCTGCACCACGGCGAGGGGACCGCCACGCCAGCGGCGATCGTAAGCTCGCCAGCATCCGTGCCTGTGCCACGCCGAGGGAACCCATCTGTGGCCGAGCAGCCGGTGGCCAGCCAGCGGCAGACAAGGGTGCCGGCGTATGGCATCATATGGCAACATGCCGGCCCACATGTCGGTGTATTCCCATGGTCCTTGGCATAGCGACCTGCCGCCAGGACGCCCTACGCCACCCGTTGGCCCCGGGCAGCATCGGCCATGGTTGCCTGCCGCCGGCTCCTCCCAGATTGCCACGAGGTGTCACCCATGCCCGTCACACCGGAGACCTTGCAACAGATGCAGTCGGATCTCGGCTGCGGCCCCCTGCTGGAAGCGGATCGCCAGGCCGTCGCAGAACTGGTGACGGCGCTGCTGTTGGAGATGCAAGCCATGCGCGAGTTCGACGTCGCTGAAACTGAGCCTGCGCTCACCTTTCAGCCGGGCGAGGTGCAGCCATGACTCGTTTGAACGTGCTGGAGCTGGCAGCCTCGGTTCAAAACCACGTGCGCACGGCTCGTCAGGTGTGCGACGCCTCGCTGGCGCGCGCACAGCAGTTCCAGGAGAGGTTTCGCCCCTTCATCACGCTCACGGCGGAACTGGCCGTGCGCCAGGCGGAACGCGTGGACCACCTGGTGGGCCAAGGCAAGCGGCTGCCGCTGGCAGGTGTGCCTTTTGGTGTGAAAGACCTGTTTGACGTCGAGGGCATCCCCACCACCTGCGGCTCGCCCGCCATGGCAGGCCGCGTGGCCACGGCCGATGCTGAATGCGTGCGCAGGCTGGTATCCGCCGGCGCCGTCTGCCTGGGTAAGCTCAACATGCACGAGTGTGCCTTTGGCTTCACCGGAGAGAACCCCCATTACGGAGACTGCCGCAATCCCTGGAACGCCCAGCGCATCGCCGGCGGTTCCAGCAGCGGCTCGGCAGTGGCGGTAGCGCTCGATATCTGCCCGCTGGCCATCGGCTCGGACACGGGGGGATCCATCCGGCAGCCCGCGGCCCTCTGCGGCATCACCGGCTTGAAGCCCAGCTACGGCCGCGTCAGCCGCGCTGGCGGCGTGCCGCTCTCCTGGACCATGGATCACGTGGGGCCCATGGTGCACACCGCCGAGGAGGCGGCTGCGGTGTTGCGCGTGCTGGCCGGCCACGATCCCCAAGACGCGGCGTGCAGCCAGCGCCCTGTCCCCGACTATGTCGCCGGTTTGAACCGTCCCCTCAAAGGTTTGCGGCTGGGCGTACCGGGGCCTTGGTTCTTCGATCGCCTGGATCCCGAGGTGGCCGCAGCCATCGAGGCCGCACTGGCCCAACTCAAGGCGCTGGGCTGCCAGGTTAGCGATACCCGCCTCCCCCTCACGCACGAAGCGCTCGGCGCACACCGCGCCATCATTTTCGCAGAAGCCGCCTCATACTATCAGCCCCTTGTCGACCGCCACGGCATGGAGTTTGGCGAGTCGATCCGTGCCCTGCTCCAGGCTGGAAACTTCCTGCCCGCCGTCGATTACCTCAAGGCCCAGCGCGTACGCACCCAGGTCCGCGCCGCGTGGAAGCAGCTCTTTGCGCAGTTCGATTGCCTCGTCACGCCTACCACGCCGCTGGCGGCCACCCGTTTCGGTCAGCAAACGGCCACCCTGGCCGGCCAGGACGTGCCGCTTGTACGCGCTTACCTCGATCTCACGCTGCCGTTCAACCTCTCCGGCCATCCGGCCATCTCCGTGCCCTGCGGCTTTACGCACGACGCACTGCCCATCGGCATGCAGCTTGTCGGGCGGCCTTTCGACGAGGGCACCATCCTTGCCGTGGCACACCAGTACCAGCAGGCGGTGGACTGGCACCGCCGAGCGAGGCCAGAGGAATGAGCCGCCGCGGGAGCAGCCAGCTTATCCCAGGCGGCGGTATGAAATGCCCCTGCCTGGCAGGATGACTTTATGACGGATCAAAAC
>JAIMBC010000115.1 GCA_023511675.1 Pirellulales bacterium
CGTCGTACTCATACTGGGTGACGCGGCCGTTGCGATAGGACCAGATGGGGGCTTGTAGCGGGCCCTGGCCATCCAGGGTGATGGTCATGTTGCCGCTGGCGTACGTGAAGGCTACCTGGCGGCCCCAGGGGTCGGTGATCAGGGCCAGGTCGTCTTGCTGACCGTCGTTGTCGGCGTCGGTGTACTGGTAGAGTGTCTCGTCGCCCCAGCGCTCCTGGCGGGAGGTCATCACGTACCAGCCGCCGCCAATGGACTCGAAGGTGCGCTGGGTGCCCCAGGCGTCGGTGAGCGTGAAGCTGCCGCTCTGCTCGACGAGCTTCATGAAGGTGCCGGCGGGCCGCAGGTAGCTATTGCCCTGCTTGGCGAACCAGTGGGCCCGGCCGTCGCCGAGCAGCACCAGGGCGCCGCTGCCCACCTGGGGATCGTTGTTGTACAGCCGCAGGCGGCCCACGCCGGCGAAGGTCCAGCCGGCGCCGTAGGGGCTGTCGCTCTCGTTGACCACGTTGGCGTAGCCCACAAGCTGCGTGACGGACACGAGAGCCCAGGGTGCGCGTGCGCGACCCTGGGCTAGGATGTGCAACCGCTACGTGGTTGGGGGGGGCAGGCGTTGGGCGGTGGGATGGACGCCGGTTTCGTGCGTCCGGCGCGTGGATGGGTTTGGTATGTTGGACAGCGAGGCAGCGGATGGGTTTGGCACGTTCGGCGACCTTCGCGGTTGGGGGCGGGGGTACGCGAGAGGAGCATGTGCCAGTCAGCCGCCGCAGGGTCGGGGAGTGAAGCGCCGTGGACCTCACGTCGGACCTGCGGCCCAGGGTGCGGCTGCGCAAATTTGGTTCGGGATGTGCAATGAGATAGTGACGGCCTGCGGGACCGCATGAATGCGGTCACTATGAACCAAGCGGTTTGCGCCCGGGAGGGGAGTGTGGGGTGGCTGCATTAGCCGGTGAGGGGGACAACCGAGGCGGAGGCTCGGAGACAGCGAGTTCCCAGGCAGGAGTCTGGGAACGAGAGAAAGCTGATTGCGCTAGAACTGCGCGCCCGCCTGGCCCCAGCTTTCGTACACATTGAGGCTATCGAACACCTGGCCCCGAATGACGATGTTGCTGCGCAGGTAGCGAAAGCCGCCGTTGTAGTAGCCTCCGGCCGGACGCACATAGTAGGGCCCTCTGGCGGCGGGCACGCCCACCTGTACGGGCGTCACCGGATGATGGCTGTAATAAGACCGGCGGAATACCCAGCTACCGGCCTCGGCAGGTGCCGTCCAGACCAGTACCGCCAGGCAAGCGATCAGGCTCATCAAGGTGCGCGTCATGGTTGCAGGCCCAATAGCAGTAGCAGCCGTGGTACCATCGCCCGCCGGCTCGCAGCAATCGAAACAAGATCAACCTGGGTGTTCGACCATCAACTCGCCCTGCTCCGGGTCATACACGTACCGATGGTCAGGCGGCAAATCGGGCAGCTCGAGATTGTTCGCCTTGATGATCTTCTCCATGAACTCCTCATGCGTGCGCGGCTTGTAGCCGTTTTCTGCCTCGAAGAGCTGCATGGCGTGCGGGATCTGCACCTCGAAAATCAAACGCTCCTGAACGCGGAAATAAACGCGCACAGGCGTGGTAATCAGTCCGGGTTGGTAGTTGCCCTTTCCGGTGACTCCCGGCGCGGCGGGCTGCACGGTTTTTCCCGGCTGCGGTGATGGTCCGGGACTTCCACCACTGGGCTGCGGGGCCGTGCCGGGCGGCGCCGTAGAGCCGGGCTGTGGGGTGGTGGCCGGCTGGGCGGCCGGTCCGGCGGGCACGGCGGGAGGCTGCGCTCCCCCGGAGGAGGCCGCCTGCGGCGCGGCGCCCCCGCCTGGCTGAGCAACGCCAGCAGGGTGGCCGTTTGGGGCCTCAAGAGGCTGATTGATCAGGTCCGCCCCAGGAGGCTGGTATGCCGGCTTGGGCGGGGCCGGCGTGACGCCTGCACCCTCGAGACCAACTCCGCCTACCGTCCCGCTTGCCTGCCGCTTGGGAAAGGGGTCGCTCACCTCGCAGCCGACAACGATTGTCAGCAACACGCCTGTCAGTACCACGCAACCGATTCTCATAGCCTCGGTCCTCCGTGTCGTCCGCCGCACCAGTATGCACACTGGCGATGGATATCAAGACTGCTTCCCTGCCCCCCGGCAGCCCGCGTCGGCCGTTGCCGCAGCCGAAGACTTCAGCACCTTCCTTTAGTTTGTTAAGAAAGCTCCGGCAGATCCAGCCCCCAGTCCTCCATTTCTGCCAGCACAGCCCGCTTGGTAAGGTCAAAGTCGAGAGGCGTCAGCGTCACCCAGCCCTTTGCCAGGGCAGAAAGATCGGTCTCCGGCTCCCCTGCGGGAGGCGGCGGCTCGTTGGTGGCCCAGTAGTAGCGCCGTCCTCGCGGATCGACCCGCCGCTCAAACGCCTCTCCATAGCGGGCCACTCCCATGGGCACCACGCGCACGCGCCGTCTCGTTTCTGCACCGGGTACGGCTGCCAGGGCGGCCAGGGGTATGTTCAGGTTGTAAAGCTGCGGTGCGGGACCCTTGCGGGCAAGAAGCTGCCGGATCACGTGGCAGGCGATCCGCGCAGCACGGTCGAAATCGGCGTGAGGATCGTACTCGAGCGAAACGGCCACGCTGGTGATCTCGAAGAACGCACCTTCGATGGCTGCCGCCACGGTGCCCGAATAGAGCACATTGATGCCGGCATTCAGCCCGCCGTTGATGCCGCTCACCACCAGGTCGGGACGCCGCGGACAGAACTCCGCCACCCCCAGCTTCACGCAATCGGCTGGGCTGCCTTCCACCGCCCAGCCGCGAAAGCGGTTGCCCTCGAACACCTCCTGCACCACCAGCGGACTGAGGAAGGTGATGGAATGGCCCACACCGCTCTGCTCCGTGGCCGGCGCTACCACGCACACGTCTCCCAGCGAGACCAGCGCTCGCTCCATGGCCGCCAGGCCCGGGGCATATATCCCGTCGTCGTTCGTCAGCAGGATCAACACAATCGCAAGTCCAGAGGTATTCCGGCGGCCGTGCAGCAGCCAGCACGCGCCGCCCTTTCGCACCGCGTGTTCACGGCCCTCCCTCCTCTTCCGGGGCCGAGCATGCCGCATTCTGCCATCGAGCCAGCGGCTTGCAAAGGCACCCGTGACCGCCAGCATGGTACACGCCTGCCCACTACCCGCCCCTTGCCCGCTCCTAGCCCCATGAAAACGGCCTGCTCCTCAACCATGACTGGCGGGCGGTTGCTCTCCATGCAGACCCGCTGGCTCCAGCAAGCAAACATGCTCCCTCGGGCACTGCGTGCGCGGAGCACAAACTGCACGGCGCACAAACTGGGGGCCCGCCGTCTGCTCAGGCAGCGCTTGCTCAGCCAGCGCTTGCTGAGGCAACGGCCTGCTGAGGCAGCGGCCTGCTCAGGCAGATCCTGCTCGGCCCGCCGTCATGCACGCCAGGCTGGGGTCCTGCTGAATGGCGCACAACGGACGCCCCCAGCCGACAAACGCCTACGGTGGGAGGCTGATCGCCGCTCCCGCCGTAGCACCGCTGGCCGGGCCGTCGTTTCTCTCGCCTGCCGGCCGTATATCAACTAGATGAGAGGAGGCTGCGACGTGCCGGCCGCCTCAGGCGAACACAACCGCGCAAACAACAGGAGAAGCTCATGTTTCGCTGTACAACATTCGCAGTGACCGTGGGGCCCGTCGCCATCAAAGCGGTTGGTGCCTCGGCGGCTGCCATCAGCGGCGCGACGGTCATCGTGGCACTCGGGGGTGCGGGAGCCTTGCTTCCGGCTGGTTATGGAGTGTATCGCCGATTGTCGCGACCGCAGGTCGCGGTCGTGAATGCTTACCCTGGCACCTTCCAGAGAGAACTGTTCGCTCATGCGGATCCTTCTTCGGAGGAAACCTCATGAATGCCGTTGCACTTCGGTAATCTGTTGGCCCTGGCAAGCTCCAGACGCAAGTCTCCCAGGAAGTGGCAGACTACCTTGTTATTGCGGCCATCTCGGGCGGGTTGGGGGTATCGATCGCATGGGCGGGGTACCCTCTGGCCGGACTTCTGGTGGGCGGGTTGGTTTTCGCTGGCGGTGCGCTGGTAGCTGCCTCAGAGTAAGGGCGAATCGCACTGAGCTGAGGAAGGCCGCCCGCGCCGCGTGGAAGCTGGGCATGCCTTGCTGGTAGCATGTTTTCGCTGGGCCGACTTCCTCTGCTGGTTCCTTGGCAGCGTTCGGCAGCGCAGGCATCCGCGCCTGAGGTCCCGTGGCGCGGGCATTGGTGCGCGTGGTGGCGTGGCGTAGGCCTGGGCACCTGGGGTACCTTCCTGAATCGGCGGTTGCCGCAGCATGCCTGGTCGAGCGGGCGTAGCATTGGCCTCCGCGCTTGGGGCGCCTTGCTGGAGCGTGTGCCCGACGCGCTGCGTTCGCCCCTTCATGAGGGATCGCCGCGGGGCAGGTCTGCCTCACGAATGGCACTGGCGAACCGTTACCTTTCAGCAGCTAGCATCTGGGCTGCCTGCCTCTGGTGGCCCGGTTGCACAGGCTGTTGAATTTGCGGTGGGTATTGGCCAAGCTTGACGAAGCTAGAGCGAAGAGTATCTGGGCGTTGTTGCATGCTGTGGCCGTGCCTGGAGGGAGGAGCTTGTGATGCGCGCCGTGTTTTTGTGCAAGCCGTTTGCACGCCGAATCATGGGTTTGCTGTCGGCAGCCTTGCTGCTGAGCGGTGTGGTTGCCTGGAGGAACTACAGCCAGGCCGACCCACCCGCGGCCGACCCAGCCGGAGCTGACCCAGCCGAGGCCGATGTAGCGGCGGGCGACGCCCCTAGTGTGGAGGGGATCTGGGATGGCACGCTCAAGGTACCCGGTGTCGAGCTGCGTGTGCTGTTCAAGATCAAGCGGGAAGAGGGGGGCAAGTTCTCGGCCACGATGGACAGTGTCACGCAGGGCGTGAAGGGTATTCCGGTCAGCTCGGTGACGCAGGAGGGCCGGCGCGTCGTGCTGGAAGCGAAGGCCATTGCCGGAGTGTTCGAGGGGGAACTCAACGAACAGGGAACCGAGCTGGCGGGGACGTGGAAGCAGGCTGGCCAATCGCTGCCGCTTGCTTTGGTTCGGCTGGAGCGCGAGCCGGACCTGAGCCGCCCGCAAGACCCCAAGAAGCCGTACCCTTACCGCGAAGAGGAGGTGCTGTTCGAGAATGCACAGGACGGCGTCCGCCTGGCTGGCACGCTCACGCTTCCAGAGGGCAAGGGGCCGTTTCCCGCCGTGGTGTTCATCACGGGTTCGGGGGCACAGGATCGGGATGAGGCGCTGATGGGCCATCGGCCGTTTCTGGTGCTGGCCGACCACCTGACGCGGCGAGGGATCGCCGTGTTGCGTTACGACGATCGGGGGGTGGGCGGCTCCACGGGCAGCGTGTTTGCCGCCACGCTGGAAGATACCGTGGAGGACGTGGAAGCGGCGATGGCCCTGTTGCGCAGCCGGCCGGAGATCGACGCGAAGAAGATCGGCCTGCTGGGCCACAGCGAGGGAGGCATTGTGGCGCCTCTGGCGGCCAGCCGTTCTCCGGAGGTGGCGTTTGTGGTGATGCTGGCGGGCACCGGCGTGTCGGGCGAAGAGATCTTGATCTCCCAGGGAGGGCTGGTGCCGGCCGCCGAAGGGGCGGACAAGCAAACCGTCGAGAAGTCGCTCGCCGCACAGCGCCGGGCACTGGAGATTCTCAAGAGCGAAAAGGACCCTGCCGCCCTGCAAGAGAAGCTGCGCGCCGCTCTGGAAGAGGAACTGCACACGCTGATTGCCAGCCAGGGACTAAGCGAGGAGGGGGCCAAATCCATGATTGAGGCTCAGGTGCAGGTGGTCTCCACGCCATGGTTTCAGTCGTTCTTGCACTATGACCCGCGGCCGGCGCTGCGCCAGGTAAAATGTCCCGTGCTGGCGCTCAACGGCGAGCGTGACGTGCAGGTCGACCCCAAACTCAATCTGCCGGAGATCGAAAAGGCCCTGCGAGAAGGAGGCAACACCGCGGCGACGGTCAAGGAGCTTCCCGGCCTGAACCACCTGTTCCAGACGTGTCAAACCGGTGCAGTTTCCGAGTACGGCAAGATCGAGGAGACCATGGCCCCCGCCGTGCTGGAGATGATCAGCGACTGGATCCTCCAGCACACGCGGTAATCCGGTGCTCAGACGGTGCGGCTGCCCAGGCAAGCGGCGTTCCGCGCGCTGCGTGCCGCTGCCGCGGCTCCATGCGGCGGCACCGTGGCGCCTAACGCTAGCCACCGCTCCAGGGCCGTGCGCTACCACGCAGAGCGCCGCCCTGAGTGCGGCACTGGGTTGGCCTAGCGGAAGCGGTAGATGCGCGGGCCGCGCGCAGCCCCTTGCAGCGGCCGCACCTGCTGGATGCGGCTCTTTGGTTGCACCCGCTCGATGCGGACGGGCTCAGCCGTATCCACGGCACGGCGATTACCAGCGGCGTCGCGGACCTCGAGACGGAGGTACAGCTCCTCCGGCAGATCGCCGGCCAGCGGCCAGACGAAGCGGCCGGTGTTCTCCAGGTTGGCGCGGACGATCGTCCACGGCCCGCCGGGCGTGGGAGCCGCCAACAGCGAGATGGGGCGGGCGGCAAGCTGCTCATCGGCCGCTTCCCATTCGATCACCAGTTCGGGCAATGGGCCGCCTGCTTGCTGCCGAACGGCAAGCAATCGCGTGGCGGGCGGGGTGAGATCGACTCTGACGCTGATTTCTGGCAGGTCTCCCGGCTTGGGCTGCGGGCCGCGCAGTCCCGCGCCGCTTTCGACCACCATCAGGAAGCCGTAGGTGCCCTCTGCGTCCACAGACACGAGCATGGGGCTGGCGAGGTCTTCATCGAGACCGTAGAGGGACCAGGTTTCTCCTCCGTCCGATGTCTGCCACAGCTCGATACGTGCCACGCCGGAGGGGCCCACCGACTCCAGTTCATATTCCAGCGCGAAACGCCGCGAGTTCACCAGCCGCGCTTCGGCGCGAGCCGCTGGCTCAGAAGGCGTGTCGGCCTGGTCGAATGGTTCCGGCGGTTCGGCCTGGCTGCCCAGCGGCGGTTCCACGGCACTCGGCACGCCGCCGCGCGCTGATCGCCCTGGTCCGTCGGGACCGCCTGCCGTGGCGCCCTGCCGCCCGGGTCCCGGCTGGCTGGGAGGCATCTCGGACGGAAAGCGGTCCGGCATGCCCGGCGGAGAGGTTGGCCCCATGCCGGCCGGTTCGTCGTCCACGGCACGATCGCCCAAATCATCCGACGCCGGCTGCCAGCCACTGTTGTCGTGGGCAGCGTCGCTACCCTCTGTAGCAGCAGGCGCGGCCGCAGGCGGCGAGCGGGTACCCGCCAGCCTTTGGAGGATGTCCATCGACCTCGTGGCGGCGTTCTTGGCCAGGTCGGCAATCTCAGCACGTACCGTGACGGGGCCTTGCTCGCCTGGCAAGAACTCGGCATGGCCGGAGGCAAACTCGGCGGCGATCGGCTGCCAGCGGGTTGTTCCCGCCGGCGTGTATTCCAGTCGAAAGCTGGCGGGGTCGAGATGCGGGTCTTGTGCGCTCCAGCGTACCTCTACGGTGCCAACGGGGTTTGGGTGGGCCTCAAGCCAGAGAACGGGACGCGCTGTATCAACGATCACATGCAGTTCGGGTTTGCCGGGTTGCTGCGGGTGAAGCTGCCCTTGGGAGTCCTTGGTGCGCACGTGAAACCAATAAGGTCCGTCTGTGCGAGCCTGAAAGCGGAAGCTGCCGGCCTGGGGCTTGACGGAGGCGTACTTGCGCCATGTCTCGCCACCGTCGGTGGAGACATAGAGCTGCACCTCGACCGTACGATGGTCTTTTGAGGCCGGCTCGACCGAGAAGGGGATGGAGAACTGCCGGCTGCGCGCATAAATGGGCTTCGGCGGGGAAGCCGGCGGATCAGGCGCCTCATCAGCAGATGCGGGCGCTGCTGCCAACACGAGGGCGCACACGAGTTTGCCTAGCCGCTGCATCAAGGATCCCCTGGCCGTTGGATGCGGTCCGCAGGCACGGCGCGCGATGGCATGGTTGTGAGTATGAATCGTCCCGCGAGCCCGCATGACTTGAGTAAACCCTACCGGGCATGCCACCGTGCCTACTGAGGGGACCTGAGAGGGTTGCCTCCGACGGAAGAGGCTAGATAAGCAGCGGCGTGTGGGCAAAGTCTGCTGACGGCAACATAACCGTACAGCACAACCATTCTTAACGGGGTTGGTAGCTTGCGAGCGGGAGGGGAGCATGACGAGTTCACGCAAGCGCGGTGGAGGATGCCAAGGCCGATTGATCCAGAGAAGTGGCGGTTGTGGGCGGAGCGGAGCGCTGCGTCGGTAGGCTGGAGGGACGCGCTGCGTCGCGTCCGGGCGAACGCACACGGTGGGTGGCAATCGCGGCGGGTCATGGCGAGGACTGGGACAGAGCCTCGCACACAGCGCGTTCCCAGGCAGGAGCCTGGGAACGAGAGGAGTCCCCTCACTTTTCACCCCTCACATCTCTCTCGCCCGTGTTCGCCCGCCGGTTGCTTGATCGAGCTGGGCGAGCCGGGTAGAACCTGCTGCCAGGCAAGCGAGCGGCCAGCAGAGAGATGGCCTGCTGGCACGCTCGCAGCCGGCCACGATAGGTGCGGTTGAGAAACCGACGGCTGAGTAGGAACACGGCAGCCGGCAAGGCAGCGAGTGGTCCGGCTACGATTGGCCGTTGGTTCGTCCCCTGCGACTGAGAAGCGGCGCGGCTTCTGGCCGTGGACCGACCCAGCACGGTGGCAACTGGCCAGACAGCCTGTTTGTTCAAAACGGCCCAGCATGCCAAGGTCTGGTTTGCTCAGAAGCTCGCGAACATGAACTCCGCCGATCCGCTTGATAAACCGTATGCGGCGCCGAGGGTGACCGAAGCGGTTGTTTCGGGCGGGCCGACGGATTACGACCTGGTGCCCTGGTATCGCCGCAACGGCTACTGCTCCGCGATTGTAGGCACGCACGCGATCGTGATGCTGTTCGGAGGCTGCGTGCCCGGCCTGGCGCTGCTAGGCATCGTTACCATGCTGGGGGTGATTGGCGTGTGTATTACGGTGCTTACCGGCCCGGTGTATTGCAACCAGAAGCTGCCTGACGGCACGCTCAAGACCTGGAGCAAGGCGAACAAGGTGGCGGCCGTGATCGTGCTGTTGCTGTTTGTCGCGGCCTATGTGGGGCTGGCTTTCTTGATCATGGTCTCCATAAGGGGCGGATGAACCTTCCGCAGCGCGGAGTCGGCCTGAGACCTGGCCAGCCGTCAGCCGCAGACAGATTCCTTCACTGAAGTCCTGTACGGTGCCCTGCCACAGAGTTGCAAGCCGAGGGCCGGACTTGATCGCTACGCAGGCCCTACCGTCCGAGATGGCCGCGGCTGCCTGTTGCGGCTGCGCAGCATGCCTGGCCAGTTGTGCGGCGCTACAGGGGCACATGGTGCAGTGATCCGCTTGGCACAAGAACAACCCGCCCGTCCGCCTTACCCTCCGCCGCAGTCGGCCCCCAACTCGAGGAAGTTCATGGGAGGCTGGTGTTGACCAATCAGCCTAGATTGCAAGCCGCGGCGGGCGACGTATTCGGCCCCCGCCATTTCGTGGCAGACGAGTTGCCAACCGTCGTCGCAGGGCAGCAGCCGATTGAGAGCAGAGAGGCTTTGCAGCACCCGTTCGGCACGCGCGCGCAGGTTGGCCGTTTCTCCCACGTAGGCGGGCGGCTCCGCGCCACCACGCCTGGAGCCGGAGCACGGCAGCGATAGCCAGTACACCCCTGGCCGTGCTGCAATCTGAGTCAGGCGTTCTTCTGTGAGCAGCCATTTCTTCAAGGGGCGGGCGGCGGCCTGATGACAGGCCTGCGATGCCTGTTTCCACGCACGCGCCCGCTTGCGCAAGTACAACGCCGCCCAGCGATACTCCAGCGAGCTGTGTCGTGGGGCAAGTGCCCGCGCCAGATCATCGAATTGCTGGGCCGCAGTCGGGTCGCACAGCACAAAGTCCAGGCTGGGGTAGCCCAGATCCAGCATGCGGCGCAGCGCGATCTCGCTGGCAAACTCGTACGCATCCATGTCTTGCCATGAGATCGTCGTCCTGCGCGTGCAGGACAGATGCGCCAGCTTACCGGCCTTGCGCATGGCTAGCAGGGCCAGATTCCAGTCGCGTGGACGGCCTGCCAGCCCCTCGCGGCTGCAGGCATCGACAAACGCCGCGTTGAGTGCCGGATCCGCCACCACGCGATCGACGGAGAAACCTTGCGACGCCTGCTGAAATGCTGCCAGCAGCCCACGTTCATCCACAGCCACTTTCTGCCGCACGCAGGCCAGGGGAGTGGGCGGGGCGCTGCGGAGCTGGTCTTCCGGCCCCTCGATCGGGTCGCCCGCACGCACCGCGGCGATCCGCGCCAGGGCATGCCGCACATACTGGGGTGATGTCTCGAACCCCACCCAGCGGCGGGCCAACTTCTTGGCCACCACCAGCGTGCTGCCGGAACCGGCAAAGGGATCGAGGACCACATCGTTGGGGTTCGAGCAGGCGCGAATGATCCGTTCCAACAGGCGTTCGGGCATCTGGCAACTGTGAAAGCCTGCACGCTCCTTGAAGGTGCCAGCCACGCGGGCGAAGTACCAGGTGTCGTGGTTTGCGGCGAAGCCGCAATGCGGCGCACTGCCGGCGCGTCCCAGATGGGCAGCGTCCTGCGGCCGCAGGATCCAGGTATTGTCCGGCACGCGGCCTTGAGGGTTAGCCCGCGCATCATCGTACACCAGTTGCCGGGCCGACTTCACGCGGATCTGCTGATCATTAAACGTGAATCGTTCTGGATTCTTGACGAAATACAACAGGTGCGTGTGCGAGCGAGTAAATTTCTTGGTGCAGTGAACGCCGAACGTGTAGTACCAGATCACCCAGTTGCGCAGAGAGAATCCGAGCTGCTGGGCAATGCACTTCACCTCGGCTGCGTACTCGTCTCCGATGGCCACCCACAGCGTACCTGCGGGATCGAGCACGTCGATCACGGCGTCAAGCCAGGACTGCGTCCATTGCAGATAGTCCTGTTCGTCGCGCTTGTCGTGATAGACATCGTACTTGTAGCCGATGTTGTAGGGAGGATCGGCAAAGGCCAGCGCCACGCGGGCCCCTTGTGCGCGCAGCCGCTTCAGCCCCTGGATGCAATCGCCCTGGTAGAGTTGATCAAACCACGTGTGCATTCCATGCCTCACGGTAGGAGCCGCATTCCCGCGCGGATGCTCAGGGCATTAGAACACCTCGGGACGCACACGTCCCTCGCCCGCGATGGGGAAGGGGCGGCCCGCCGGGTCGCGAATGATGGTCTCGGGATCCACGCCCAGCAGATAGTAGGCGGTGGCCAGGATGTCCTTGGGGCTCACGGGCGTGTCCTGCACATCGCCGCCCAGGCGGTCGCTGGCGCCCACCACGCGGCCGCGGGCCACGCCCCCGCCTGCCAGCACGGCGGAATACACGCGCGACCAGTGGTGCCGGCCGGCGCCCTTGGGTTTGGAGTCGATCTGCGGGGTGCGGCCATGCTCGCTCATCCAGATCACCAGCGTCTCGTCCAGCAGGCCGCGTTCGTCCAGGTCTGCGATCAGTGCCGAGTAAGCCAGGTCCATGCCTGGTAGCAACTGCTCCTTCAGCCGCGGAAAATGGTTCGCGTGCGTGTCCCACGCGCCCCCACCGAAGATCCCATAACAGTCCCAAAACACTGTTACGAAGCGCGTCCCCGCCTCGATCAGCCTCCGCGCTGCCAGACAGGCCTGCCCGAACAGCGTCAGTCCGTAACGGCGGCGCGTCGCCTCCGGCTCGCGCCGCACGTCCAGTGCCTCCCGCGCCCGGGGCGAGGTGACCAATGAGAAGGCCATCTCTCGGAATGGCCGGTAGCCGGCCACCGCCTCCTCTCCCTCCAGCCACGCCCGCGCACGATCGAACTGGCCCAACAGCGCCCGCCGCAGGCCTACCCGTTGGGGCGTAAGATCTTCTCCCCCCGTCTCCGCACCCGCAAAAGTGAAATAACAATCGGGCGTAACGCCCCCATAGGGGTCGTAATACGCGCGCGTCTGACCGTCGCTCAGCTTGGGCGCAAGCGCATGCTCCGTGGGCCGCCCCACAAACTCGGTCCAGATCGGATCGTGCGCCTGGCCCAAAAACCCCGCGTACGGCCCGGCCAACGGCACCAGGTCGCTCTTCGAATCCAGCACCCACGGTAAGGCTGCATGGCGAGGCACATCCCCGGCAGTCTCGCCCCGCCGCTGCAGCAGGTAGTCGTAGATCGACCCCACATAGGGCCAGAGCTGCGGATCCCTCGGCCGCGTCTCCAGCGAGGGGTCATACGTGGGAATGCCGCTGGTGGCATACGCCACGCCGTGCAACGGGTAGGGGTGCGTCATCGAGCGGATCACCGTCACCCGATCCATCACCCGCGCCACGCGCGGCAGATACTCGCAAATCTGCACGCCCGGGGCGCTCGTGTCGATCGCCTGCATCTCTCCCTGGATCTCCGCCGGCGCCTGCGGCTTGGGGTCGAACGTCTCATGCTGGGGCGGCGAGCCGTAGGGAAACAACAAGATGCACGCCCTGGCCCGGCCAAAACAGCCGCCGGCCACCCCGGCGCGGCTCTGCCGGCAACGCAAATAGGTATCCAGAGACAGCCCCAGCGTCCCCACCCCGCCGATGCGCAACAGCTCACGGCGGGTTATCCCGTCGCACAGCCTGCGCGGCGTTCCCAGTATGCTGATCATTACGGAGACTCCAGCCGGGAAGCAAGGCATGCCGCGCAGATCTTGCCGGCCGCCCGTCCGCTCTCAGCGTATCGCAGGGTGCGCAGGCGGTCAACGTATCTCGCACGCCGCCAGCCGCGGGCTGGCTCTGCGGGCGCCCCACTGAGGACCCGTTCCTCGGCGGCACGCTCCATCCCGCGGCGGCACGCTGCGGCGTGTGCGGGGCGCGGTGTGCCTGCTCGCGCTGTGCCGCCAGTTGGCTGTTAAGGCGGACCTGACCCCTGTTACGGCCGCGTCGCGCAGCGGCGTCGCAGCATGGTGTTGGTCGTGCCAAACGGTGCCGTGGCTTGCCGGTGCGGAAGGCTGTTGATAGGCTACGCCCAGCGCCGTCCACGGGGCGGCGGCCTCCTACCGCAGGCCTGCGAGCATGTCCGACCCGTATTTCCAAACGCTGTTTGCCGATCGCATTGGCGGTGCCGCATATGATAAAGGCACCGAAATCTACAAGTTCGAGCGGATCAAGCGCGCCAAGCGCGAGGCGCTCCAACGGCATCCCCAGCGGCGGCTGATCGACTTCGGTATCGGCGAGAACGATGAGCCGGCACCCGAGGCGGTCCGTGCCGTGCTGGCCCGCGAACTGCACAAACCGGAGAATCGCGGCTATGCCGATAACGGCATCGCCGAGTTCAAGGAGGCGGCTGCCCGCTTCATGCAGCGCACCTTTGGCGTGGAGCTGGACCCCGCCACCCAGGTCAATCATTGCATCGGCTCCAAGACGGCCCTGGCCATGCTGCCGGCGGTGTTCATCAACCCGGGCGACGTCACGCTGATGACCGTCCCCGGCTATCCCGTGGCGGGGACGCACACGCGGTACTACGGCGGAGAGGTGTTCCGCCTGCCCCTGCGCCCCGAGAACGACTTCTACCCAGAGTTAGAGGCGATCCCGGCCGACATCCTCCGCCGCGCCAAGTTGCTGGTGCTGAATTATCCCAACAGCCCCACGGGCCGTGTGGCCACGCGGGAGTTTTACGGCAGGGTGGTGGAGTTTGCCCTTCAGCACAGGCTGGTCGTCATCCAGGATGCGGCGCACGTGCTGCTCACCTATGAGGGAGAGCCCCTCTCGTTTCTCTCGGTGCCGGGGGCGATGGAGGTAGGCGTGGAGGTGCACTCGCTCTCCAAGGGCTTTCATATGATCGGTTGGCGGATGGGCTGGGTGTGCGGTCACGAGCGGATCGTGCGCGCCTTTGCTGACGTGAAAGACAACTGCGATTCGGGCCAGTTCATCGCCATTCAAAAGGCGGCTGCGGCGGCCCTGGCAGACGACTCGGTGCCGCGTGCGGCACGGAGCAAGTACCGGCGCCGGCTGGAGAAGCTGGTCGCCGTGCTGTCTGGGTGCGGGTTTCGCTGCCGCCTGCCGGGCGGGACGTATTTCTTGTATGTGCCGGCGCCTCGCGGCGTGCAGGGCGGCCCTGCCTTTGAGACGGCCGAGGCGGCCAGCCAGTACCTGATCCGCGAGCATTCCATTTGCACCGTACCCTGGGACGACGCCGGACCTTTCTTGCGTTTCTCTGTCACCTATGAGGCGGCGGACGAAGCAGCCGAGGACGCCTTGATGGCCGAGACGCGCCAGCGGCTGGCGAACATCGACCTCGAGTTTTAGCAGAGTCCGAGCATGTGCTGGGGGATTGCGATTGTGCCGCCGCGGCTGCACGGCAGGCGGCAACAAGCTGACGCAACCGAGAAACGTACCACGGCGCGTGCGGTCCGTCCGCGGCATGTTGTCTGCGGGTTGCGTGCCGGTGGGCTGTCGTGGCTGGTAGGCGCGCGATGCAGCGGGGCTTCAGCAGGTGCAGGCGGCAGACTCACAACCGGTTGCCGAGCCCGCTGCTTGCTGTTCCTTAACCTGCTAGCCTGGCTGTCAGTCGCTGCGGGATGTGGCGGCGGTACGCCGGCGCCTCCCAGCTTTGCCGAGCAGCTTGCCGCGGCTGCACAGATCGCCAATCCCGAGGCGCGTGCCCGCCGCTACTTGCAGCTTGGACTCAAGCTTCTCTCCGCCCGCGATGAGGCCCGCGCACAGGAGGCCTTCCGCAGTGCCGCGGCCAGCGCCCAAGCCGTGGCAGAACCCGCCACACGCTGCGAGTTGCTTGCCCTGACGGCCAAGGCCCAGCTTCAAGTCAACAACATGACCGGGGTACGCCAGGCACTGGATCAGGCCCGCGCGGCGCGCGATTCGATCTCCGACTCCATCGAACAGGCCACAGCCACTGCCACGCTGGCCAGCGCCCTGGGCCGCCTGGGCGATCGTGCAGCCGCACTGGCCCTGCTGGACGACGCATGTGGCAGGGTGCGTTCCGGGGGCGAAGGCGAGTCTGCCGCTGCCGCCCTGGCCACGCTGGCGCTGCGTTATCACGAGCTATCACAATCGGCAGCCGCGCGTGACACGCTTGCTGAAGCCGTGTCGCTCGCGCGGGCACTTCCCTCGGCGCGTGCTCGCGGCCGGTCCCTGGCGCGCCTGGCCGTCAGCTACGGCAAGCTCGAGCTGGCGCGCGATGCCGAGACCTTGTTCTCCGAGGCGGAGCAGGCCATCGAAAGCATCTCCGAGCCTGAGGGCCGGGCGTTCGGCCTGGCAGAGCTGGCCGAGGCCCTCCGCTCGGCCAAGCAGCCGGCACGCGCCGCAGAGGCACTCTCGCAGGCGCGTCGCCAGGCAGAGCAGATCAAGGCGCCTGACGTGCGCCGCCAGGCAGAGGCCCGCATCGAGCAGGCCGCACGAGGCAAATAGAGCCCTGCCCACCCAGCAGTGGCGTCGCCCGCCAGCGATGGGTGGTGGCAGCCTCCCCAGCGCGGCACAACGCACGTGACGCTCCCGCTACCTCACGCGAGCTGGTAGCATGTGCCCATGCGCGTCTTCAGGCTCGCGTACACGGGAGACTTTCTCAACGCACAGGGAAGGTACGCCTACGGCGAGGGCGGGTTCAGCCTGTTTGCCGGCGTGCCCTACTTGACCTGGCGGTTTCTGGAGGATCAAGCGCCGCGGGCTGACGACCCCAGCTACTGGCAGCGGTTCTATTCGCTCGCAATTCGGCCCGAACACCTGCTGGGCGTGGATGGGCTAGCCGTATTGCGGCCGGCCGTGACGCGAGAGACATTCTCTGCTGGTGCGCAGGATCTGGTAGTGATCGGTCGTTCGGGGGCGGGATACGACAAGATCGATCTGGCAGCCTGCACCGAGCACGATGTGGCCCTGTTCAACTGCCCGTCTGCCCTGGATCACTCCACGGCCTCCACAGCGCTGATGTTCATGCTGGTGCTGGCCAAGCGGCTGATGGAACAACAGCGGGTGGTGCGTGCGGGCGTCTGGCAGCGGCAGGCCGAGGTGATGGGGAGCGAGCTGGCGGGCCGCACGTTGGGCATCGTGGGCCTGGGCCGCAGCGGCCGGGAGCTGGTGCGGCTTGTGTCGCCCTTTGGCATGCGGATCATCGCCTACTCTCCGCATGCGGATCCCCGGCAGGCTGCCTCGCTGGGCGTGGCGCTGGTACCGCTCCATACGCTGTTGCGCGAGGCGGATTTTGTCAGCTTGCATGCGCGGCTGACTCCGCAGAATCGTGGCTTGATCGGTGCAGCGGAGCTGGGCCTGATGAAGCCCACCGCCTTTCTGGTGAACGTGGCGCGGGGGCCTCTGGTGGATGAGAGCGCACTGGCCGACGCCTTGCGGCGCCGGCAGATTGCGGGCGCGGCCCTGGACGTATTCGAGCATGAGCCGCTGCCGCTTTCCAGCCCCCTGTTGGAGCTGGAGAACGTCGTGCTCACGCCGCACTGGTCTGCCTCGACGCGGGACGTGTGGGACGCGACGGGCCGCGCCATTGCCCTGGGAATGCTGCGGGCCGCGCGAGGGGAGGTGCCCGAGAACGTGGTCAACCGGGAGGTGCTGGATCGGCCGGGCTTTCGGGCCAAGCTGGCCCGCTTCCGTGAGAATGCCGCACGATCCGACTAGGGGTAAAACACTACTTTGATGACAAGCGGCGTGAGCGCAGCGATGGCCAGCACCAGCACGATGATTGCGGCCAGGCTGGCCGTCTTGGACTTGCGACGGGAGTAGGCCCGGCTGGCCGCATAGCGAGACGCGGTTGAAACGGGCGGTACCGCCATCCCCCCCACGGCAGCGCCCGTCGCGGTCGCCGCCGGCACCGCACCCGCTGGTACGGCCACGGGAGCTGTGCCCGCGATTTGCGGCACGGCCGCGGCCTGCGCACCCGCCAGTGCCGCCGGCGCCATCACCGCAGCAGGCTGTGCCGGGACAGTTCCCACCTGCGGCCCCACGGAGAGGGCCTGGGGCAGCATGCCGCCCGCCGCAGTGGCTGCTGGTCCCACGGGCGCCCTGGCGGCCGTGGGGTGCGATACGTGTGATGTGGCCGCCAGAGGCGCCAGCCCGGCAGCGGTGGGC
>JAIMBC010000116.1 GCA_023511675.1 Pirellulales bacterium
GCCCCCAGGTGTAGGTGTAACTAGCCGGCCTGCCGTGGGAGGGGTTTCCAGGCAGGGCGCGGTCCCCAGGCCGGCATGTCTGCTGTGGAGACGGCAGTGTGCGTGTTCTCCAAGGCGTCGTAGATCATAAGCGTTCCGCCTGGCAGGGTGCTATCGGGCATGCTGCCAGGCTCGGTATTGGGCGGAGGCTCGTCGAACCGCACGTAGGCAATGTATCGTCCGTCGGGCGACCAGGCTGCCCATGAGCAAATATGTCCCTGCTCGGTAAGCTGCTCGATGGAGGCACCGTTCTCGCTGGCCACGAACAGGTGGATGCTGCCCTGGCCCGTGCGGTTGGCGAACAGGAACTGCTTGCCATGGGGTGCCCAGGCGGGATACACGTACCCGGCCAGGTCGCGGCCCAGCACGTCGCGCGGCTGGGAGCCGTCGGCCTGCATCTGCCACACGCGGAAGGCCCCGCTGCGATTCGACGCGAACAGGAGAGTGCGGCCGTCTGGAGACCAGGCCGGATCGGCATCGTAGGCAGGGTGGTTCGTGAGGTTTTGGAGCTGGGTGCCGTCAGGACGCATCACCCAGATGTCCCAGTTGCCGGTGCGGTTGGAGGTGAAGGCAATCCAGTTGCCGTCTGGGGACCAGGCGGGATTGCGCTCGTACGAGGTGGTACGGGTGAGATTGACCAATCCGGTGCCATCGGGCCTCATCGACCAGATCTGGCTTGTGCCGCTACGGTAGGAGACAAAGGCGATGCGGCTGCCGTCGGGCGACCAGGCGGGCTCGAACATGCCCAGGGGATCCAGGGGCGGCAGCGCCTGCTCGGCCCCGGCGGCATCGAGCAGCACGAGGTCGAAGCTGCCGAAGCGGGTCGTGGCAGCCAGCAACTGGGGCAACGGTCCGGCGTCTGGTGACGGGGTGCTGGCGGAGTCTGGAGCGGGCTGCCCTGTTGGTGGCGCTGGCGTGGCGGGTGTCGTTCCCGTTTGGGCCGCGGACGTGGCATGACCCGTTGCGGCGCTAATAGCACTAGCCTCGCCGGCGGTTGTGGCAGCAGTATGAGACGACGGGGCCGCCACGTCATTTGCCCCGGTGTCGCTGGCCTGTTGTGCCAAGGCCACGTGCACCATGACGAGACTCAACGCGCAGCAGAGGCAGTATAGGCTGGCGAGGTGCCATTGCGCAGCGGCCAACGTGGCGGGCATTCGGCCGGCCGTTTCAGGCCGCCACGCTGCTCGCGGGCCGCGGTAGGGGGGGATGGCTGTCATCAGCACTTGACCTTTGGCTGCGCGCCCAGGCGGCAGACTGGCCCAGCCGCCGCCGCGCTGCCTGCCTCTCACTATGCATGCCGATCGAGGCCGCAGCAAGGGGCAAGAGTGCAGCAAGCCCCGCCCTGGCTGGGCAACGCCTGCTCCTGCACAGCCGCGTTGCTGCACTGCCTCATTGCTACACAATGGCATTCATGCACACCCGCATTCCTGCGGAGGCGTTCCCGCCCGCCCGCCAGGAAGGAACGGGTAACGCTGCATGTGCTGACAATCAGCTCTACCTGTCTACCAGCGGCACCCAGGACCGGGTCTGGCGGCCAATGTAGCGGGAACGTGGGCGAATCAGGCGGTTGTTCGCCTGTTGCTCGATGATGTGGGCGCACCATCCCGCCACGCGGCTGAGCACAAACAGGGGGGTGTACAGCGCAACAGGCAACTTGAGGTAGTGGTAAATGCGTGCGCTGGGCCAGTCGAGGTTGGGAGGCAGGTTCTTCTCACGCCGCACCACGCGTTCGATCGTCTCGGCAATGGCTTCCAGCGAGCTGTTACCGGTTTCTTCGGCCAGGTCACGGCAGAGGACTTTGAGGTACTCGGCCCGCGGGTCGCTCTGTTTATACACGCGGTGCCCAAAGCCCATGATCCGCCGCCGTGCTGCCAGCTCGCCACGTACCCAGGCCTCTGCCTGCTCGGGGCTGCCGGCGGCTTGCAATATCGAGAGCACATGCTCGTTGGCCCCTCCGTGGAGCGGCCCCTTGAGCGCTCCCACTGCGGCCGTGACCGCGGAGTGCAGATCTGAGAGCGTGGAGGCGACCACGCGGGCGGCAAAGGTCGAGGCGTTGTATTCGTGCTCCGCATACAGAATGAGTGAGACATCCAGCGCTCGCGCGGCACGAGGAGAGGGCGGCTCGCCGTGCAGCATCCACAACAGGTTGTCGGCCAGGCCGCGTTGTGCATCCGGCGGGACGAGGGGCAGTTGCTGGCAGTGCCTCCAGTGCGCGGCGAGCAGCACCGGCAACTGGGCCAGCAGCCGCTCGGCTTTGCGCAGGTTGGCTGCGTGGGAGGTATCCTGAGCATCAGGATCCCAGTGTCCCAGCAGGCTGACACACGTGCGCAACACATCCATGCAGGGGGTAGCGGCGGGAATCTGGCGGAGGATTTCCAAGATCTGCGGGCAGACGTTCGCTGCGGCGCCAAGGCGGCTGCGAAAGCCGTCTAGTTCCGCGACGTTGGGCAGTTCGCCATACAGCAGCAGGTACGCGGTTTCTTCAAAGGTGGAGTGGGTAGCCAGCTCCTCGATCGGATATCCGCGGTATTGCAGACCGCCGGCCAGCGTGCTCACGGCGGTTTCTCCGGCCACCACGCCTTCCAGGCCGGGGCTGTAAATCTCGTTGTCCATCGTTATGCTCCGGAAGCCTGGTGGGGAGCACCTCCCCCTCGATATGCCTGGTCACGTTCGACAAACTCGGCATAATCCAGCAGGTCGTAGAGTTCCTGCCGGGTGAACATGAGATCCAGAAGCCCGCCTTGCGTGCCCTCGGCGGCCAGCGTGGCCAGCGTGGCCTCGACGGCCTTGAGTGCCACGCGCAGCAGGGTAACGGGGTAGAGTACGGCTGTGTAGCCCATCTCGCCCAATTCTGACAATGTCAAGAGCGGACTGAGGCCGAACTCCGTCATGTTGGCTACCAGAGGCGCCGCCACAGCGCGAGCGAAGTCTTCGAACTCCTGCCGGGTTTCCAGCGCCTCGGGAAAAATCCAGTCAGCTCCCGCATCGAGGTAGCAGCGGGCTCGCTCGATGGCGTCTTGCAGCCCCGTCACGCCCCGTGCATCGGTGCGTGCCACGATCACCAGGTCTGGGTCACAACGGGCCGCACACGCCGCGCGCAGCCGTGCACACATCACCCGAGGTTCGACGAGCGACTTGCCGGCCAGATGCCCGCACCGCTTGGGAAACGCCTGGTCTTCTAGCTGGATCGCCGCCGCGCCGGCCGCCTCCAGCTCTTCCACCGTCCGCTCGACATGCACCGACTCGCCGAACCCGGTGTCGGCGTCCACAATCAGCGGGATGCTCGCCGCACGCGTCAACCACGCCGTCTGCTGCGCCAGCTCGGTGAGCGTGAACAGGCCCACGTCCGGCAACGCCAGAGTACCCGCCGAAAATGCCGCCCCAGACAAGTACATCGCCGGAAATCCCGCCTGCTCGATCAACCTGGCTACCAGCGCATTGAACGCCCCCGGCACGGCCAGCGTCTCTTCCTGGGCTGCCTGGCGCAACATGCTGCCTGGGGATGCACTCTGCACGGCTACGTCGACTGGTTAGGATAACGCCCCTGGATGTTCCCGAGCCGAATATATGGCCCTGCTGCTCCGGCTGGCAAGTGCCGCCGCGGGCGCAGGCAAGCGAGGCCTCGCCCGTCCTGGCCGAACCCATTGGGAATCGGCCTCGGCCCCGCTGACGTCCGGCGGCGAACACGCTATGGGGCGCCCTCCAGCGGCACCAGCTCCATGGAGGGGGGATTCCGCGCACTGCCCACGGCGTGCGTGGTGGGCCGCAAGGCGATCGCAAAGCGGTCGAACTCGACCCCAGCCACATCCATCACCCGGACCACCAATCGATCCGCGTAGACATCGACCACCCCGTAGTGATTGACTTGGGGCCGCGACACGGCGGTGTACCCCTGCGGCGGTTCGGCCGGATACAACTTGCGGCTGCCGCCGCCGCTCACCACGTAGGTGATGCCATCCAGCGGCAGCATCCGCTCATACGTATGGTGATGCCCCGCCAGCACCAGCACCACGTCGCTATCTACCAGCGTGCCATGCACCAACGCTCGCCGCAAATACTGGTTGGCCAGGTCCCGCCGACTGGAAGAAAAGATCGGCCGATGCAGACAGACGATCGTCGTCCCCGGGTGATGCGCAAGCTGCCACCGCAAGAAACCGGCCTGTTCGCTCCAGGGCAAGAACGATCGCTCGGAGTTGAGCATCAGGAAATTGAGATCGCGAAACCGAAAGTGGTAGAACGTCTCCGGAAGCTGAGGAAAAAAGCGCCGAAAACAGCTCTCCCCCCGGTCGCGGTAGCCGGGCAGGCAGTCATGGTTGCCTACGACCGGCATCAACCGCAGTCCAGATGCCTCGGCCTTGGCCAGCAGATACTCCCACTGCTGCGTGCTGTCGGCATTCTCGACCATGTCTCCCAGATGCAACACGAACTGCACGCGGGCACTAGCGAGCTGACGAAAGATCTCCTCGAACACCGTCTCCCCCTGCTGGGTGTCTCCCACAAAGCCAAACCGCCACAGCGGCGCCTCCGCGGCGACAACAGGCTGCGGCGCAGGCCCCACCTGCGGCGTCGCCCGCACGTAGCCCCAAACTACCAACCCCGCCAGCGATACCAGCGCCGCCGCCAGCAACCAGCGGATGCCGCGGCGCATGCTGCTACCCAAACAGGCTCAGCGCCCCAAGTTCCACGGCCTTGTAGATGGTGCGCACCTTCACAAAACCCAGCCGAGTGTAAAGCCGGATGGCAGCCTCGTTCTGTGCGGTGACCTCGAGATACACGCGCCGTATGCCCGACCTGGCGAACCCCGCCAGCGATGCGGCCATCAACTGCGTGCCCAGCCCCCGCCCCCGGTGCTCAGGCGTCACCCCAAAGTTCTGAATGGCCCCCACCCCCGAACGATCGCAAATGCCTTGAATCGTGCCGCAATATTCCACGGCCGGCTGGCCGTTTGTTGCGCATCCCCTGGCCGGCATGCCCGACGCTACCGGCATTTCAGGCTCGCTCGGTCCAGGCGGCGGGTGAGATGTGGGCCGTGCCGATCGGGCTTGGGGCCGGTATTCCAACAGCCAGGTGGCCCCCGGCAAAAACCCTTCCTTGCGGCTGATCTCCAGCATCAACCGGTAGCAGCCCTCGGGATCTCCCAAACAGGGAAAGACGTTGGCGTCTAGTTCATGCCTGAAGCTGTGGTACTTGGCCTCCGCGTGCGCCTCGATGGTGGCTGCATGCCAGGGCACCAGGCGATAGCCCAGCGGAAGGGGGCCGGCACGCAGCAAATGCTGCGCGAGGTCGATTTCCATCCGAAACCGCTTGAAGTATGTGAGGCCCATGACCATGCCGCCTGGCTGCCGGGCCGCCCCCCCTCGGGGCAGAGGGGCTAGCCATCTACTCCACTCTATCTGCCGCCAGGGCAAGAAGCAAACTACTTGCGGCCGTGGGAACATTTCTGGCTTGCAAACCCGCCCCACCCTGCACCTGCCGGCTCGCCAAACGACACTCGATGTGGGCCAGCCTGTCGGCACGCGAAGCTAGGGGCGGCCTTGAGCAACCGCGTTGCGGCTGCGCCGTGAGGACCTGCCACACCGCCAGCCCTGAGTCTCTCCGCTGGCCGGCCCGGAAGCCTGCCCACCCCTCAGGACGACTCCGAGCAGGCCGACCGGACGTGGCGCGTTGCGTGACCAACAGGCTTGCGGCGTTACCTGGAGGCGGCCGACGGTCGGCTCGTAGGCTGCACTCGGCCGCCGCTGGGGCAGGGCCGCCACACGCGGCTGCGTGCGGCGCATAGCCACAACGCGCGCAGGCGGCGACAGATGCTAGCGGCAGCAGTGGACGTGGGGATGAGCCTCGTTTCAGCGGGCCTCGAGGCTAACGCAGCGCAGCTCTTGGTCGTTACGGACAAACACGTGCCGCGAGGCATAGGCGGGATGTGCCCAGCACACCCCGCCGCGCTGATTGAGCTGTTCGCGTGTAGGCTCGATGAGTTTGGCGCGGCTGATTTCGTGATAGCCTTGCGGCGAGAGGCGGGCGATGATCAGCTCCCCGCGTTCGTTGAACATCCAGATGTTGTCGCCGTTGCGTACCATGTGGATATTGCTCCAGCGAGCGCGGGGCGTGGCCTCCAGACTTTCCCAGATGCGGTCTCCGGTTTGCGCATCGAGGCAGCGCAGCTCGCCGTAGCTATCGACGCCGTAGACGTGCTCTCCCAGAAGCAGCGGCGTGCTAATGATCGAGTGCAGGGCGTCGGTGTGCTGCTCGTCGGGGCCAAGGCGGCGCCACAGCAGGTCCACTGCCGGCCTGTCGTCCGCCAGCCGCAGCATCAGCGAGCCGTCGTAAAACGACGTGACAAACAGGCGATTGCGATCGACCACCGGCGTGGCGATGGCAATCACCATCCGCGTGGGCTGGAAAGGATGTTTCCAGTAGACGCGGCCCGTGGCGGGGTCGAGCCCGGCTACGTTGTCGCCCGTCCAGCAGACCAGCACACGCTGGCCTGCTTGCTGGATGACGATCGGCGCGCTGTATGAGGCCTCGTCGTCCAGGGCCCTCCATCGCTCTTCTCCGGTGTGCTGGTCGAATGCCACCAGGCAGGCGCCCTCTCCGCCGATCTGCACAATCACCAGCCCGCCCTCCACCAGCGGCGAGGCGGCAATCCCCCAGATGGGCATGCGAATGCGGTACTCCCGGTTCAGGTCGTGCTGCCAGACCACGCGGCCGCTCTCCGCCTCGAGGGCCACCAGGTGGCCCATCGCGCCCAGGGAGTAGGCCATTCCCTGATCAATGGAGACGCTGGCGCGCGGGCCGGCTTCATAGCCGACGCCCATGTAGGTGCAATCGTAGGCGTGGGTCCAGAGGTGGGCACCGGAGGCTGCGTCGAAGCAGTGAACGCGCTCGATCTGTTTGGGTTCGCGTACACGGTCCGTGACGAACACGCGGCCATCGGCCACGGTGGGACCGCTGTAACCGGGGCCGATGGGGACGCGCCAGCGTGGCGCGAGCTGAGAGGTCTCGAAGCGGTCGACGATGCCATCTTCGCGCCACACGCCGTCGCGATGGGGGCCGCGCCATTGCGGCCAGTCGTCAGCAGGGAGCGTGGAAGAGGGGAGGACCAGCCCAAGCGACAGGGCCTCGCACAGCCATCGCACCAGCGAGAAAGCGAATGGGAGCTGGCCCCGCGGCCTGTAACTGGGCCTCAGGCGGCACGGCGTGGGTGCGGTGGGAAGCATATCTGGCCGGGTGAGCATGGGAACCTCCTCGCGTGCGTGTCAGCCGGAGCTTGCACCTGGCTGCGGCCGTGCCTAGCCCCTGGCAGCCGGACATGCAGCATGGGCATTCAGCCGCTGCGTGTAAGCTGGTGGAAGCGTTCCATCAGCGAGCGGGTGACCGGCCCGGGCGAACCGCTGCCGATGGTGCGCTGGTCGACTTTGACCACGGGAATGATCTCCGCCGCGGTGCCAGTAAGGAAGCACTCCTCGGCCACGTACACATCGTGCCGCAGCAGAGGCACTTCGTGGACGGAGATGCCCGCCTCGGCCGCCAGTTCGATCACCACGCCGCGCGTGATGCCTGCCAGAATGCCGGCATCGAGCGGCGGGGTATAGAGCGCACCGCCGCGCACCAGAAAGATGTTGTCCCCGGTACACTCGGCGACTTCGCCCTTGAAGTTGAGCATCAGCGCCTCGCTGCAGCCGGCTTGCAATCCCTCCAGCTTGGCCAAGATGTTGTTGAGGTAGTTGAGCGACTTGATCCGCGGACTGAGCGCCGCCGGATGATTGCGCAGCGTGGCAACCGTTACCAGCTCCAAGCCGCGCTCGTACAGCTCGCGCGGATAGAGCGCGATGTGGTCGGTGATGATGATCACCTGCGGATCCGAAGTGCGATTCGGGTCCAGCCCCAGCGTACCGGCACCCCGCGTGACCACCAGGCGGATATAGCCGTCCTCAATCTGGTTGGCCCGCAGCGTCTGGTAGATGGCCTCGCTCACGGCCTGGCGCGTGAGCGGGATCTCCAGACGGATGGCGCGGGCGGACTCCCACAGCCGCTCCAGGTGCTGCTCGAGCCGGAACACGCGGCCGCCATAGCTGCGAATCCCCTCGAACACGCCGTCCCCGTACAGCAGGCCGTGATCGTAGACGCTGATCTTGGCGTCTTGCTTGTCGTAAAGCTGGCCGTTGATGTAAACCTTGAGAGCCATCTACGCAGATTCGATCCGCCCCTCGACCAGCCGCACCACGCGGTGGGCCTGCTGGGCGTTGGCCAGGTCGTGGGTGACCATGACTATAGTCAGCCCGTGCTGGCGGTTCAAGGAGCGGAGAAGCTGCATGATTTCGGCTCCGGTGTGCTGATCGAGATTGCCGGTCGGCTCGTCCGCCAGCAGCACCGCGGGCCCCGGGGCAAGAGCGCGGGCGATGGCCGTGCGCTGCATCTCTCCCCCAGACAGTTCGCGCGGGAGATGCTGCCAGCGCTGGCCGAGCCCCACCTGCTCCAGCAAGCGGCGGGCGTTCTGTACGTGGCTGCGCCGGTGCCGCAGCCAGCTCCAGAGGCCGTGGGCAATCATCAGCGGTGCCAGCACGTTCTCCAGGGCCGTGAGTTCGGGCAACAAGTGGTAGAACTGAAAGATCATGCCCAGTTTGCGGTTGCGCAGAGCGTCTCGGCGACGGCGCGGCAGATTGTCGATCCGCATGCCGTCCAGCCAGACCTCGCCGGCGTCGGCCCCGTCCAGCGTGGCCAGCAGGTGCAACAGGGTGCTCTTGCCCGAGCCGCTCTGGCCGATCACTGCCAGGAACTCGCCCTGCTGCACCGTCAGGTTCACGCCGCGCAGCACTGGAATCTCATGCCCGGCCTTGAAGTAGGACTTTTTCAAGCCCCGCGCCTCAAGTTGAATCCGCCGGCCGCTTGCTGTGCGGCCTGTCTGGCGGTAGGACGCAGCCGCCTCGACATGGCTCGAGGCGGCCGCAGATCGCGTGCTCCGCACGGCTTCACTCATAACGCAATGCCTCCACGGGGTGTAGCCGCGCGGCGCGCCGCGCCGGCAGGACGCTCGCCAGGGCTGCAATCCCCAGAGCCCCCAGCACAATCCAGGTGACCGTCGGCCATTCGATCAAGGCCGGTATCTCGTAGAAATAGTAAATGTCGGGATCGAACACCGGGCGGCCGGTGAGCCGGCCGAGTGCGTCGGCAATGGCGTTGATGTTCTGGGTGAACGCCAGCCCCAGCACCATTCCCGCCCCGCTGCCTACCAGGCCTAGCAGCAGACCGTAGAAGAGAAAGATGCCCATGATCCCACGCCCGCCCGCCCCCAGCGACTTGAGAATGCCAATATCTCGCGTCTTCTCCACCACGATCATGAAGAATATGGCCAGGATGCCGAAGCCCGCCACGGCGATAATCAGGAACAACAGCACGTTCAGAATAGCCGTCTCCATGTGCACGGCGGCCAGCAACGCCCCCTGCTTGTCTCGCCAGGTGCTCACCGAGTAGAGCTGCGGCGGAAAGAGCGCACGCAGCTTGTCTCGTACCTGGTTCAGCTCTCGCCCCGGCTTGAGCTTGATCTGAATGCTCGTCACATAGCCGATACCGGTCTCCGGCTCGATCATCCCGCGCAGCTCCTGCAACCTGCGCAGCGGCACGAAGACCAGGCTCGAGTCGTACTCGCTCATCTTGCTCTCATAGAAATCGACGATGGTGAACGTGTCGTCCACCGCCCGAGGAGGCGTGCCGGCCGTGGGAAAGGTTAGCCGCACGTCGTCTCCCGGCAAGAGCAGGAAGCGGTCCGTACCCTCGAGACGGAAGCTGGCCAACCCGATGCCCATCACCAGACCCGTGTGCTGCTCGGTGCGCGGGTCGAAACGCCGCTCCGTCCCCCCGCGTGCGAAGGGATCGGCAGAACGTGCTGCCCTGGACGGGCGCTGGGCGGGCCGAGCCGTATCGCCGCCGCGCAGCTCGGCATCATCGGGAACGGAGGGCGTGCTGCTCTGCTCGTCTTCCGCGGCACGGTGGTCGTGCGCGCCCTGCTGGGAAGAGGCGTCAGGCGATTGGCGGCCGAACTGCGCCGCCGCTCGCCGCAATTCGGCCATGCGGCGGCGGTGTGTCCAGCCGGCGTGACGCATCTCGGGACGCGGCGTGCCGCGGTCTTGCGCCTGGTGATCATATACGTCGTATCCTCCGTCACGCAGGCGGAAAGAGAACTGCTTGCGGTTCTGGGGATGTTGCAGGTACTGCCGGAATTCCGCGGCCTGCTCGGGCGCTTCGTCGTCGATGCCGATCAGCGTTACCGGCCGGGTGATCCACTCCCCCCGCCCCCCGTACTGGAAGCTGAGCATGGCCGGCACGTGCACGGCGGCTACCATCCGCTCGATGTCGTCACCCGCCGCGCGCTGCATCAGCTCCATGTGCCACTCGGGGTCGCGGAACCCCTCCAGACTGTGCGATTCCAGCACCACGTCGGAGAGGATGTTGTGCAGCCGCTGCTGCATTTCTCGGGCGAAACCGGCCATCACCGCGTTGACCACGATCATGGTCGCCACGCCCAGCGTCACGCTGACGATCGACGCCAGCGCAATGTACCGCGACCGCAGGTACCGCCAGCAGAGCAAATACTTGTACACCGTGTGGCTCCTTCCACAACCGCCTACCTGGGCTTGCCCGGCGGCTCACTACGGCATTGCCCGCAGCTCGCTGGACCGCACTCCTTGGCGCGCACGGGCGGGGCCGCTCTCGCCGGCCCAAACCCAACCGCTCTGGCATTCCCAGGCCGCTGCCGCGCGGGCTACTCTGGCCGCAGCAGCGGAAACAAGATCACCTCCCGAATCGATTGCGCTCCCGTCAGCAACATGACCAATCGGTCGATGCCGATGCCCAGCCCTCCGGCGGGCGGCATCCCGTACCGCAGAGCACGCACAAAGTCGTGGTCCATCCGCGCCATGGAATCCTCTTCCTTCAGCCCCGCAAGCTGCGTCCGAAACAGCTCCTCCTGCAAGTCTGGGTCGTTCAACTCGGTATAGGCGTTGGCGATCTCCATCCCCTGCACAAACAGCTCGAACCGCTCGGCCACCTCCGGCCGCCCTCGCTTGCGCTTGGTGAGCGGGCAGATGCTGGCCGGATAATCCAGCACAAACACCGGCCCCGCCAACCGCGGCTCGACTAGCTCCTCGAACACCTCGCTCTTGATCACGTCCGTATGCTTGCCGGCCGTCTCCAGCCCCAGCCGCTCAGCGCATGCACGCACTCCGTGCTCGTCATCCGGCCGCACGCCCGTATGCTCGGCAAACAACTCGTCATAGCTGCGCCGGGCGAACGGCGGCGTGAAGTCCAGCACTGCCCCCCCCCAAGTTACCTGCCGCCCCTGCCCCGTGGCCTCCAGCGCCGCACACACCAGCTCTTCGGTCAGATCCATCATGGTGTGATAGTCGCCGTACGCCTGATAGGCCTCGAGCATGGTGAACTCGGGATTGTGCCGAGGGCTGATCCCTTCGTTGCGGTAGACCCGCCCCAGCTCGTACACCCGCTCAATCCCCCCCACCAGCAGCCGCTTCAGGTGCAGCTCCAAAGCGATGCGCAAGTAGAGATCGATATCGAGGGCATTCAGGTGCGTGACGAATGGGCGTGCCGCCGCACCGCCCGCAATGGCGTGCAAGGTAGGCCCCTCCACCTCCACAAACCCGTTGCGGGCCATCGTCTGGCGGATGGAGTGCACTATCTGGGTGCGGCGACGGAACCGCTCCCAGACCCCCTCGGTATAAAGCAGGTCAAGATACCGCAGCCGTTGCCGCAGCTCGGGATCCGTCAGACCATGGTGCTTGTCGGGATGCGGCCACAGCGACTTGGTCAAGAACACCAGCCGCTCGGCGAAAATGGTCAGCTCCCCCGTATTGGTGTGCTTGAGTTCCCCCTCCACGCCCACGATGTCACCCAGGTCGAAGCACTCCGCCAGCGCCCAGTATTCTTCTCCTACCTGCCGGCGGCCAATCAGCACCTGGATGCGGCCCGTCCAGTCTCGCAAATCCAGAAACACCAGCTTGCCGGCCTTGCGCTGCAAGAAAATGCGGCCTGCCGCGCGAACGCGCGGCCCCTGCTCGATCTCCTGCCCCGACACGTCTCCAGCGGGCACTCGCTGAATCTCCCCCTCGCGCTGGCGGATCTGCCCAATTGGCTGGTGGTTATCGAATCGGCCACCCCACGGATCGTACCCCAGCTCGACCAGCTTGCGCAGCTTGTCACGCCGGGCCGCCTCGTGCATACCGGGTTGGCCCGCTGCGCCAGGTTGAGGGGTACGTGCAGTCTGGTTCATAAGGCGGATTCCGCGCCCACCATCTCGATGCGGCGATCGCGCGGCGACGGGGCATTCTAGTGAAACCTGGAAAGGGGTCAATGTCAGATGGGGCTGTAGATGTACAGCGAACAGTGGCGCGGAGGTCGCCGCCCACAGGCGAAGATGCAAAGCCGGTCAATGTCAGATGGGGCTGTAGAGCGAACCGTCGCGGGTGCTGTGCCGTGTCGGCCCGCTGGCCCAGAAGCAAGGGGTGGCGAATCGACGGCGGCGTGCTGCCGCGGAATCCCTGCGAGGTTCTGAACGCGGCCATGCCGCTGGCATCGCTCGATGCACTTTCGGCGGCGCCAGGTTGCGGAACCCGGCACCGAGCCCGCGCTATTGGGCAGGGTGCGAGTCGCTGCCCTGCGGAGGCTGCACGGCATCTGCGTGTGTTGCCGCGGCTGCCGTGGAGCAAGGCATTTCGGGCGGCGCGGCAGCCTGCGATGTGCCGCGGGGCGCCTTGCGATCGTACACCTCTTCGATCAGGCCGGTGTAGCCCTCCACCATGCTCTCCAGCGAGGCATGCTTTACCACATGTTCACGGCCGATGCGTCCCATCTGGTTTGCCCTGGCTGGATCGGCCAGCAGCTCGAGCACATACTCGGTGAGGACGGCCTCGTCTGCTGGGGGGGCCAGATAGCCGCTCTTGCCGTGTTGCACGGACTCAGCAATCGAGCCCACGCGCGGCGCCACCACGGGCTTGCCGCAGGCCAACGCCTCAAGAATCGATACGGGGTTGGCCTCCATGTGCGAGGTGAGCAAGAAGACGTCGAAAAGTGCCAGCAGCTCGGGCACATCCTGCCGCGTGCCGAGAAAGTGCACCGCCTCGGCCAGGCCCAGCTCGCGTGCATAGCTCTCGAGCGGGGCGCGGCGCTGGCCGTCGCCGATCACGAGAAAGCGGCATTCGGGGAGCTGGCGCTGCACGCGTTGGGCCACGCGCAAGAAGCACTCGTGGTTTTTTTCGGGCCGCAGCGCCGCCACAATGCCTACTACGGGCGCCGCCGCAGGAAGACCCAGCGAGGCACGCAACGACGCATCGGGTGAAAGGGGACGATACCGCGATGTGTCCACGCCATTGGCGATCACGCGCACCTTGTGTGCGGGGCACCCCTCATGCGTGGCCAGGTATCGCCCGTGTGCCTGGGCCACGGCAATGAAGGCATCTGTGAGCGGCGCCAGCAGCCGATTGGGTAGCTCGACATGGTCCGGCAGCCCTGTGGAGTGCAGGGCAGAGAGAATCACCGGCACTCCTGCCCGCCAGGCCGCTAGCCGGCCCCAGAACATTTTGTCTCCGCCGGTGCCCACGGTGACCACGGCATCGATGGCGCGTGCCGCAAGCAGGCGAGTGAGCCGGCGCAGTACGGCCAGGTCGTACTTGTGTGCCAGCAGTCCCGTGAAGGCGGGCACCTCGGCCGCCAGCACCTCCCCTAGAGGGCCGAAGTGCTTCAGGCAGCACAGCTCGGGCTGAATCCGGCGGCGATCGAAACGCCGCACCAGGTTGACCAGCAGCGTTTCGGCACCGCCGACCGGCATGCAGGTGATGACGAACATGGTGCGCAGCGGGCCGCGCTGGCTGCGGGGGATCAGTTGGATTCGTGGTCGGAACATGGCAAGACCTTGCGGATCACGGTCGACCAGACAGTAGCAAGACGCTGTTTCTCCTCCCGGCTAAACAAACCGTGTTCCAGTGGGAGGGTCAGTAGCAGGCCGCCTACGGCGGCGAGGGTTGTCCAAGGGCCGAGAGAGACCAACAGCGGCAGCGCCAGCACCACGGCAGTCGATTTCTGGCATGCAAACCCCTGGCGGCAGGCAAGCCACACGGCCGTCGCCAGCGCCGTGCCATTAGCGACCAGCCGAGCAATGATCACGCCTGCCAGGCCGAGCCAGGGCACCAGGGCACCGCCCAGCACGATGCTGCCCGCCAGCCCCGCAAACATGGCAACACTGCCCAGACGTGCCTTCTCGGCACACCACAGGTAGTTCAGCGACACATTGGCCAGGCCGAACCAGGCGCAAAACGTGAGCGCATAGGGCAGCATGGCCCGCCCGGCGTTGTACTTGCCGCCCAACGCCACATCGAACAACAGATCTCCCAGCAGCAAGACCACCGTCGATGCCAGGACCAACCCTAGCCCCAGCAGCTTCAGGATCAGATTCAACCGTACCGAGACCAGGTCGCGGCGGCCCCGCTCCCAATCATAGGCAAGATGAGGCGTGATCAGACCCACCACGAGTTCGGCCAGCCCCACAAACAGCAGCGGCACGGCCCGCGCGCTGTGGTACTGTCCCACCGCTGCGAGCGCCTCCTGCGGGCTCCACGGCCCCACGTGGACGATCAAGTAGCGATCGGCCAGATCGAACAGATTCACCAGCCAGTTCGTCAGCCAGATCCACAGAGCAAAGGGGGCTAACTTGCTCCACAGGGGCGCGGGCTCCGCGGCCGGTGTTTCCACAAGTCGCCGCAGCTCTTTCCGCAGCCAGACCACCGCGCCTGCCACGCCCACCAGAATCGACGCCGCGAAGCAAACCACCACGCACTCGGGCGTGGTCGAAACCCACACCAGCCCCCCGCTGGCCAGCAGAGCAAATGACACGCTTTGCACAAAGTGTACCAGCGAGACCACGCGTACCAGCCGCAGCGAGTTCAGCAGCGAGGTCACGTAATTCGTGGCCACGACCACGGCCATGGCCGGCGCCAGCAGCCACAGGAGATCTTGATGATTCGCCGTGCCGAAGGCCAGTTCCGCAATGGCGGGACGCAGCAAGATAAGCCCGGTTGCGGCCGCCAGCGTCAACCCCGCCGTGGCCCAGGCCGTGTGGCGCACAAATCGCTTGAGCTGGCCCCGGCGGCGGAAGTGCTCCGTATATCTGCCGAAGGCCCCGGGCAATCCCAGCACCGCCGCAGGCGCGGACAACATCAGGAAGCCAAAGGCAAGATCCCATACCCCAAGCTGTGCGGCCGTCAGCCAGCGGCAGAACAGGATCACGCGCACCAGCCCAATCAGCCGCTGCACCGCTGTTAGAGCCATGAACATCAGCACGCTGGCGCCCAGCGAGTCGCCCCTCAAGGCGGTGCCCTCTGTAGTCGGGCGGGCGTCTCCAGCTTCCTGCGGAACGTCCGCCGCGCCCTCGGGGCTGCGCTCAGTAGGGAGCGTTTCTCGCCCGCGCATGCCGGCAAGGTCGAGCGCCGGCATCGTGGCCGTACTTGGGCCGGCGGCGTGCGCGGGAGATTCGCCCTGTTCTGCGGGCAACAAGCCGGAACGGCTCACAAGCAGGTTACCTCCAGGCTGTGCTCGGCCTCGGCCGGTGCCGTCTCCTCGACCTGGTAGCGGGGCAGACGCAGCTTGCGAGGATCGACGCGCAACCAGTTCTTCAGCCTCAGGGTCTGGTCGCCGGCGGGAATCCGCTGCAAATGAAACGGGTCATCGCCGGGCAGGTTGTAGCCGCCATAGGCGGAGCAGACACCGGCGTACCCCGCCTCGCGGGCCACGCGAAAGGCCGCCGCACTCATGTTCTCTTTCTGCCCGTAGGGAAAGGCGAAATAACGGATCGCCTGCCCGATGGCGGCCGCCAGTTCGTCTCGCGCCGCCACCATTTCGTCGTAGAGTTGCTCCTCGCCGATAGGCCCGCCGAGGTCCGCGTGCGTCCGCGTATGGGCGCCAATCTCCACACCCGCCAGTGCCAGGGCGCGAAGCTGATTGATACTGTTGGGCGCAAGGAACTGTCCCAGCTCCCTGTCGTGTGGGAAGGGCAGGCCGGACATCACCTGCCGGTTGCACACAAAGTAGGTGCAGGGAATGCGCTCCCAGATCAGCAGAGGAAGTGCGCGGTCGAGATTCTCGGCATAGCCGTCATCGAAGGTAATGCTGACGCATGGCCGCCGGTTATGGCCGCTGCGAATACGGTGTTGGGCCTCTTCGAGGCTGACCAGATCGAAATGGGCCTGCATCCAGCGAACCTGCTGCTCGAATCGCCGGTTGGAGCATGTCCAGGGATTGGCGCGGTCGTCGGCCACGCGATGGTAGTAGACGACCATCACGGGCGAACGGCCGGCCGCGGCGCGCATCCTCTCCTGCCAGACGCGCAGCGGCAGCGTCGCGGCGTAATAGCCGGCCAAGGCCAGATACTTCCACCAGGGCAAAGCGGGATTCATCTCGCAACCTCCTGCGGTTGCGCCCTTCCCGACGCATGGCCGTGCTGGTCTGCTCTTGCCCCTGCGTTGGAGTCGGAGAGCGCGGCCAGAGCTTCCGTGTCATCAGAAGCAACCGGTCCGTCTGGCGACACGGGAGCACTCGGTGCTGGCAGCTCCCTGGCGGCCGCCTGAGACGTGCTCACTGCGGTACGGGAACGGAGGTTCTCCGTCAGCTTCTTTAGACTGCGGCGCAGTTTGCGGGCGGCCTGCCAGGCCGCAAACCGTGCCCGCGGCAGCATGCGAGGCGCCACGGCCCGCCACACGACTTGCGGGCGAGGCTCCGCGCGCCAGTGCGCCTTGTAAGGCTCATCGCCGCGCAGAAAGTCGAACTCGGCAAAGCCATCAGCGAGGGCGCCGCGTAGCGTCGCCAGCGTGATGATCCTGCCGGGCTCGTGTTCGAGCAGGTGCGGATTCACGCCGGATTGATAGGCATACACGGTGCGGGGGCCGGCCAGGTGCAACTCTGCCGCCGCAAGCCGTCCGTCGATTTCCAGCCAACACAGCCGCGTCTGCCC
>JAIMBC010000117.1 GCA_023511675.1 Pirellulales bacterium
GCCACTTTCACAACCAGTTTTTCGCGCTGATGTGACAGGTGCTACCCCAGATTCAACCCGTGAAGGTGCCGTTGGATGACATCATCCATCGCGTGCCCTATACGCTTCCCTTTTTGCCGATCGTGGCACCGCACGGTGGCAAGGTCGCCTGGGGCTGGAAGCTCGACGGGCGCTGGCTGGTCTACTACCACCCCGGAGACATTGCCGATGCCTGGGCGGACGACCATGCCGGCGTCCCTCCCGAGATCTACGAGTATTGCTACCAGCTTGGCACGAACATCATTTTCTACGCACACGTGGAGTACAACAAATGGCTCGACGCGCGGCTGAAACCCAGTGCTGCCGATCGCTAGTCTCTTCCGCCGCACAGAGGAGTCTGTATCAAGGGCTTGCCAACGCTGCTCTCTGGACAGTGAGCGTGCTGCTGCTGGCGCGTGCCGCGCTGGCCGGCCCTCTGGACGAAATGTCCCTGGAGCGCTGGGCCAAACTGCGGGAAGCCGAACGCTACCAGCTTAACATCGCCGAGAAGTACTATCGGGAGCAAAACTGGAAAGTCGCCCTGGCCGAGTACGAAAAGTTCCTCACCCTCTATGAACGCAGCGAAGGGGCCCCCTATGCCCAGCTCAAGTGGAGCCTCTGCCAGGTCCAACTGCGCAAGTTGAACACAGCCATCAAGGACGGCTATCAGTCGGTGATCGACTACTGGCCCAACTCGCCTGAAGCCATCGCCAGCCGTTACTTCATCGCCCGCACCTACAAGGACATGGGCGAAACCCAGCAAGCCCGCAAAGCCTATGCCGCAGTCCTCATGCACCACCCGCGGCACCTCGTTGCTGTCCTCAGCCGTGTCGACCTGATCGAGATGGCGCGCGTCCAGGGCGACCAGCAAACCTGCGTCAAGCTGTGGCGCGAGCTGGTCTTCGAGACCGATCGGACCGACCCGCTGGCTCGCCAGGCGTGCATAGACGCCTCGCAGCAGCTCGCTGCCTATTACTTCTCTCAGGCAGCCCTGTCCGAGGCCATCGAGGCGCTGGCCACCACCTATCAGCCAGCGGAGCTGCCCGCCGCCGTGGCACAGTTCGCCGCTGGGCCGCTAGCGACGCTCGCATCCACAGACGCCGACCGCCCCCGCGCCGCACGCCTGGCCGACGAGATTGCCGTCTGGATCCAGAGCCACACGCCGCAAGAACTCAACGATACCCAGCAACGTGCCCGCGCCGTCCAATGCTGGTACCACGTGGCGGACGTTTACGCCCACGCACGCCGGCCCGACAAGGTGCGCGAGGTCTACACCCGCATGGAACAGCTCTTTGGCGTCGATGACGCATTGCTGGATCGCATCGCCGCATGGCACAAGGGCCAGGGCCAGTACGACGAAGCACGTGCCGCCTACCGGCGTTTCCAGGACCAGCTTGTCGGCGAGGCCAAGGTTGCCGGCTCCTATCGGGAGGAGCGCAAATACGACCTGGCCGTGCAGACCTACCAGTCGTTGGCTGGCCGCGACACTGACCATGCCCCACGTTGGCTCGGAGAAGCTGCCATGTCCTGGCGCGAAGCCCAGAAATGGGATGAGGCGATCGCCATCTACATCGGCCTGCTGCAAAGCGACCCCGAGCACGTGGACCAGTGGCAGTGGCAGTTGGCGGTAACCTACCGCGATGCGGGCCGCTATCAGGAGGCGATTCAGGCATTTCGGCTGTGTGAGAACTTCCCAGATAATTATGTCCAGATGGCGGGGTGCCACCGCGCGCTTGCCGAGTGGGATCGGGCGCTGGCGCTGTACCACGAGATTGCCGTGGCTCACGAACCCTCTGCTCCCTGGGCCATGCTGCAAGTGGCGTATACACAAGAGCAGGCAGGGCGAAAAGAACAGGCCATCCGCAGCTTCCAGCAGGTGTGCCGCCGCTTTCCCAAGACGTCCCAGGCCAGCGAGGCCCATGCCCACCTCCAGACCGCCTACAAGATTACCACCACGCTGGGAGGCGCGACGGAAGAGTGAGCCTGAACGCACTGCGCGCGAGGCTCCTGGCCCCCTCCGCTGACTGGCGCCCCCCCTCCCGAGCTACTGGCTACGAGGTGTGAGGCTCTCAACGAGGTGCATAGCGTGCTACTTCGGCGGGGGCGTCGGGGAGAGGCGGTCTTTTTCGGCCTGCCAGCTTTGGACGTCTTCGGCGCGGTTCAGGGCCAGGTACCGAGCGATCAGCCGATCGACGGCTTCAATCAGCCGCTGCGCTCTGACGGGCTGCGGGATCTCATTCTGGCGGGCCTTCAGGCCCTCGTAGCCCGAGCGGAGGAGCGGCTCGGCCTCGGCGTATTTTTCTTGGCCCAGCAGGGACTCGCCCAACAGGAACTGTGTCTCGAACGTGGTCCAGGCCTCTGCTTGCTGCTTTTGACGGATGGCCAGGCATTCGCGTAGGACTGCTTCTGCCTCGCGCCACTTTTCTTGTCGCAGCAGGTTCAAGCCGAGTGCGGCCAGCTCGCCGGCATAGGGGAGGGACTGTGGACCGGCCGTGTCTTTCACGTGCGCCAGCCACTTGCGCCGCCAGACCTCGGCCCTGTCGAGTTGGGCGGCCCCTTCGTAGGCACCGATGGCGTTGGCGATCAGGGGGCCGGCATACTCGTGCTGGAAACGGCGCTTCTCGACACCTGTGGCGGCCTCTTCGAAGAGCGGCAGGGCCTGATCCAATCGGCCGGCGGCGTAGTAGGCACTGGCCAGGTTGTTCATGCTGTTGAGTGTGTCGGGGTGTTCGGGACCAAGCTTGGCCCTTTGCAGCGCCAGCGTCTCTTCCAACAGTGGCAGGGCCTCCTCCAGCCGGCCGGCGGCTTGATACGCCAAAGCGAGGTTGTTCATGGTCGTGAGCGTGGCGGGGTGTTCGGGACCGAGCCTGGACTTGAACAGCGCCAGCGCCTCTTCATGCAGCGGCACGGCCTCGGCCAACAGGCCGACGGCGTAGTAGGCACTGGCCAGGTTGCTCATGGTGGTGAGCGTATCGGGGTGTAGCGGGCCGAGCGCGGCCTTTCGCAGCATGAGCGTCTGTTCGTACAGGGGCACGGCTTCGTCCAGCCGGCCGGCGGCCTGGTAGGCGCCAGCCAGGTTGTTCATGGTGGCCAACGTATCTGGGTGTTGAGGGCCGAGTTGAGCCTGAGAGAGGGCCATCGCGGCCTCGTACAACGGCAGTGCCTCCTTCAGCCGGCCGGCAGTCTTGTAGGCCAGTGCCAGGTTGTTCATGCTTTGCAGCACGCGGGGATGTTCGGGGCCGAGCCTGGTCCTGCTAAGCGCAAGCGCTTGCTCGAAGAGCGGGAGGGCCTCATCCAGCCGCCCAGCAGCCTGGTAGGCCCGAGCCAAGTTGTTCATGCTTGCGAGCGTGGCGGGGTTTTCGGAGCCAAGTTTGGACCTGCCCAGCCTTAAGGCCTCTTCCAGCAGCGCCAGGGCCTCCTCCAGCCGGCTGGCAGCCTGGTAGGCGGCAGCCAGATTGTTCATGCTCCCGAGCGTGTCAGGATGCTCAGAGCCGAGCTTCGCCGTGCGCGTGGCCAGCGCACGCTCGAAGAGCGTGATGGCCGACGGGTGGTCTCCCAGCGCGAGCAGCGACTGTCCCAGCGTGTTCTGCATGGCCGCGACTACCAGCGGGTCGCCAATCGACGAGCCTTGCAGTTGCTCCACTGCGCCCTTCATGGTATCCGCCAGGGCATGGCGCAGGTCGCCGACAGTCTCGTACTGGGCCTCCGGGTCCAGGCCGGTGAACACCGAGCCGAGGATTTCGTTGGCCGTGCGGGCATAGCGGAGGTTCGTCTCCGCCTCCACCTGGCGCCGCTCGGCGAGCTGGCGGGCCTGTTGTTCGGCCTTGAGCGCCGCGGCCCTGGCGTCGCGCTCGCGCAGTGCGTCGGCGGCATGTTTATTGGCCAGCGCCTCGGCCTGGCGGGCTGCCCGAGCATTGGTACGGGCCTGTCTCTCGGCGTCGAGGGCGCGCTGCATCTGCCACAGGCTCGCGGCCAGGCCGGCAAGCAGTACCAGGACGATGGCCGCCCCAGCTCCCAGCACCACCCGCCGCCGCTTGCGGCCCTCTGCCTCGCGCACCAGGGCCTGCTGCTGCTCCAGCTCCGCCTGACGCGCACGTGCCTCCGCCATCTCCCGGATTTCCGCCACCTGGCGGGCCACTGCCGTGCCGTCCGCAGGCCGCTGTTGCTGGTCGAAGGCCAGGCAGCGCTTGCACAGGGCCACCAGTTCCGGTTCCGCGCCGCAGCTATCGAGCCTGGTAAAGGCGTCGGCCGTCTCCCCTCGTGCCGCCTGCACCCAGACCTGATTGGAGCCTTGGCCTCGGTAGGGTGGGTCTCCCGTAAGGATCTCGCACAGCATGGCCCCCAGCCCGAACACGTCTGAGCGTGGATTCAATTTGCGGACCTCCCCGGCGGCCTGCTCTGGCCCCATGTATGCGGGCGTCCCCAGCACGGAGCCCGTGCGCGTCTCCGAAGCGCTTGCCTTGCCTGGAAGTTGCCGCGACTCGCCTGCACCAGCGGCAACGGAGCCACTGCGCGGCTCGGAACCGCTTGCCTCGGACGGGCCGACCTGAGCGTGCATGGTGACGGTGGCATAGGGATCGGTGTCGTCGCTAAGGGCGAGCTGGGGGTTGGCCTGGTCTGGCAGCACTTTGGCCAGCCCCCAGTCCATTACCTGCACCTCGCCGTGTGTGCCCACCATCACGTTGGAAGGCTTCAGATCGCGGTGCACGATGCCCCGCGCGTGCGCATAGCCCACGGCGTGGCACACCTGCTCAAAGATGGCGATGAAACGGCCCAGCCCATCTGCCGGCGATTGCCGGTGCTTGAGCAAGTCGCGCAGCGTGGCGCCCTTGACGAGCTTCATGGCCAAAAAGGGCTGGCCGTTGGGGAGCGTGCCCAGGTCGTAGGCGGGCGGAATGCCCGGGTGCTGCAACTGGCCGGTGATCGCGGACTCGACGCGGAAGCGCGTGGCGGCCAACGAATCGGCCGACACTTCGGCCTTGAGCAGCTTGATGGCCACGTCGCGATTGAAGACCGTATCGCGTGCGCGGCGGACCACGCCCATGCCGCCTGCACCGATTTGCTCGGCCAGTTCGTAACGGCCTGCTAGCAGCTCTGTCTGAGCAGCGGTAGAGGGGGAACTTGCGAACGCAGTCGGGCGCGGGCCGGGATCGTCCGGAGCCATGGCATGGCGCTCCAGGAGCATGACGAGTACGATTGTACCCAGCAAGGGCGTTGGCAACACACGGTTGTTTCTGGGAACGCGGAGCTACGGAAAACATGGAAACCTATCGGTGTTTTGACAGTTTTCTCGTTCCAAGGCTCCGGCATGGGAAGGTCTGGCTGGGTCCCCGCTTTTCAAGGGGAGGCTCAGAGGGACGTCCCTGCGAGAACCATGCTGCCGCAGAACACGGCCCCGCCCTGCACAGCTCCTGCTTTTCATAAGGGGGGTGGGACGGCTTTCTCGGTAACGGCGTGCCGCCTGGATGAGCTGCGGGCCGCCAGAGCAGCAAGCGGTGCCTGCCGCTGCTGCCCGCTACTCAGCCATTACGTCGACGAGCCGAGAGATGGCCACCACCTCGCGCAGGGCCACCCATACATACCGGCGGGTGGCATTGATGCCGTGCAGGCGAGCCGCCACCACGTATTGCTCACGGCTGGTAGTAGGCGTGTCGCGCAGGTCGTGGACATCGGCCTCGGCCAGCAGCAAGTAATCGCCCTGCTGTTGCGCGAGGCGCCCCAGGCACACGAACTGGCTGGCGAGGTCGAGTACCACCTCCTGGCCGAGCAGTTCGTTCCAAGTTGGGGGTTCGCTCATGGCTACAAGATAGCAGTTAACGGCCGAGGTTTCCAGAAAGGTTGGCAGCGGTGCTTCGCTGCCGCAGGGCCTCATAAAACAGCACGGCCGCGGCGGCCGCGACATTCAGGCTGTCTGCATGGCCAAGCATCGGCAGTCGAATACCGGTTACCTCGGCAGCACGCCAACGTTCAGACAGCCCGTGTGCCTCGCTGCCTAGAACCAGGGCCACATTGCCGCGGAGGTCTGCCCGTGTGTACTCCACAGCAGCATCGACGCGTGCGGCGAACAGCCGAAACTGCCGGCGGGTCAGCCAGGACCAGATCTGTTCGCCACCGGCGGCACACACGGGTACATGAAACAAGGCTCCCTGGCTGGCCCGGATGCAGTTGGGGTTATAGATGTCCGTGGGAGTGTCCGCCAGCAGCACGGCGGCAACGCCTGCGGCGTCGGCACTGCGGAGAATGGCTCCTAGATTGCCAGGCTTCTCCACCCCTTCGAGCACCGCCACGAGGGCCGGTTGGGGCAGCCGGAGCTGCTCGAGCTGCGAGGGCCGTGCCTCGGCCACGGCCACCACCCCTTCGATGCGCTGGCCGTAGGCAAGCCGCTGCATCACGGCTGGGGAGACCTCCAGCAGCTCGGCGCCGTATTGCCGCAGTGCCTGGATCGTCTCGGTCAGGGATGCTGCGGAGGGCAGCTCAGGGCACACGAACGCCTGGCGTATCTTCACGCCGGCTGCCAGGGCGGCCAGCAGCTCCCGACGGCCGTCGATGAGAAAACGCCCCTGCGCTGTGCGTTCTCGGTGGTCTCGCAGCCGCTGCGCCTGTTTCACGCGCGGATTGGCCGTGCTGGTAATCCGCATGGCAGTCAACCGCAGGCCCTAACTGCCCGAGCACGCTCGACAGGGCAGGGGGGATGCGCCGGCCTGAGCGAACCGCTTAGCAGCCGCTCCAGGCCATGCGGCGTACGACTCGCACCAGGCCCGGCAGCGGCAACGCAACGATGGTGCAGGGGCGGCCAGCAGGAGATCGAATGCGCCCTGGCGTATGGCGGCTGGGAGAGGGCGGCGGATCGCCTTGAACTCACCATACGGCCGCCACAATGGCCAGCACTCCCAGTACCAATGCCGCCAGTCCCAGGCCCACGAAGATCACGAACCACGTAGAATCCCACAGAGACTTGCTGCGTGGCCGTTGAGGTCCAGCGAGCGGCCCGCCTAAGGGCGAGGCTGCCGGAAGCGAGGCTGGCGGGTGTTCCAGGTCGTCCAGCAGGGGAGACAGATCGGCGATGCCGGCAGGGCCAGCCGTTTGTTGCAACGTTTCACGTTTGCTGGTGATGCGGGGCGTGTCGCGGCTTGCGGCACCTGGGCGTTTCTCGTCGGGGCTCGGCAGCGCCTCGCTGCCGGCTGGCGGGGCAGGGGGGAGCTTGCGCTGCAGGGGGGCAGGCGTTCGGGAGGCTGTCGGCGCCGGCTGGGGCGTCTTCGGCGGCTGGGAGGGGCGTGCCCGCTGCGCCTGTTGTGGCGCTGCTGCTGTAGGGGGAGTACGGCCTGCGGGCGATTCGGCAGCGGCGCTGCCACGCTCCGTGGCGGTTCTGGGGGACGTAGCGGCTGGGGGCTCCCCCTCAGGCCGCCGCGCGGGGCGGGCAGGCGGCTCCTCCTCGTCCAGTGGTGCCAGGGTCAACTCTTCTTCGCGCAGCCGCGGCGTGTTGCCCCGGGCCAGACGCTGCTGGTAGCTCTGGCACCAACCGGCCAGCACCGCGGCCACTTCCGCCGCGGACTGGTACCGCGCCTCGCGAGATTTGGCCATCATCTTCCGCAGGATCAGCAGCAGGTCGGCGGGGCAATCGGGCCGTAGTGCCAGCACACTCTGCGGTTCTTGCTTCTGGTGGGCCACCACGCGCTGGGCCAAGGTACCCTCGGGGAAGGGGGGCCGGCCGGTGAGCGCGTAGTAGAGCGTGCAGCCCAGGCTGTAAATGTCTGCCCGTGCGTCAACCAGGTGGCTGTCGATCGCCTGTTCGGGTGCCAGGTAATCGACGGTTCCCAGCACTTTCTCGTCGTGCTCGTTGGTGAGCGAGGCCTCAAGTTCGTCGGAGAATCGGGCCAGGCCCATGTCGAGGATCTTGACCACGCCCTTGGTGTCTACCAGCAGGTTGGCCGGCTTGATGTCGCGATGAATCAGCCCGGCTTGATGGGCATGAGCGAGCCCCTCGGCCGCCTGGCGGATATAGTCGGCCGCCGTGAGGTAGGGGAGGGGACCGTCTTGCTCTACCAGCACCTGCAAGTCGCGCCCCTCGACATACTCCATGACCAGGTAGTGCGTGTCACCTTCGTTATCCACGTCGAAGGCTCGCACAATGTTGGGGTGGTCGAGCGCCGCCGCCGCGCGGGCTTCACGGTGAAAGCGGGCCAGGTAGGAGGAGTCACGCACGCGCGACTGCGGCAACACCTTGATGGCCACGCGCCGCCGCATGAGCACGTGCTGGGCCAGGTACACCGAACTCATCCCGCCGGTTCCCAGATGGTCCAGCAGCTTGTACTTGCCGACGAAGAACCCCTTGTGCCGCCCAGCCAAGAGCTGCTCCGACTGCCATGGCGTGAGCAGGCCCAAATCCGTCAAGTGTTTGCAGATCACCCCGCTGTCGCTCACACCCTCCGGGCCAAGCTGTTGCTCCAGCTCGGCCAGGGTGCGCGCCAGTTCGCTCTTATCGATCAGGCCGCTGCGTTCGACGAGGTCTACAAATTGGCTGCCGCTTACGACTTCAGACATGCCGCAATCCAGGAGCGGAGTCCCCCGGCAACACGGCGGCGCTCACGTGTCATCCCGACACACTCATGGCGCACACACATCGCCTTGGGTAACACTCCATTCTATCACACCGCGCAACGCCGCACAGCTTTTTGGAACTGCCGCGCTGGCACGGCAGCCCGCCCGCGACCAGATCGCCAGTCCGTCCCTCCAGCGCCCCGACGGCGGCCTGGTCACCCCGCATTCGGTCCCCCCCTCTGCCACACAGGTGCCTCCCCTGCGGCACGTAGCGCCCTGGCGATGGGCACCAGCGCCTACCTTGCTGGCACGCATGCTCCCTGGCCGACGAGCCCAGCACGCTTCCCCCACGCACCCTACAGGCGCACGCCTTGCCGGCACGCCTGCCGCCGGCAGGGGGCGGAAAGAAATCCTGCGGCCGGTAGAAGAACTGGCATTGAACCGGCGGCCAAAACTAGGCATGATCTGGCCCGCCTCCATGTCGGGCCTGCTGCACAGGCGGCAAGGCTGACGGGATGTGCCCCCTGACGGCTGGACCCAGCACCGCCAGCGTCTTCCCCGCATGCTCGCGGTAACATGTGCACCCGCCGCCAGGGAGTTTCACAGGGACTGCGTTCGCACTCGTTGTTCCAGGGAGGGAACCATGTTTGCCCCCTCGGCGTTGTTGGCGCTGGCTGTGTGCGGTGCCGGCGAGACCGTGTTGGTCGATTTCCGTGCCGACTGGTGCGGGCCCTGCCGCCAGATGGGTCCCGTAGTGGCAAGGCTGGCTGCCGCGGGTTGGCCTGTAAAGCAGGTGGACATTGACGCCCACCCCGACCTGGTCGCACGCTACCGCGTGCAGGCCATACCCTGCTTTGTCCTGCTGGTCGATGGGCGGGAGGCGGGGCGGCTGGAGGGCATCTGTACCGAGAAAGAGCTGCTGACCATGTTCCAGCGTGCCGGCCTGGGCCGGCAAGGGGCAGGGCAGGGCAGGGGGGGCGGCACCAGGCCCTTCCGCGCCTCGGCGGGGGGTGGTACCCAGGCGCTTCCCGATGGCACGTTCAGCCGCAGCCAGTCTCCGGACGATGATCAGCCCGCCGCGGCTGCCAGCGGAGAGTCTTCCCCCCCCGATAACCCGCGTCGGCCCACCCGCGCGCGGCCTCCTCGCCGGCTCATTGAACGCTTGCTGGCGGCAACGGTACGCCTGCGCATCGACGATGGAGACGGCCGCTCCGTGGGCACCGGCACCATCATCGATGCACGTGCAGGAGAGGCGCTCGTGCTCACTTGCGGCCACCTGTTTCGCTCCAGCGGGGGCCGCGGCGGCATCCGCATCGATACCTTTGGACCAGGTGCCGCCAGCAATTTGCGGGGCCGGCTGCTGAGCTACAACCTGGAACGCGACCTGGCACTGGTCGCGTTCCGTACGCCCGCCAGCGTGGCCACAGCCCGCCTGGCGCCGGTTGATTACCAGTTGCGCGTGGGAGACGCCGTGGTGAACATCGGCTGCGATCATGGAGCTGAACCCACGGCCATCAGCAGCGAGATCACGTCGATCGACAAGTTTGTCGGTCCGCCCAACGTGCAGGTGGCGGGGCAGCCGGTGCAAGGCCGCAGCGGCGGTGGCCTGTTCACCGCCGACGGTCTGGTGATTGGCGTGTGCAACGCCGCCGATCCCGCTGACGACGAGGGGCTGTATGCGGCGCTACGCTCCATCCACGCGCAGCTCGAGGAAGCGGGGCTGCTGGCGATGATCGTGGGAGATGCGAGCACCGCCGGCCCGCCTCCCGCGCTGCCGCCTCGGATGCCGCAGGCGGCCTCGCCCACGCGCGACGCGGTAGTGCCCACCAGCGAGGAGAAGCAGCCGCCGGCCGTCCCTGTGGCTGCCCACACGGGCCAGCAGCTAACCGAGGATGGAGAAACTGCGGAGCTGTCGCCTGAGGAAGCGGCCTTGCTGGAAGAACTCGGACGCAGGGCGGGGACGGCCGAGGTGATTTGCATCGTACGGTCCCGCGAGGGGGGCAAGAGCGAGATCTTTGTGCTGCAAGAGGCCTCGCCCGCGTTTTTCCGACGGCTGGCAGCGGCGGGCAATCGCTAGTCGTGCAAGCTGCCCGGCCCCTCTCCACGCCGCGGCCCTCCAGAGAGACGGCGCAGTCGGCGGCACAGACCCGCCGCCGCCAAGCACACAGGAAGTGCCTGCAATGGGGGCTGGCGTCACAATGCGCACTGGGAAGCCGCCGCCGACCAACACGCAGCTCCCTCAACCGATCGCTTCACGATGCCACAACAAACGTGGTCTGTCAGGCACCATGCGGAGGTTCGCGCATCCGGCCCGAACAGCTCACCGCTGCGGAGATGCTCGCGCCGGTGGTGGTCAGATAGGCCGCGCCAGCTCGAGATAATGCCCCAGCAGGCCGTCTGCCGCTCTCTCGATGGGGAATGTCTGGCAGACGCGGGCGCGGGCATTGTGGCCCAGGGTGGTGGCCAGGTGGGGATCGTTCAACACGCCTTGCATCGCGTCGGCGAGAGCTGGCGGGTCATCGGGGGGCAGGAGCAGGGCCGCTCGCAGCGAGGAGGGAAAGATCTCGGCCGTTCCCCCTACATTCGTGGCTACAATGGCACGGCCACAGGCAGCGGCCTCCAGCAGCACCCGGCCCAGCGGTTCCTGCCGTGCGGCATGTACCACTATTGCGAACTCCGGCAGCAGGTCGGGTACGTCTGCTCGATAGCCGAGGAAATGGCACCGGCCGGCCAGCGGCGGTGCGGCCGCCGCCTTGCGCAAGCGCTCCTCGTAGGCCACGGCCTCGGGCTTTTGGGAATAGCGTTCGCCGCAATGCACGAGGTGCAATTCGGGCATGACGGGCGCCAGCAATCGCATGGCCTCCAGCAGCACATCGAGACCCTTGCGCAATACAAGCTGGCCCACGGAACCTGCCAGCACGGCATGGGAAGGCAGGGCCAGTTCTCGATGTAGCACTCCCAACGGTTGGCGCGGTGCAAAGCGCGCCACGTCCACTCCGTTGTAGAGCACGTGAACCAGCTCGGGCGGCAGGCCCTGCGCCACGTGCCAGTGGCGTACCGCGGCCGATACCGCCAGCAGGCGGTGATGACATGCCAGGTCTTGCAAGCCCTGTCTGCCCAGGCGCACAATGTCTCGCAGATGTGCCAGACCGGGCAGGCCCAACTGGCGCAGCACGGGTCCGCACAGGCGTCCTGCGGCCAGGCTGTTGGCGTGCACCAGGTCTGGCCGCAGGTTGAGAAGCAGGCGTTCCAGGATCGCGCGTGCGGCCGACTTGTCGGGAAACTCGCAGGCGGCAAAGGGACAGTTTTCCAGTTCCAACTGTGCCAGGCGTTGTGCCAGCGGCCCCGTGGGCGGCGCCAGGGCCGTGATCTGCACGCCTTGTGCCCGCAGATGTGGTGCGGCAGCCAGCAGCGAGAGTTCGCCGCCACAGAGCGTGGGATACTCGAACAGCCAGGCTACATGCACGGCGGGAAGAGTGTCCTGGGCAGCATGGAGCTGCTTGGAGGGCCAGCTCGCATGTGCTGAGCGCTTTTAGCACGTCGGCGGGGTGTCCTGGGCAGCATGCTGCCGCCTGACAGCGGGCAGCGGAAAGCGGCGCGCCACGCAAGCGGGCGGCATCCTCGTTTGCCGCGCGGGGCGGGGCAGGGCAGGGCAGGGGAGGGGGCGGACAGGCAGAACCCGGTGAGGCAACCAGCGTCGGCAGGGCAGGGGAGTGCCGCGGGCAGCCGACCATATGCCGGGGGCTGGCGGCAGGCAGAGGACGCTGGTACACGCAACGCTTTGGTTGCCCGGGGGCCCGCGGCGGCCGCGTGGGAGGGACCGCTACTTGATGCGCTCGAGGAACCGCAGCAGCTCGCGGTCCAGTGCCTCCAGTTCCATGTTGAAGGCGGTCTTGAACTCATGAATACGGGTGGCGGGTTCGTCCCACACCAGCGGCGGTTTCTCGGCAAGTTGCCGCAAGTACTGGTGGAATTGCTGGGGCTTCTGCCGCATGCAGTAGTAGACCAGGGCCCAGGCCTCGGCATAGGCATCTTGGGCGTGCTCTGGATCGCGGAAGCGATTATCGTCGGTGAGCAGGGTGGCGAGGCTTTCTGGAGGGCGGCGCGCGGCGTAGGCGCGGAAGCCCTGCAAGCGGACGGCGTTGACGGCCCCCATCGTCCGCCAGCCCTTGGAACTGCGCAGATCGGGCGTCTCGAAGTACGCAGCCAGGCCCTCCGAGACCCAGAGCGGTATGTCGGCATACCGAGTTTGCAGGCCGCAGTTGAAGGCAATCTGATGGGTGGCCTCGTGAATCACCGTGGCCACGGCCCGCTCCGCCTCGGGGCGAGACAGCATGGCCGTGATCTCGGCCGCCGAGCCGCGGCGATCGCCCGGCCGCCGCAGCGTCTCGATTCCTGTCAAATCGTAGAGGGTCATGCGGTTGGTGCGCAGGCTGTAGTAGCCGATGATCGAGGCGGCGGCGCCTCCCAGCTCTGCCTCGGCATAGCGTGCGTACGAGTCTCGATCGGCAAACACGACGGCAGCCAGGGGAAACTCGGGCTCGCGGAGGGCGAAGCCCCGCCGGGTCCAGTAGTTGAAGAAGGAACGATAGAGCCGCTCGAAGAGGGCGCCGCACCACTGGGCATACGTGCGAGAGGTGTTGTAGCACACCACATAGTGTTGTGTGCGGTGAATGGCGAAGCCGGGGGGCAGCCCTCCCAGGAGCTTCTCGGCAAGTTCCTCAGAAGTGAGCGGAGCGAAGGGCACATCGTCGCGCGAGCGGCGCGCCTGTTCTTCGGGCGGAATGGTCCAGAGCGTTCCGTCTGGTGCAAGCAGCAAGATGCCGCCATCCTTGGCCGTGACTAGGACCTTGCCGGAGACGTGCGTCTCGACTCCATCCTTGTGGATCACCACGTGTTCAAGCGGCACGGCCGTGCGGAGGCAGAGCATCGCCGCCGCGAACGCCAGGCAGGACAAGAGCAGCGGCAAGCGGGAGGGTGTGCTTCCGCGGCAGCAGTCCGTGGCATGGCAGGAAAAGGCGTGGCGCACCCAGCCGATGCATGCTGGCGGCGTGCAAGGGGGGGAGACGCGTGGGAGGGGATTCCGCCCGGCAGGGCAGGGCAGGGTGCCCTGCCGCCTGGCACGACTTGCTGTTTGGCTGCGTGCTGTGCCGCGCCGCTCAGGCGGCCGCCGGTTCGTGTCGCGCCACATGGCTGGTCGCTCGTCGGTTGCTGGGCGGCTTCCTGGGACGGCCTGGCCGTGCGGCCTCACTGCGGCAAGGCAAGCAGCCGCCGCGTTTCCGCCAGCAGAAACTCGAACTCCGTAAACGGTTGGTAGCTGATGTCCTGCCAGCGTACGCGGCCATGGCCATCGACCAGGAACGTGCCGTGCAAGGGGACGTTCTCAAAATCATCGTAGGCCCGCCAGGCTCGGAAAACGGCGCACTGCGGATCGGCCGCCAATGCAAAGGGGAAGCTCTCCACCCCCGCACGCTCAACAGCCTTGGTAAGCTCCGGCTGCGCGTCAGTGCTGATGGCCACAATCTCCACCCCCGCCTCTGCAAACCGGCCGGTCAGGGGCGCGAGCGCCTTCAACTGCTCAACGCAGTGCAGGCAACCGTGCCCTAGATAAAACACCAGCAGCACGGGCCGTCCCGAGAATTGCCGCAGCGTTACCGGTTGCCCGTCGGCCGTGGGCAAACTGAAGTCGGCCGCAGGCCAGGGCTGCCAGCGCAACGGCCCAAGCTGTTCCAGCGGCGGCCGCTCCCCCACATCCGAGGGTGCCGGCGGCGACTGCCGCCAGTCTGAGGGCCAACCCAGCTCGGCAGCCAGCGGCGCCAGCCGCTGCATTACGGGCACGTCCAGATCCGCCTGCGCCGCTAGGCGGCGAAGCTGACCAAACTGCTCCGCCGCTTCATCGCGCTTGCCCACGCGCCACAGGACGTAGACCAGATGTGCAAGAGGATACACTTGGTTGCGGCCCGCCGCAGCAGCCTCGCGCGCAAGCTGCTCGGCCCGCACCAGATCTCCCCCCTCCAGCCAGATGCGAGACAGCACCTCCTTGCTGATGCCGCTGGCGCGTTCCAATTCGGCCGCTGCCTTGGCCGCCTCTCCCTGGGCCAGGGCCTGCCAACCACGCAGCTCTGCCAGGGCCGATTCGAGGGCCTGGATCTCTGCGGCAAAGGGCTGTCCCGCCTGGTTCCGCGCCTGCTGCACCTGATCTTCCGGCTTGCTTTCTGCCCGTGCCACCGCGTCGGCCTGCGCCATGGATGCGTCTCGCTCCTGCACCTTGGCAGCCAGCCGCCCCTCCAATTCGGCCCGTACGGCCTCTCCCGCCGCGGCATCTCCCCGCCCGAAGTGCGCAGTGCCCATGGCCCGCAGCCGCTTGATCTGCTCCTCCGGAATGTCGGTCGGCTCCAGATACGGCGTCTCGGCCAGCAACAGCAGGGTGTCCCACAGCTCGTAGCGCAACAAGACTTCCCACAGCCTGGTGCGGCCGAACTGGGCGCTCCCCCCCCGCTGCAAGGTGTTGAACCGAGGATGCCGCGGCAGCTCGATCAGGTTCTTGGCCAGACTCACGGCGTCATGCACCCGCCCCACGAAGCTCAGATCGCGGATCAGCCACTCGTTGTTGTGGGCATAGTTGTGGATCTGATCGGGAATCACGCGGTCTCGCATCATGTAGGCATGATCGACCCGCGCGGAGGCCTCCTGCTGCCAGGCTGCGTCGGCATAGCGTTCGACGTGGGCATAGGTGTGTCCGGGCATGTGCCACATGTGCGCGATGCTGGGCGCCGCCGGGCCGCACAGGGCGGCCGAGGCAAGGGCCCGCGAGGGCTTTTCATAGTCCCAGAGGTGAATGCGGTAGTGATGCACAGGGTGCATCGGTTCCACGGCCAGCACCTGGTCGATCAAGGCATCGACCGCCTGATGGCTGGAGATGGGCAGGTCGTGGCTGCTGTTCTGCCAGATGGTCCAGACCAGCAATGCGCGAGCCTCGACGTCGTCCCTGTAGGCATAGGAGATGTCTTCCAATGCCCGCACAAGCTGCCGCCGCCGCTGCTTGGGATCCTGCGATCCCTCCGCGAGAAAGGCCGACCAGGCATCGATGTACATCTGTTCGCGCGGGCTGGCCTGCGACCGGCGTTCCACGGCCTTGGCAATGAACTGCCGCGCTCGTGCCTCGTTATTGACGTTGGCCACCGCCATGCCCCAGTAGGCCATGGCACATTCCGGTTCTCGCAGGGCCACCTCCCGGAAGGAGCGCTCGGCCTCGTAGAACCAGAAGCCGTGCACCTGTCCCACTCCCTGGTCGAAAAAGGCCTGCGTCATGGCATCTCGGCACGTGATGGGAAAGTGCACCTTGCCCGTGCCACCCATCAGATAGGCCCTCTGCCGGGGACCCTCGTTGAATGCCTCCCCGTGCATGGAGTGCCCCGGCAAGGGGCCGGTGCTGCTGAGCGGCGCTGTCCCCTGCGCTGCCGACGCGTCAGGCCCAACGGCTGCGTCCCCGCCAGCAACCGCAGGCTGCGCCGTAACATCCGCGGCAGCAGCCACCTGCACTGTGCCGGCAGGCAAACCCATCATCAGCAGGCACCAGCACCCGACCCGCAGCTCGGCAATGCGCATGGAGATCGTCCCAGGAGCAAACTGTTTCACACGCTCGACCTTTTCAAACAGCATGTGTCTCGAGCACGGCAGGGGACCGCAGCCAGTGCGGCCCATCCTACTGTAACTTGCAGGCAGGCCGCTGCACAGCCACTGGCCCGGGCAGCGGCAGATGGCGGTGGCAGACCTGATCGGACGACGCGGTGCCCCGCGCAGCCGGCATGCTCTCCGCTTGCGCGTGGCAGGCGATCTGCGGTCCGGCACGGCGGCCCGGCTATCGTTCTTGCCGTGGCGGCCCTTCAAACCAGGCAGCAGTGTCTGGCAGGCCGTGCGGCGCCTGGGCCGCAAGGAGCGCGGTCACGCTGCCGCCTTCCGCCGTGGCCTGCTCCGCGAACGCCCGCTTGTGTGGCCCTGGCCAGGCTTTGTGGCGGAGCTGAGCGGGGCATGAGAGGGCAAGAGCGGCCAGACACACCGTGTGGCGGCGGAAAGTGCCATCGGACCATAACCTATTCTGCGATCGTGTGTTGCGACGATCCGGCTCATGCAGCTCAGATTACCCTTCCTGCCCTGGCTGCCGATTTTTACAGGTTCTTCGTTGACTCTGGTGGTGATCGGCAATTATACTGCGAGGCACAGGTGTGAAGTTGTAAGTTGTGTGCTGCACACGCATTGAGCGGTGGCCGTGCGGCTGCAGTTTTGCTGGGCTGGCTGCCAACGCTCTGACGCGGTTCTGCGACTGCTGGCGGTGATTCTGGAGAGGCTCGATGAACCTCGTCGGCAAGATTTTCGTGATGCTGATCTTTGTGTTCAGCATTCTGTTCATGGGCATCAGCATTGCGGTTTACCAGACCCACAAGAACTTGCGGGACGTGATC
>JAIMBC010000012.1 GCA_023511675.1 Pirellulales bacterium
GTCATGCATCTCAGCCACCCACAGGCGGCCGTCCGGCCCCCAGGCAAAGGCCACGGGATCCACAACCAGCGGTTCTGCTGCCGCCAGTTCCACGCGGAAGCCCGGCCTCGCGCGGAACGCACGCCGGCTGGCCTCCGGGCTGCGCGGCGCGGGCGGCAGATCCGCCAGCAGCTCATTGAAAGATCGCACGTCCACCAGATGGGGCAAGCGATGCGTCGTTTCGTTTTGATACCAGATGTGCCGATCCGCAATCCAGCCCCCGTAGTTCTGGCCATCCACCACAAACGGCGGGAAGGAACGCTCATCCCCCGCCCGGCCAGCCAGCACCTTCCGGCTCCACCCCCGATCCATGTCCTCAAATAAATACAGCAGGTAGCGATGCTCATCGGCAAACAGCAGATCCAGGGTGCCGTCCTCATCCACATCTTGCAGCCGAAGGCCGGCGTCGCGCCCCTGGGCATCGACTGCCGCCGCCTGCTCCGGCAGAGACCAGGGCAGACGCTCCCAGGTTTGCCGGTCCGCTACCCAGCGGAAGACAGCCTGTACCTGCGGGTTGGCGCAGAGCAGTTCGCACTGGCCGTCACCATCGAGGTCCCTCAGTCGCAGGCCCTGGTCGACGCCGTGCCGTGCGGTGGCCAGCGGCTGTCCCTCCCCTTCGAGCCCGCGCCACAGGGCGGGCTGCTCCACCCACTCGCCCTCGATCAACTGCCACGCGCCCTGCTCGACTTCGTCCCTTACCAGAAGCGTCACGCGTTGTTCCGGGCCGACAATCCCCCACACGGCCGACGTGGAGAGGGACTCTCCGCCAGGGCCACGGCGCACCAGGCGCGCGGGGAAGGACCGCTCTGCCCATGCGCCCTCTTGAGGCTGCCAGATACGCATCAGGCGCAACGCCTCGTTGCCGATCACCACGTCCTGGAAACCGTCTCCATTCAGGTCCAGCAGCCGCACGCCGTTGTCTCCGCCCTGCGCATCTCGCAGTGCCTGGCCGGCGAGTAGATGCTTGACAAGCCGATCATGCGCCTCGCGGAAGGTGAGAAACTTTACCCGGCCGCCGTGGCGGCTCACGCCATGGTCGACAAGCTCGACGACCTGCTCGGCACGGATCCAGCCGTATGGGTGGAAGACCAGGTTGAACACACCCTGCTTGATCACCGTCAGGTCGAGCGCCGCTTGCATGTCCGCCACGGTGCGCGGATTGGCCGGCTGGTGCAGATGCTGCGCCTCCCAATCACTGGGCACCATGCAGGGAAACTCCCAGCACAGCCGGCCCACCACGTAGGGGTAGGGATAATCTTCCACGAAGTTGACAAATCTGCGTTCCGCCGGCACGTACTTACCCAACCGCTCGGTGCCGTCCGCATCCTGGACCAACGCGCGCGGCAACTGCGGGTCGTTGGACGTAAACAGCACGAACACCGAGGAATCGATAAACAGAAAGTTGCCCGCAGGCGTGGTACGGTTGAAAATCTCGCTGAAAAACCTCGGGCTGGGGGTATTGAGCGAGTCGCAGCAGGGCGTACGAAAGGCCACCGGCCGACTGCCGGGGATGGCGCACATCTGGTCCACGCAGCGGTCGTAGGTGCTCTTGGCGGCGGCAAAATCTCCGTTGGCCAAAAGCGGGCAGGGATGGTCGGCCGTGTGTGTCTCAATACTCAGTCCCTCTTGCAGCCAGCGTTGCAAGTGCGGGTCGAGCGGGTCTACACGGCAAGTCATGATGCTTGTCGGCGCGCGGCCGTCGATCTGTTGCAGCCGGGTCAAGATGGGACGTAGGTAGGCTTCCCAGGGTTGGGGATCCCTCATATCGTCGATCGCCAGGACGACCACGGCCTCTACGCCCGGCTCGCCTACCCACTGGGGAGTGATCAGTTTGGGGAAGCTCAGCCCCACGTAGTAGGGGTCGGCCCGATCGAGATACGCCAGGCGATTGGCGTCTGCCGCTAGCGCCGGCCCTGCCGCCACCACGACAAGCGCTGCCACGGCAACCCACAGCCTGGCATGCCGTGGGCTGCTGGAGGGGGCAAGCCGCTGCCAGCGCGCCGCTCTGCCAGGGCGGGCACGCCTTCTGTTTGTCTTAGGCGGTAGTAGTGCGGTCGAGCACGAACACGCACAGGTGCGCCAACGCCGGGCGGTTTGCGGGCTCCCAACCTGTGCGGGCAATGGCGTCGTTGTCATTCCAACCATGGTAGCTCCCCAGGGCGGCGGGCACAGGGACCAGGCGAAAATCCTTGCGGAGAGCAAGGGATGTGCAAACAATAGAACCATATCATCCCTGGCTGATGCAAGCACCACGAGACACTGGCGATGGGTGGCTGGGAGTTTTTGCACTACTGGCTCGGTTGGGGCAGGGGGCAGAGAGCTGCAAGGCACGGGGCCCAAGGGGCGGGCAGGGTTCCGCAGAGGCGAGGGCGCAGCGAGCATGCCTCGCCTCGGCCAGGCAGCCGGCGCCGCTCGCGGAGGCGCCCTGCGTGGCAGCGTACGCTGACGCTGGAGTGCTGCGAGACGCGGGCCATGCTGCACCACACTCTGTACGTGGTGGAGGGTACGTTCGACCAGTCTGTCGCGATCAGCTTCGAGGGACTGGGGCGTAGCGCCGGCTTCCGCAACGAGATTGGCGTGTTCCGCGTGGAGGATGCCGAGGGCCGGGTGGCCGGCCTGCTGCCCGGCGATCCCGGCTATGCCCAGGCTGCGGTGCGCGCCGCGCAGCTCGTGTTCGGCAGCCGTACGCCCAGCGGCGCGACGCAGCAGCTTGTCTTCTCCGGAGGAGACCGCCTGGCCTTTGTGCTGATTCAGAACGGCACCATGGCACGCTTTTTGGAGCGCAATCCGCAAAACGTGTCGGGTGCCGGCCCGCTGGCGTTCTTTTCTCTGGCAGCCGCCAATCCCGACTCCTTCGACCACCTGCGGATCACGCACCTGCCCGATGGTACGGTGCTGTATGCCTGGGAAGACCAAACTGGCGGCGGCGATCAGGACTTCAACGACGTGATCTTTCGTGTCGGCAGCACGGGCAGCCATGCCCTGCGCGAGGAGCATGGCGATGGACTGGGAGAACGGCAGGCCCGCTTTACCGTGCTGAGCCGCAGCGCGGCATTCTCCAACGAGCTGGGCATGTTCCTCGTGGACGACGCGGAGGGCCGCATCGGTACGCTACGGCCCGGCGATGCGGGCTATCTCCAGGCCGCGCTCGATGCCACGCGCCGCACGGTGCTGTTCTCTCCGCAAGATCAGGCCGGCGCCACGGCAACGCGAGACCTGCCGCTGGGCAGCATGTTCGGCATCTATCTGGTGTCGAATGGCACCACGGAACAGGTGCTTGTGCAGAACCCGCAGAATCTCGCTGGCAAGAAGCGCCCCCAGGTGTTTTTCTCCTTTGTGCGGGCCAACCCGGATGGGATTGACCATTTTCGCTGGCTGAATGGCACGGACGTGGCAGTAGAAGATAAACACGGGGGGGGAGACCGTGATTATAACGACCTGATCTTCCGCGTGGAGATCGTCGAGCGGCCCGGCAGCCCGCCGCTGGTGGGAAACCCGCCCGGCAATGGTACGCCGCCCGACACCACGCCGCCGGCAGCCCCGCGATTCGATCTGGACTTTGCCAGCGATACGGGCACCGTGGGCGATCAAACCACCACGCTCAACTCGGTGGTCGTGAACGGCCAGACGGACCCCCACACCACCGTGGAACTGTTTGGCTTGCCCGCCGGCGCACCAGGCCCTGTGCTGCTGGGCAGCGTCACGAGCGATGGCACGGGGCGATTCACGTTCAGCGGCGTGCCGCTGGCAGTGGGCAGCAACACCATTCGTGCCGAGGCCGTGGATGCGGCCGGCAATCGCAGCCGCTTCGAGAACGTGTTTCAGCGCGTGCGCGCCCCGGTGGTCGCGGCTCCGTTGCAGGACGTCACGATCTCTTCCACCGCAGGCGGCGTGAACTTCGACCTGAGCGGCGTGTTCGACGATCTGGACCTGCACGTCAACACGCTGGTGCGCATGCTGACCACGATGGGTAATATCGACCTGGAGCTGTTCGACGATGCAGCGCCTCAGACCGTGGCGAATTTCCTCAACTACGTCAACGACGGCGACTATCAGCGAACGATCATCCACCGTTCGATACCCGGGTTTGTCATTCAGGGCGGCGGCTTTCAGCTTCAGAGCGGCACGCCGCGGCTGGTGCCGGTTCCGACCGATCCGCCCGTGGTCAACGAGCCGGGCATCTCCAACACCCGCGGCACGCTGGCCATGGCCAAGCTGCCTGGAGATCCCAACAGCGCCACCAGCCAGTGGTTCATCAACCTGGCAGACAACGGCAGCAACCTGGACCACCAAAATGGCGGCTTCACCGTGTTCGGCCAGGTGCTGGACATGACCCCGGTCGATGCCATGGCGGCCGTGCCCACGTTCGACTTCGGCGGCACGTTCACCGACGTGCCGCTGCAAAACTTCGTGCCGGGGACCACCTTCCCCGACGACGTGCCAGATGCCAGCTTCCTGGTGATCGACAACATGACGGTGACCCGCCGGCGCGACCATCTGAGCTTCACGGCCACCAGCTCCAATCTGGCGGTGGCCACGCCCGCCATCACGGGCACGCAGTTGACAATAGCGCCACAGGTGGGCATTACCGGCACTGCCCAGATTACGGTCCGCGCCACGGATCTGGACGGCCATTCGGTCGAGTTTGCCTTCACCGTGACGGTGACGTAAGGCCGGCCTCGCGCCGCGCCTTCGGCCGCGTTTCGGCTTGCAGCCCTGCTGCCTTCGCACCGGCGGCCAAAGCTCCCGCCTGGGTTGCACAAGCGCCCACACATGCCGGCCTTGAACCACCGCGGCCTGGCCGCTAGCTTACCGCCATGCCAACACACGCAACACGCCGCTACAAAGTGCTCGTGGCAGACTTCATCACCGGCCCGCTCGATCCTGAGCGCAGCGTGCTCGGCGAACTGGCTGATGTTGAGGCGGTGGCCGCCCACACAGAACAAGATCTGCATCGACGCGTGGAAGATGCCCACGCCCTGATGATCTACCACACCATTGCTATCACTCGGCAGACCATCGACCGGCTGGAGTGCTGCAAGCTGATCGTCCGCTGCGGCGTGGGCTATGACAACATTGATTGTGCGGCTGCCCGCGCCCGCGGCATCCCGGTGGCCAACGTGCCGGATTATGGTACGGAGGAAGTGGCCGATACGGCCTTGGGGCTGGCCCTCTCGCTGGTGCGCGGCATCAACCTGCTCAACTCGCGGCTGCGCGCGGGGGTGGGAGAGTGGTCCTTTCAGCAGGCGGTCCCCATGCGGCGCTTGCGCGGCAGGGTGTTTGGCATCGTGGGGTTGGGACGCATCGGCACGGCGACGGCGCTGCGTGCCAAGGCCCTGGGCATGGACGTGGCCTTTTACGACCCCTACGTGCCGGATGGCCGGGACAAGGCCCTGGGCATCCGCCGGTGCGAAACGTTGGAAGAACTGTTGCGCCAGAGCTGGGTGCTCTCGCTTCACTGCCCGTTGACCGCTGAGACCCGGCACATGCTCAACGCAGAGAGCATGCGGCTCATGCCACGAGGCGGCTATCTCGTCAACACGGCCCGCGGGGCCGTGGTCGATACGGCGGCGGTGCCGGCTGTTTTGGCAGAAGGCCATTTGGCCGGTGTTGCCCTGGACGTGCTGCCCGAAGAGCCGCCAGCGGCGGGGGATCCGCTCGTGGCCGCCTGGCGCGATCCCCAGCATCCTGCGCATCACCGCTTGATCCTCAATCCTCATGCGGCCTTCTACTGCGAAGAGGGCTTGACCGAAATGCGGCTGAAGGGGTCGGAGGCGTGCCGGCGGGCACTGTTGGGCCTGCCGCTGCGCAACGTGGTGAACTAGCCGCGGCATCCAGGGAGACGCAAAGCAGCAAGGGGGGGCCAGCGGTGCCTGCCGGCGGCCGGCACCCCGCCGGGCGGGCGAAACCTGAGAGCCCTGAAGCATGCGGGGCCCGTGCAGGTGGCGCTGGGGCTGCTGATGCGCGGGCAGGCGGCCTGGCCATGTGCCCAGTGGCGTTCCGCCTGGCAGCCTTGTGGCGTTTCGGTATCATACCGGAGTGGTGCGCTAAGGATCGCCCGCATCGGCGGGCCGGCACGCGACAGGGAAGCCAGATGGCCATGCAACGCCGTACGTTTCTGGGCATGCTGACCGCCAGCCTTGCGGCTGGCTGCGCGCGGCAAGAGCCGGTGGCGGAGGTCCGACCACAAGGCCGCCGCCGACCGCAGGCCGCACCGCCGCCGGCTGCGGGAGATTGGCCCTGGTGGCGTGGTCCCACGCTGGATGGCAAGGGGGAGGGGCAACCGCCGCTGCGGTGGAGCCGCAACGAGAACGTACTGTGGCGGACGCCAATCCCGGGCAGGGGCCATGCTTCTCCGGTGGTGGGCGGGGGGCTTGTATACCTGCTCACGGCGGAGGAAAAGTCGCAGCAGATCCGCTTGCTGGCGGTAGATCGCACCACGGGGGGCGTGCAATGGAATACCCTGCTGCACGAGGGGGGCTTCATCCACCGCCACGAGAAGAACTCGCACGCCTCGGCCACCCCGGCGTTTGATGGCCGGCGGGTGTACTGCGTGGCCGCCGTGCAGGATGCGGTGTGGGTTACCGCCGTGGACGCTGACGGCCGGATTGTCTGGCAGCAGCAGGCAGGACCGTTTGCATCGCAGCACGGCTATGGTTCGTCTCCGGTGATCTACGGAGAGCTGGTGATTGTGGCGGCCGACCAGGACGGCCCTGGCTACCTGGCGGCCTTCGACCGTGCGCGGGGCCGGCTCGTGTGGCGTGTGCGGCGGTACGAGTCGCCCAGCTATGCCACTCCCATCGTGCTGCGTGCGGCGGGCCGGGATCAGCTTCTGCTGGCAGGTTGTGCCAAGACCGCGGCATATGACCCAGCCACCGGCGAGTTGCTCTGGTACTGCGAGGGGCCTTCGCAGGTGGCGGCCTGCACGATGTGCGCGCAAGGAGACCTGGTGGTGTCCAGCGGGGGTTATCCTGAGAAGCGCTTGCTCTGCATCAGGGCAGACGGCCGCGGCGACGTTTCGGCCAGCCACGTCGTGTGGAGTACCGATCAGGCCGTGACGTATGTGCCCTCCCCCCTGATCCATGATGGGCTGTTGTTCGTGGTCAACGATGGGGGCGTGGCCGCCTGCTGGTCCCTGGAAGATGGAAAGGCTCGCTGGCGGCAGCGGCTGGGCGGCAACTTCTCCGCCTCTCCGGTTCTGGCCGGCGGCCACATCTATGCAGCCGATGAGACGGGTACCACCTACGTGTTCAAGGCGCTTGGCACGTATGAAGAGGTAGCACAGAATGTCTTACCCGAGGGACAGTTCGCAACCCTGGCTGTGTGCGGCCGCGAGTTGTACTTGCGCACCACTGAGGCTGTGTATGCCATCGGCCATGCCCCGGCCACCTGAGGCAGGGAGAATTGCGTCCTGGCAGTCAAGGCTGTGCCGTGTTTCAGGCCCCTGGCCTGCCGTGCCGCGGGCAGCGGCCCGCGTGGCGCAACCGTCGCCGGCCTCTTTCAGAACTTGCTCATGCATCACCCGGCGGTGGTGTCTGCAAGCTGACACACTGGGTGGGCGCAAAAGGGATCCTTAAAGTTATGCCTGGCGATCGACCTGAGCGGGGACGACCACCGCACCAACCCGTAAGCTGGCGCGGCGAGCGCAAACAAGCTGCCCGTGGCCCGCGCGAGTATGAGTTTCGCGGTGCCAAGGAGGAAGAGTTGCGCCGCCGCCGCTTCCGCCGGCGGATGCGTGCCAGCGCGTTCACCGTGGTGGCGCTCCTCCTCGTGGCCGCATGGATCTACTGGGTCTGGCGGATCCCAGTGCGAACGCCGGTGCTGGTTCTCACCCTCACGAACTATCCCGCGCCCATTCCTCCCAATGCCTGGGCACAGGAAGACGCGCGGCATTGGCCGACCGCGGCCAGCGACAGCAACCTGCTGGGCAGTATCGTGCGGGCGGGTTCTGGGGGCGCAGCGGATGTCGAGGCGCTGCTGGCTGCCGTGCGGCGCGCACGGCCCGGCGGGCCGAACAAGGACGTGGTGCTGGTGTACGTGAGTGCCCACGGGGTCGTCAACAGTGAGGGGGAGCCGTGCCTGCTGCTGCCGCCCGCGGCCGGGCGCCCGGCCGGAGAACTCTGGCACCTGGACGAAAAGCGTTGGTTGCCTGTCCGCCGACTGCTGGCCGATCTCTCCGCGCACCGTCCGATGCCACGTTGGAACTGGTTCCGCCCTGCTCGGGAAACGAAGATCGTGCTGTTTCTCGACGCGCATCGGCTGGCGAACTGCTGGCCGCTAGGCCTGGCTACCAATCCGTTCGCCGCTGCGCTGCGGCGTACGGTGGCAGAACTCGTCGAGGCCCGCAAGACCCCGGGAGTGTACGTGGTGGCCGCTGCCGACGAGGGGGAGGCGGCGTTGACCAGTGCCCGGCATGGCCGCAGTGCCTTTGCGGCATACGTGCAGCTCGGCTTGCAAGGTGCGGCCGCCCAGCAGCGGCACGTGACGTTGTTGGGGCTGCAGAACTATTTGCGCAGCGCGGTGGATGCCTGGGCCATTACAGCGCGGGCTTCTCACCAGCGTCCTGTGCTGTTGCCCGCAATCCGACCCGATCGAGATTTTCCCCTGGCCCATGCCGCCACTCCCCCGCCAGATCCTCAGGCCGACCGTCCGCCCAAACCTGCCGTGCCCTGGGAAGACGTGAACGCACTCTGGGACTTCCTGGCAAACCACCAGCCGTGGCTAGAGAGCCCGCGCGGATTGGCCACGCGCGGGCGATGGCTGCAATGGGTCCATCTGCGTAATCAGTTGTTGCGTCTGGAGCGGCTCAACCAGGCCGGCCAGGCTTATCGCCAAGAGGCCATCGATCTGTTGGCCACGTGCAGCACGCTGCGGCAGAAGATGCAGTCGTTCAGCCTACCTGGTCAAGTACCCAGCCTGTTGCTGGCGCGTGCCTGGGATCCAGAGCTGGATCAGACGGTCAGCGGCGATGCGGAGCGGGTGCGCGGTTTTTTGCAGAAAATAGCTCAGGCACTGCCCGATGAGCAGCTCGCCGAGGCCTATGCTGAAGTGCGTTCCATCTCTTTAGAGGCGTGGGTGGCGGCCATCTGGCAGTGGAGCCAACAGCCGGACCGCACGGCCGACGAGCTGCGGCTGGCGTTGAGCCGGCTGGACGGAGCCACACGGTCAGCAGCGGCCGGCATGCCCTGGGCGGAGGAATGGCTTCTGCGAATGCTGTTCGCGCCGCAGCGGGGCGAACACGCAGAGTATCCCGCCGGGCTATTGCCGCCCGGCGTGCCTGCAACGTGGTGGCAAGCACTGCTTGCCTGCCGCCAGCAGGGCCAAGCGGCCGCGGCCCTGGCAGACCCGCGTGCTGCCCTGTTCTTGCAGCCCGCCTATGCGGGGCCGGACGAAGCGCAGCGCCGCGGCCTCGATCTGCTGTTTTGCGGAGATGGCCAAGCAGTGGCTGCGTGCCAGGCTGCGGCACGAGGATATGCGGAGGCCCGCCAACGTGCGGAGCAGCTCGAACAGGCCTGGCTGGCGTGCGACTGGGCCACTGCCGATCTGCCCTGGTACGGGCAGGCGAGTTTGCAGGAGCCTGAGGCGGCTGCGTCCGCCGAGACGGAAGCAGGGCTGGCTGCAGGATGGGAGACGTGGAATGCATTTCGCGCCTCGGCCGGCCGTGTGGCGGATCTGGCCCGCCAAGAGCGCACCCTGTTGCGGCAGCTTGACGAGGCGGCCGCCCGCAGCCTGGCCGGAGAGGCATGGAACGAGGAGGAGCCTCCCTGGAACAATTTGCTGAGCCGATCGCAGCAGTTGCAACGGCGGCTAACCGAACTGCGTGCCCGGTACGACGCCTGGCTGGGCGAGCTGGAAGAATGGTCGGCGCACGCGCTGGCACGGCGCGCCTGGGGCGAGGTGCTGTCTCTGCCGCTGGCCCTGCAAGGGCGGGGAGCGTGGCGTGCCCGTTACCAGAAGGCCCTGGAACGCGAACCGGAATTCCAGGTGCGGCCGCGGCGTCGGCAGGCCGAGAAGCAGGACCAGCGGCAGCCTGCCTCGCGCCGTCCTACTCCGGAGGCACCGCTCATGGCCCTGCTGGGGCTGGAGTCTGCTGGGGGCGCTCAGACGCAGATGTACCAGAACGCGGCGCGGATTCGGAGCGAGCTGCGCCAGCGCTGGCGGCAGGCCTGGCCATCCGCATCGCGGAGCCGTGAGGCCGTACCCCTGCCTCAAGATGCGGCCGAGGCACGCCGGGCCATCGCAGATGCCGCACGTCCCGTGCGCGAAGCCGCGGTGCTCTGGGGCGTGGCGCCAGCAGCCGCAGAGGATCCCATCGCCCGTCTGTTCCAGTTTGACTGGCACCTCGTCCTCCTCTGGCACGGCCGCCGGGCACTGGAAGACTTCTGGCTTGTGCGCGACGCAGCATCTTCCGGTCCTGCCTTCCAGAGGCTGGCCCGACGCTTTATCGACGCAGCCGATAATGTCCTCGGCTCCAGCGGAGATGCCTCACGCGCCCTGCGCGAGCGGCTGCGACAGGCCGAACGTGCTGCCCAGGACCTGGCACAGCTCGATCTCCCCTCCGAAGTGCTGGTGGACAACGAGCAGAAGACCTTTGAACTCGATGTATCCGTCTCACTGGCCCAGAATCTGCCCAGTCCAGGCCAGGCGGCAATCTTCGCGCTTGCGATTCTGCACGCAGCGCCCCGTCCCGACACGCCTCTGGCCGCCCGCGCCTCCCTGTCCATCCCTCCGCCTCAAAGCCCCCAGGTGAAAAAACTGCAAGCGGAGGCACGGCCGGCCCAGTGGGTAACAGCGCTGGTCTATCGCGGCTACGTGAAGGAAGCACCCTTTACGGTCCGCGGCCCCGGCACCGCCCTGGAAGTCGTCTATCGGCCAGCACCCGTTCTGCCCGCCGCCGTTTATGTCGAAGGCGAAGCCGCGCGCGACCCCATCATCGTGTTCATCTTCGATTACTCGGCCAGCATGAACGAGCCGGCGCCGGGGAACAAGAAACGCATCGACTATGCGCGGCAGGCCATGTTGGACGTGCTGGCCGATCTGGCCCAGCCGGGGCGGTACGACGTCGGCCTCTGGCTGTACGGGCACCGTGTGGGCAAGCGCACCGGCACGGGAGAGCGCCACTGGAGGGTGCCCGCAGAAGTGCAAGCCAGCCTGGAGCGGCAAGGCATCTGGCCCAACAACGACGTGGAGGAAGTCATCGCTCCGCGACGGTTGAATGCGCAGAGCTACGGGGCCTTTGAGGCAGCCCTGTCGCCTCAACTGGGCTGGGGCGTCACGCCGCTGTACCAGGCCATGACCCAGGCCATGGAAAAGGGGTTCCCCAGCCCGGAGGAAGTGGGCAACCGGCCGCGCTGGCTGGTGGTGGTCACCGACGGCGTCAACGAGGTGGATCAGCTTCAAGGGCAGCCGCCGCTACCCCGCGCCTACTCCCTGGCAGACGTGGAGGCCGCCCTGGTACGCGATGCGCAGCGATACCAGGAACCGCTGCGGCTGTGCATGGTCTTCTGCGCGCCACCCCCCAGTGAACCCGAAAAGGCCGCCCAGTACGCGCAGCTCAAACGGCTGGCCGATAGCGCCGAACGCGGCAGACAGTTTGTCGAACGTCCCGAGGCGGACCAGATCATCAACGCCCTGCGCGACTCGCTCGGCCTGCGCGAATTCGTGCTGCTGGAAGAGTCAGCCACCGTGGGACAGCGCGAACGCGGACGCGCGCCGCTGGGCACCGCTGTGCGTGTGCCTCCCCCCTTCGCCTCCGATATGCGGTTTCGGGTAGAGCTGGCTAGCCTGCCCCAAGTCGCCCCCGCTCCGCTCATCCTGCTGGGCGGCGAAGCCATCCGCCTCTATGCCGAGCGCCGCGGCACGAGCTGGATGCTGCGCCACCGGCGCTACCCCACCGCCGGTGAGGATGTGGTCCTGCTGCCAGCAGCGAGAGAACACGTGTCCAACCCCTGGGCACACCCCCAGGAACCGCTCCAACCGGCGGCCTTCTACGTGGCGGTGCACGACGTCAAGCGAGAAGGCAGGGGCCGTAGATTTCGCGTCTCCGTGCAAAACGACGACGGCAGCCGCTTCAGCCCTCGTCCCGCACAGATGCTCGCCCTGCTGCGCCCCTCTCCCCTTGATCGCCGAACGGATGCCCTCGGGACCTTCTTCTTTTGTGACCTGGATGTGGAACCGGGCCACCCTGTGCCCATCCTCAGCTTCCATGCCGCCAACTGGCCGGCCGGCGTGCGCCGCGCCGTGTTGGACCTCTGGTTCCGTATGGCCCAGGCGCAGCCGACCAGGGAGCTTTCCGTGGGCGAACTGGAGCGCGACGGCTGTGAACTTACCGGCGAGGCAGGCCAGAAGCTGCTGTACAGCGTTCAGATCGCCGCCGAACCCGCCGGCGGCTTTGCCGTGGTACTGCTGGAGAAACAGCCGCAAGCGGCCGATGGCGACTGGTACCCCGTGCTGGTCGAGTTCGCCGCAGGGGACCTCTCCCCCCCCACTGCCATCGTCCGCCGCTACTTCCCCGAGAGCCGCTCGGCCCAGCACCGCTTTGTCTTTCCAGACGTCGCGACTCCTGACGAACTGCGGCCGCGACGCATCCGCCTCACTACCCTGGCAGACTTCCGCCGCGGAACAGGCGGCAAGCCCGCGGTGGAGGTCAAGAACCTCCAATTCGAATGGAATGAGTAAACGGTGCCAGGCTGCCCCTTTCGTGCCTCCAAGAGCCGGGCGACCTGGTACGTCGTTCGAGCGGCAGCCACCCGAGCTGGAATTGCCTGCTGCGATTCGGCCGCCGCAAGAGAGCGTCCGTGTGGCAACGGCCCAGGCAAGGTGCGTGGATGGAGGCAGCGCAACATGCGTTCGGTCGCGGGCAAGGCGCGCATACGCCTCGGCCACGAGCGCCTGCCATCGATCCCGTGGGAGCGAAAGGCCCCCGCCGCAAGCGCCATCGGCTACCCTCTGCCCGTGTGCTGATGCTGTCCAGCCAGGGCACGCCGCCCTACCCATGCCCACTCAGCCGCCTACCGGCGTGCCCAGAACCTGCAGAAAGGCTCGCATCCAGGCGGCCTGTGCAGGCCAGGCAGGCGCGGTGACCAGGTGCCCGTCCACATGGGTGTTGTCGAGTCCCTCGCTAGGCTCCTGCCAGACCGCTCCGGCGGCCTGGTCATCCGGCCGCAGGGCGGGATAGGCGGTGCAGGAGCGGCCCTTCAGCACACCGGCGGCGAACAGGACCTGCGGTCCGTGGCAGATGGCCCCTAGCGGCTTGCGGGTCTCATGAAAATGGCGGACCAACTGCAATACACGCTCATCCAGCCGCAGGTATTCAGGCGAGCGCCCTCCGGGGATCAACAGCCCGTCGTACGCTTCGGGGCGAACCTCGTCGAAGGTCGCCGTCAGACGGAAATTGTGGCCGCGCTTCTCCGTATACGTCTGGTCTCCCTCAAAGTCGTGAATGGCCGTGGGCACCACGTCCCCAGCGCGCTTGCCAGGGCACACGACGTCTACCTGATGGCCTACCAGCAGCAGCATCTGATAGGGGACCATCGCCTCGTAATCTTCCACATAATCACCCACCAGCATCAGGATGCGTTTCTTGGGCACGACAGCCTCTCCTGATCGTCTCCGTTTCCGTGGCACCGCCGCGGTGCGACACAACCGTGTTTGTACTGCGTGGGCGATGCCATCGCCAGGGGTTCTCGTTTTGCCGGGGATCGAGTAGCTTTGCGGTTTTCCTCGTTGCGGCCCGCACCATGACCCTGGACCACCGACTTCACCAACCGGCACTCGACCACGCGCATCGCGACTTTGCCCGGATTCGCGCGGGGCAAAGCGTGGCGGAGGCCCTCGCTACCCTTCAGGGCAGCGAGCTGCACAGCCGCATCGTCTACTTCTATGTGCTGGATGCCCAGGAAAGGCTCTGCGGCGTGCTGCCCACCAGGCGGTTGCTCTTGGCCAATCCCGCCACGTGCGTCGACGATCTCATGGAGCGGCGCGTGATCAGCCTACCCGCGGATGCCACCTTGCTGGATGCCTGCGAGTTCTTCATTGCTCACCGTTTGCTGGCGCTGCCGATCGTGGACCACCAAGGGAAGCTGCTGGGCGTAATCGACGTCGATCGCTACACGGACGAGATCCGCCGCCTCGACGCGCAGCATGAGGCGGATGCCATCTTCCAACTGATCGGCCTGCACGTGGCCGAGGTGCGGCGGGGCGGAGTGCGCGAGCAGTTTCGCGGGCGGTTCCCCTGGCTGTTGTGCAACGTGGGCGGGGGCCTGGCTTGCGCAGCGATTGCCGGGCTGTTCACGCCCGTGCTGCAACGGGTCCTGCTGTTGGCGCTGTTCATTCCGGTGGTGCTGTCGCTGGCGGAGGCGGTGAGCATCCAATCCCTGACGCTCAGTTTGCAGCTTTACCAGGGCTCGTCCACGGCGCTGTCGGCCGTGGCGCGGAGGCTGGCCAGGGAGGCGGTGCTGGGGCTGGCCCTGGGTGCTGCGGCGGGCGCGCTGGTGGCCATAGCGGTGCTGATCGGGGGAGGGTTGTGGGACACGGCCGTGTGTGTCTTTGCCAGCATCGCAGGGGCGGTGATGTGCGCCGCGTGGCTAGGGATGTTCCTGCCCTGGCTGCTGCTGCGTGCCCGGCGCGACCCGAAGGTCGCCTCCGGGCCATTGGTGCTGGCGGCGACAGATGCGGCGACCACGACGCTCTATCTGGCACTGGCCACCTGGTGGCTGTTGTAGGCGGGCAAACGGGCCAAGCCGATCCTGCGTTGCCTTGCCCGGCATAGGCGCGGCTGCGGCTCCCTCGCGTTCGAGCCGCCACGCTGGCGACGGGGGCCGATGGGCTGCCAACGCGTGTTCTGCGATGAAATGGGGGCCCGCCTCCTACTGCTCGGTGGCACGGTGCGTGCGGCGTGGTCTCACTGGTTGCAAACGCCGAGCATGGCTCGCGCCTTCGGGCCTGTACGATGCGCTGGGCGAAGAGCTACGGCTGGTTGACTGCCTCGCGGTGCAACTGGCACACTACAGCACACACGTATCTTCGGCGCGCCTCCAGCAGGCGGGACATCACAGGTTGACCGGCGCGTGCCGCCTGATCAGTCCGTGCCCCCGCGAGCCGATCGACAAGGACCGAACCCATGACGACCCCTACGCCGCTGCGCGATTGGCATACGCTACCGCAAGCCGAGGTCTTGCAAGCACTGGAGACGAGTGAGCAGGGCCTGAGCCGTGCCGAGGCCGCGGCCCGGTTGAACATCCACGGCCTCAACCGCTTGCCGCAACAGCCCCCCCCTTCGTGGTGGCAGATTCTGCTGCGGCAGTTCCAGAGCCCGCTGATCTATGTGTTGCTGGCAGCCGCGGTGGTCGCCGTCGCCGTGGGAGATGCCAAGGACGCCGTTTTCATTGCGATCGTGCTGCTCATCAACGCGCTCATCGGGGGCTACCAGGAGTGGAGGGCCGAGCAAAGCAACCGGGCGTTACAGCAGTTGCTGCGTGTGACGGCGGCCGCTGTGCGAGATGGAGAAGTGCGCGAGGTGGATGCCGAAAGCCTGGTGCCAGGAGACGTGGTATGGTTGGAGTCGGGGGCCCGCGTGCCGGCTGATCTGCGTTTGCTTTCGGCCCAGGGCCTGGAAGTGGACGAGTCGCTGCTGACGGGCGAGTCGTTAGCAGTGACGAAGGATGCCTCCTGGGTGGGGGCGGCAGCCACGCCGCCGGCCGATCGCTACAACCTGGCGTATGCCGCCACCGTGGTGGTGCGGGGGCGGGCCAAGGGAGTGGTGGTGGCGACGGGCGCCCAGACCATGGTGGGCCAGCTTGCCATGGACGTGTTCAGCGCCGCAGGAGGCAAGCCGCCCTTGGTCGAGCGCATGGAGCGGTTCGCCCATACGGTGGCGTATGCCGTGCTGGTCGCTGTGGCCGCCGTGGCCCTGCTGGGTATCGTCGTGCACGGCCACACGTTGCACGACATGTTCATGTTCGGGGTGGCTCTGGCGGTTTCCGCCATCCCCGAGGGCCTGCCTGCCGCGCTCACCGTGGCGCTCTCGATCGGCGTGGCTCGGATGGCCCGGCGCGGCGTGATTGTGCGGCGTCTGGCGGCCGTGGAGGGACTGGGAAGCTGCACCCTGATTGCCAGCGACAAGACCGGTACCCTCACCTGCAATGAGCTGACCGTGGTCGAGGTGCGACTGGCCGACGGTACGGTGCTGCAGGTGGAAGGCCAGGGGTTCGCGCCGCACGGCCAGGTGTGCCTCGACGGCAAGGCGGTGAGGGCCGATGACCAGCCCCTCCTTGCCAGCCTGCTGCGTGCCGCCATGCTTTGCAATGAGGCGGATCTGCACCAGCGGGATGGCACATGGTCTTGGCGCGGAGATCCGACCGATATTGCCTTGCTCTCCCTGGGACACAAGGCGGGCTGGCAGCGGGAGACGCTGCTGGAGCAGCATCCTCAGGTGAACGAGATACCCTTCGAGCCGGAGCGGCAGTTCGCCGCCACATTTCACCGCGATGGTGACGCCGTGCACGTGTTCGTGAAAGGGGCGCCGGAACGCGTGCTGAACATGTGCCGCTGGGAAGACCCGGATCGCCGGGAACACCTCCGCGCCGTGGCTGAGCAGATGGCCGCCGCGGACCGCCGCGTGCTGGCTGTGGCCGAAGGCGTCTCCCCTGCGAGCCTGTCCAGCGGCGACGTCCCCCTCCCGCCGCAGGAGTTGGAGTTCCTAGGCTATGTGGGCATGATCGACCCTCTACGCCCCGGCGTGCGCGAGGCCGTGGCCGATTGCCATAACGCCGGCATCACGGTGTGCATGGTCACAGGCGATCACCCCGTCACGGCACTGGCCATTTCCCGCGAGCTGGGCCTGGCAGACTCGCCTCAGCAGGTCGTCACCGGTGCCGAACTTACCGATAAGACCCCCGAGGAGCTGCGCGCGGCCATCCGCCAGGGCCGCGTCTTCGCCCGCCTCGTGCCACGTCAAAAACTCGAGCTGGTACAGGCCGCGCAGGCGGAGGGCCACTATGTCGCTGTTACGGGAGACGGCGTGAACGACGCCCCCGCCCTCCGCGCCGCCAACATTGGCGTGGCCATGGGCAAGGGCGGCACCGATGTCGCCCGTGAAGCAGCCGATCTTGTCATCAGCGACGACAACTTCGCCACCATCGTCGCGGGCGTGGAAGAAGGCCGCGTCGCCTATGACAACGTACGCAAGGTCATCTACCTGCTCGTCTCCATGGGCGCCGCGGAAGTACTCCTGGTGGCCCTTGCCTTCGCTGCGGGGGACGTGTTGCCCCTGCCCCTGCTGCCCGTGCAACTGCTGTGGTTGAACCTCGTGACCAACGGCATCCAAGGAATCGCCCTGGCGTTCGAACCCGCCAAGCAGGGCATCCTGCGCCGCAGGCCACGTTCGCCGACCGAGCCAATTTTCAACCGCCTGATGATCGAGCGGACGCTGGTGGCAGCCGTGGTGGTGGCGGGCGTGGGGGTAGCAGCCTTCTGGTGGATGATCCGCCACGGCTGGACGGCCAAACAGGCCAGCAACTCGCTGTTGCTGCTGTTAGTGCTGTTCGAGAACGTGCATATCGGCAACTGCCGTTCCGAGACGCGCTCCGCCCTGGTGACCTCTCCGCTGCGCAGCCCCTTCTTATTCTTCGGGGTCTTGGGGGCGCTGGCGGTACACGTCCTCGCCATGTACACGCCCCTGTTGCAAAAAGTGCTGCGCACCGAGCCCGTCAGCCTGCGAACCTGGCTGGCCATGGCGGGTCTGTCCAGTACCGTGTTCCTGGCCATGGAGCTGCACAAGTGGGTTTGGAGGTGGCGCGGAAATCCGTCATGAATGTCCGCCAGAAAAACGTCAGGGGTGTCCCCCCCACCGGTTCCCATGTCGCACCGCCATACTGACTGTCGCAAGTGTTGGGTAGCCTAAACCTCCATGGCTGCGGCTGCCGCAGGTAGGCGGGCATGCCACTCGCCTCTTGCGCTACCGTGCCCGTGGCACCCTCCCGGAGCCTACGGCAGGCCCGCTTGGGTCCCCCACTTTACAAGACGGGCGAGGGAGGGTAGGTCCAGCGCAGGAATGGCAGTAGTATACGGTTACCCTCCACCTGTGGGCCCCCCGCCACCTGCTGTGGCCCCAGTTGATGCGTTCAAGCCCTTTGTCCGAGCGCGCCAGTCTGGGCCGCCGGACGCGTCCCCCCACGCTCCCCGCAGCCGCCGGACGCGCCCCCAGCCCCCCCATCGCGAAGCGCGTGCACCTTTCAGCCCAGGGTCGCGTGAGCACACGCTCGGTGGCCCGACGCCACCCAAAACGTCCCCCCGGCCTCCAGGGCATGTAGAGAGGTGCCGCCCCCAAAGACCCTACCCCATACCCAGCTCTCGTGCCCGGAGGCGCCAAGCAGGGGGCGAACGCCTCAAGCCGCCGCGCCAGCTCAGTGCCGGGCCAGACGACCAAGCTGCTGCTCGACGCTGGAAATCATTTCTGCCAAATGGTGAGGCTGATGTTTCCGATCGTCGATGGTGATCATGGTCACCACGCGGTCGTGATCGCTCGCCAGCAACTGATGACAGCGGCGGATCGCTTCCATCACCTGGTCCCAATCTCCCTCCACCGACGTGCTCATCGGGCCCAGATGATATGGCAGGCCGGTCTGCTCCAGGGTCTCGATCACCCTGGCAATGTGCCGGCTCATGTGCTCTGCGTGTAACGGGTAGATGCTGAATTCGGCAAGCATGTCTGGGTTCCTCTCCCTTGGCGGCTGTGTCTCGGTGGCAGCACGCGCCATGCCCACGCGGCTGGCGGATGCTGCCCACCCCGGCGCGACCGCCTGGGGTGCGGTCAGCCCTCGTGCCTAGAAGCAGCCCTGCTGGATCTCGTCCCGAATCGCCTGTTTCAGCCGCTGTACCTCCTGCTGGCATTGGTTCTTGAAATCGCGCCACAGGGACTGAATGGCTGGCCGGTCCTCCGCATTGGCAATGTACTGGTCGTAGCGCCAGAGGGCATCCAGCTTCTTGCTCAACTCGTGGACCAGGTCATGGTCGTGGTCCTGGCAGCCGAATGTCTCGCCGATGTGAGCGTATTCCTTTCCTGCTGCGGGCATCATCTCGGGTCTCCTGTGCTTGGGTAATGCATGTGCTCTCGAACCCTGGACGGTGGAGGGAGGTACGGCTGAACTGGCTGCTATGCCTCCCTGTTGTTGCTCGAACCGCCGCGGCAGAATGGGTTCAGAATGTCCGCTCTCCTCATAGCCTGGGTGTCCCTCGGTGATGTCGGGGTCGATCTGGACGGCCTCGAGAGCGGAGACGATGGGTTCTACTGTTCCGGGCAAGACCGCTGGCCGATGCGGCAAAGCAGGCGGCAATTGCTGCGCGGCAGGCGCGTCTGACCGCTGGCCGCCTTGAGGGCTGGCGGAACTCTGCAACCGTGTCTCGGTCTGCCGTCTACGTGGCCTGGCTGCCATGTTGCTGCTTCCTCGGTATGTTGCAGGTTACCGCTGCTCGGCGGGGTGCGTGAGCATCCGGCGATGCTTGCGCACTACTCGCGTGGCTCTTGCCCATGGCGGGCCGCTGCACGCCGCGCGCATCTGAGGTGCAACCCGTGTGCCGAAAGGTTCCCCCTGCACGCCGCCTCTCTCAGCCTGGCGTGCCACGTCGGGCCACGCACTGCCTGCGCCGTCAGCTCCATGTTGACGCTAGCGCATCCGTGTGCCATACTGCACACTGTGTGTGCGGATGGGTACAGAGAGGCGTCAGCGCCGCCTGCCCCGTTGCCGGCTGCCGAATGCACGATGCGTGCCCTGACCGCCCCACGGGGACGCGCCGCTTGCAATGCCGGTGTCAGTTCTGCCTGACGCCGCACTCTGGGCGTGCTGCCCCTGGCGAGGCCCGATGGCGTCTGCGAGGTGAGGCCGATGGGCACCATTACCATGCTGCTCGAGCAGTGCAAGCAGGGCGATGAAGAGGCGTTGCGCCTGCTGTGCGCCAAGTACTGGGATGAACTCGTCGTCCTGGCACGGCGGCGGTTTGGCTCGCTGCCCAGGGTTGCTGTGGATGACACGGATGCGGTGAACAGCGCGTTGATGGCCTTCTGGTCCAAGGCACGTCGCGGCGAACTGCCAGGGGTGCAAGACTCGGGGCAGTTGCACGCCTGGCTGAGCACGGTGGTGGCCAACAAGGTGGTGAGCGAGATTCGCCGTCAAACGGCACAGAAGGCAGGCGGCGGGCGGCGTAGCGACATGCCCTTGCTGGAACACCTGGCGCACACGTGGGAACTGTCTCCGCTGGAGCACCAGCTTGTGGCCGAGACGTTGCAGTATTATGTAGAGCAGCTTCCCGAAGATGTGAAGTCCTTTGCGGCCTTTCACCTCGCCGGCCTGAACCACCAGGAGATTGCCGACCGGCTGGGCTGCTCCCGGCGCACGGTCATCCGCAAGCTAAAGGTGGTCTTCGAGATCTGGGCCGAACTGGCCGCGAAGCGTGGGGAGGGGTAAGCCATGGCCGATGAAGGGCAGCAGGCGGGCATGGGCGGCGCGGACAGGCCCTGGCAGGCGATCGACGGGCTGGCCAGCCGCTTTGATGCCGCGTGGCAGCGGGGCGAAACACCGGAAATCGAGCCCCTGCTGGCCGACTGCCCTGCCGAGCACCGTTTCGTGCTGCTGTGTGAGCTGGTGGCGCTCGACATCGAGTACCGCCGGGCCCGTGGAGAGCCGCAGGCACTGGAAGATTACTTTGACCGGTTCCCCGAACTGGCGGATCCGCGGATGCAACTTCCTGCCGATCTGCTCGAGTACCTTCGCGCGCTGCCGACGGTGGCGGACGCCGGACTGTACCTTACGCCGCCTCCGGCTGCACGGGGGGATGCAGCGATGGGACGCTTTGTCGGACGCTTCGAGCTGCTCGATGTGGCAGGGGCCGGCGCCTTTGCAACCGTCTACCGCGCACGCGATATCCAGCTCAACCGGCTGGTGGCTATCAAGGTCCCGCGCGGCGCCCTGCTGAACAACGAGCGCGACAAGAGCCGCTTCCTCCGCGAGGCGCGAGCCGCCGCCGCACTAGACCACCCCGGCATCGTGCGCATCTTCGAGATCGGCGAGCATGAGGGGCTGCCGTTCCTGGTGAGCGAGCTGGTCGCCGGCCGCAGCCTGGCTGAAACTCTGCGGCAAGAGCGGCTCCCCTTTCACCGCTCGGCCGAGATCTTGATGGATCTGGCCATCGCCCTGCAGTACGCACACGAGCGCCAGGTGATCCATCGCGACCTCTCCCCGGCCAACGTGCTGATCGATGGGACAGACCGCGTGCGGCTGACGGACTTCGGACTGGCACGTCTCCTCAACGAGGACACCTCGTTGACCCTCGATGGAGCTGTACTGGGCACGCCGGCCTATCTTTCTCCCGAGCAGGCCAGCGGCCGCTCGGCCGAGGTCGATCCTCGCAGCGACGTGTACAGCCTTGGCGTCATGCTGTACGAACTGCTTACTGGTCAGAAGCCCTTCTCCGGCGAAGTCACCGCCGTGCTACATGCCATCCTTCACGCCGAACCCGCCCGGCCCACGCGTCTGAATCCCCGGATTCCGGCGGATCTCGAAACCATTTGTTTGAGCGCCATGAACAAGTCTCCCGCGCAGCGCTATCCGTCGGCCGCCGACCTGGCCGACGACTTGGGACGCTACCTGCGCGGGGAGCCGATCCGGGCCCGGCGTCCCGGCCTTGCCCGCCGCGGGCTCAAGTGGTGCCGGCGGCATCCGCTGGCGCTGCTCGTCTGCTTGGTCTCTCTGCTGGTAGCGGGAGAGCGGGCCGTGCGCTGGTGGACCATGCCCGGCACGCTGTCTGTGGTAGCCACACCCCCCGGCGCGAAGCTGGAGATTGCCGGGCAGACTCTGCAGGCCACGGGCGGAGTGCAACAGATTGCCTTGCCGGCGGGAACCTACCAGCTCGTGGTCAGTGCGCCCAATCATTTGACAGCCAGCATGCGCGTGCTGGTCCGGCGCGGTCGAGACGAGCCGCTCTCGATTGCCTTGCAGCACTTCCAGGGCCGCCTCGATCTGGCGGCCGAGCCGCCGGGTGCCGAGATCCTCCTCTGGGGCGAGCAGTGGGAGGAAGCGCGCAACTTCGGCTCGCAGATCGCGAACCTGGCCTTCCCCGTGGGCACGTACCGGGCGGAGGGACGGGGTGAAGGATTCTTCGATTCCGCCGAGGTCGTACTCCACCTGCACAAGGACGAGCGGGTGAACCGCCGCATCTGGCTCGACCGCGGCATGATCTGGCAATACCGCTCCAGTGGCTTGCAGCAAAGCCTGGTGCTAGAGGATCTCGACGGGGACGGAGCGCCAGAAATCGTCAATAATGAGCTGCGCAGGCTGGTGGTCTTCTCTGGCGCCACCGGCGAGGTGCTCTTCGAGCGGCCCTCGCTGGACGCCAACGCTATGAACCTCCGCCTAGCCGACCTGGGCGGAACCGTGGGCCGTGTTCTGATCACTTACGTTCAGCACGGGAGTACTCCCACACACGCGGGACAGCTTGAGGTCGCGGTCTATTGGCTGCACTCCTTGCGGGAACAACTGGCCTCGCAGCGCGGCTCAACGAAAGGGGGCAAGGGCAGGCCCCTGGACGCCGACTCTGTCTGGCGCGGCCCAGAGCTTGAGGAACCTTTGCCCACTGGTTGCTCGCTGAGCGTGCTTCAGGACCTTAACGCCGATGGCGTTCGGGAACTCGCCGTGTGCGGCCTGCTACCGGTACTCTACGTGCTCGACGGTGCGGCCACGGACAGCGGCCTTGAGCTGGGCCGCTTTCCGTTGCACGTTCCCGCTTCCACCGAAGTCACTCACCTGTGGCTACCTTTGGAGGCCACGGCCGTAGCGTATTTGGCCGGCATCAGGAAGCCCGGACCAGCCGCCCAGGAACGAGCCAAATTCCCGCCACCGCGCCGCGCCCGGTCAGGACAGCGCGGCCTTGTCCAACGAGCCATGGGAGCCGTGGACCCTGTCACTGGAACGCAAATCTGGTACCATACCTTTCCCACGCGTTTTGCTTCGCTTTCAGACCTCGATGGCGATCGCGCGCCGGAAATCGTCGTGGTGCTGGCGGACCGCTGGCAGGTGCTGGACGCCAAAACGGGCGAGCAGCTCTTCTCCGGGGAGATTCCCGCCCACCTGTTGCCCCTCTGGGACACCGACCCCGAGGCCGTGCATGTTGCCCTGGCAGACGTGGAGGGTGATGGCCAGGTCGAGTTGCTTTTTTTGGCCTCGCGGGCCAAGCCGCCGCTGGTGGCCGTGAATCTCGCCAGTGGGCAGACGGTCTGCGATTACTCAGGCAACCTCCATCAGTCGCAGCCGGTTCTGCCTCACATGAGGTTTGTTACCGCAGGGTCCTATCTCCTGTTGCTTGAGCCCGCGGGGCTGGTGGCCCTGCGAGCCGACCTGCCGGCGCGGCGGTTTCAGGTCGCCTGGCGCTTCGCTGAGCGGATCACGGGCGTGCTCGTCGGCGATTGGGACGCCGACGGCACCGAGGATGTCGTGTGCAGCATGCCGGGGCAGGGCATCGCCTGCCTGGAAACGAGTGATGGGAACGAGGCGCGGGCGCGCTGGCTGCTGCGGACCGCCAGTGAAATGCGCGCCGAGATGTGGTGTGGGGACGTCGACGGCGACGGCTGCCGCGAGATCGTTGTGCAGCGGTGGGCCGCCGCTCTGGGCGTGGCCCGCGGCCCGCGCTATTTCTGGCGACACATGGCCCAGGGGCCGCTGCAAGCGACACCCGTGGTATGCGACCTCGACGCCGACGGCCGATTGGAAGTGCTCCAAGTGGGCGACTGGGGCGAGGCAGGACGCTTGCTGTGCCTCAACGCTGCGACAGGTGACGTACGCTGGTACAACGGCCTTTCCGCATTGGCCCCGGGGAGTTACACCGGCCGCCCCGCCGCGGAGCGCCGCACGCCAGTGTCCATCCCTCCCAATTGCCCACCCGCTCTGGTGCCGGGGAAAGGCCGGCAAGGCTTCGACTTCGTGTCCATGGGAGTGATGGAAGGAGTCGTTCGCGGCCGACGCGGCATCCGTTCTGCCGCATGCACCTGGAGCGGCAGAGACGGGAGCCTGATTGAATACGCCGTGCTGCCCGGCGCGCTTGAAAAAGTGTGGAACGCCACCACCCCGCTGTTCTGCGACTGCAACGGCGACGGGGCCGACGAGATCGTCGTGCTGCGATATTATCCCTACGACGTCGTGGCCCTCGACGGCAAGAATCCAGCTCAATGCTGGCGGCACGTGACGCACGGCCCCAACCTCGGCTCGGCGACTGCCGCCGACTTCGACCGGGACGGCCGTGCCGAAGTGGTTGTCGGCTCCTCCGACGGACTGGTTTACGTGCTCTCTGCCCCTGATGCCCGGGAACCCGATCCGGTGCGGCCCTTTGACGTGCTGTGGAGCTGGAACGTGAAAGGAGGCACGTTTTCCATTCCTTGCATTGCCGAAGTCACCGGGGACGAGCGGCCCGAAATCCTCGTAGTGAACAGCTCGGGCACGCTCTTCGTGCTGGACCCTGTGCTGAAGGAGTGCATCTGGCAGTACAGCGCTCCGCAAGGATCCGGTGACATTTTCGGCGGGCCGGCGGCGTACCGGCTTGCCCCGCCGCCCCAAGGGGGCGCCGAGCCCGACGCAGACGGCGAAGTGGGCCCAGCGATCGTGGTGGCTCCATTTGGTGACGGCGGCGCCGCTGCGCTGGATGTAACAAACCGTCGAGAACTCTGGAACATCACGGACCATCCGATCGTCTCTACCCCTCTGATCAGAGATCTGGACGGCGACGGCCGCCAGGAACTCGTGCTCACCACCGGGGACGGCTATCTGCTGGTGCGCGCTCTGCTGACCGGCGAGCCCTTCTGGCACCTGCGCGTGAGCCAGCAACCTATCCAAGGCGATCCCGTGGCCGCCGACCTGAACGGCGACGGGATCGACGACTTTGTGATCGCGGCAACGGACTTCCAGCTCTCGGCCATCGCGGGCGTCAAACCGCGACGGCAGCCGCCCCGACCAACGGTACACCCGTAGAGGGCGGAGGCTTCGCGCCGTCCGGTCGTGCTGCTGGCATGCCTCTGGACGGCTGGCTCGCGCCTGGGCCTGGTACAGCCTACTGCCCGGCTAGCGCATGTCGGAGCCGCGCTGTGGGATGCTCATGCATGAACCGCACCGGCAGCTCGGCCACCGTGCCCTCCTCCCTTGCGCTGGGGTGTGCCGCCCTGAGCCAGGCATTCTTCATGCCATGACAGGTCGTCCGGCTTGTGGCCGGCCTTGCCTGCGGCCCACAGGCAGGGGCCCCACAGGAGAATCGGCGCCCGTGCGCTCCCACGTGCGGTATCGTGATTGAGTTCCGCGTCTCCCTCGATCTGCGGAAAGATCAGCCCTCCCACCGCAAATGCAGACTGGCAGGCGTGAGGCTCCTGGTTCAAGGCGGTTCTGCCGCGGCCCGCATGGCTGCTGCTGGAGAGGTATGCCACTCTCAGATTTCGAAACGTTTATTGAGCTGCGGCACAATGACCAGCACGTTTCCCTGCGCCTCCCCCAAAGGTGGTAGGAAGCTGGCTGGGCCGGTAAAATTGTCTGGTGCTGAGAAGCCACGGGCATGGAGGCCTGCCAGCTCCAAGCCGGCTTGTTGCCATCCGGTTACCCGGCGCAATAGGGACGAAGGAAGGAAGGTCGGATGCCTGCCGTTGTTGTGCGTAGCTCAATTGTTGCGGCGATGTGCTGGGGGGCCTGCCTTCTGTCGGCCCACGCCCAGCAGGCGGCCGTGGGCGTGCCGTTTGTGGCCGCCAACCATGGCTTCTTTGAGCGGATCGGCCTGGCGTGGGGGCTGAGCGGGCCCGGTTTTGCCGCGCAGTTCAACAATGGATTTGCCGCCGCGCTGCCGCAGTTCGGGGGCTTTCAGCCAGGTACTGGCGTCACAGGGGGGGCGGCCTGGGGCGGCGGTGGACTGCAGGGCGGTTTCGCATTCGAGGCCGGGCAGGGTGCCCGTAGCAGCGTCGTCTCCCAGGTCCCCCTCATCCTACTGCCCAACGGCCAGGGTGGTTTTGTCGGTGATGTGGTCTTGCAGCCATTTGTCTTCGGGCTGGTGCCGGTTGTGAACGACTATGCCCTCTCGCCCTCGCTCGTGGCAGCTCCCACCGCTGCGGCACAGGCCCTGGCAGCCCGACGCGCCGCACGTGCCGCCGGGGACGATGATGCGTTTGCCGACGCCAAGGATGCGGACCTGGCGGAGCAAGACGCGGCTCCTCTGGAGCCGCCCGCTGCAAGAGCGCTGCCGAGCACGGCAGATCAGCCCGTTGTCAGCCTGGCAGAGTTGAGACGCCGTAAGGCGCAGGCCCAGGCAGATGCGGCGCAGCGTAGGCAGCCTGTGCTGCGCCTGGGCATGCAAGCCGAGCAACCAGATGGCGTCGCTGCTCCCCAAGGCGGCAGAGCAGCGCCCGTAGACCGAACGGCGCAGCGAGAGGCGGAAAAGTACCTTGAACTGGGGCTGGATGCAGAACGCAAGGGCCAACTCGTTGAGGCCCGTGTGGCTTATCGCATGGCGGCCAGACGCGCCAGCGGCGTGTTGCTTGAGATCATTCAGCACAAGCTGGCGGCACTGACGCAGCAGCCGTAGCCGCCCCAACCTGCTGCCTCGATTCCGCCGCTGGACCAAGAGACTAAGCTACCCCCGGCAAGGGCTAGGTATGAGGCGGCGGTCGCACGCCTAGCGCAGCTCGACCGCCCGTTGGATCAGCACTGTTTTCACCGGCAGGTGAGAGAACCCCTCGTGCCGACGCACTTTGACTCGGCTGATGCGGTCCACCACGTCCATTCCCTGGACCACACGCCCAAATACGCAGTAGCCGCAGGCGTCAGGAGACGAGCCGCGGTAATCCAGCTCCGGATTGTCCACAACATTGATAAAGAACTGGCAGGTGGCGCTGTCGGCATGGTCGGGGTCGCGTGCCATCGCCACGCTGCCGCGAACGTTCTTCAGGCCGTTATCTGACTCATTGCGAATGGGCGATCTGCCGCGTCGCACATAGAGCTGGCGAGTATAACCGCCCCCCAGCACCACGTAGTCCCGCTCAACGTGGTGGAAAATGGTATGGTTGTAGTGGCCCTCGCGCACATATCTCAGGAAGTTCTCCACCGTGGCGGGAGCGTGCTGCGCTTCGAGTTCCACCACAATCAGGCCCGCCGTTGTGTGCAGCTCTACCCGCGGGTGCAGCGGGTCATTGTCTGCGCTGGCGGAGGTGCCCGCTTCGTCGTGGCCGGGTCTGGCGGGGGTGGTGCCCTCGCCCGCGGAAGTGGCAGCCGGTCCGCCGCAACCTTGCAGCGGCACTAGAGATAGCAGAACGCAAATGGCGGCAGGCGAGAAATATCGGTTCATGGTCGAAACAGGTGATCTGTTACAGAGGCCCCGTGCCAGAGCGGCTCGGTATGATGCTGCGTTCTCGCCTTGGATGCAACATCAGATCGACCGGTATAGTCGTTAGCCATGATGGAGCCGTTGCGCGAGGAGGTGCTGCCCGCCGGGGTACCAGCGGGGGCGGGGCTCCTTCGCCCTAACCCAAACGGAGTAACCGCTTTTTGACCATAGGCCGGCCGTGGCCTATAGGAAATAGTGAAGCATTCTGCGGGCCGCCCCGATCTTGTAGCTCATGTCCGACCCCTCCGTGCACGACGAGACTGCCAGCAGCGAGGCCGAGGAACTACTCCAATCGCTGGCGACACAACGTCTTCGCGCGCAAGAAGTTGCACACCAACAGCGAGGTCGGTTGCAGGCCATCGAGGCGGACCTGGCCCAGCGCGTTGAGCGGGTGGTTGAGCATCTAACCCGCCAGCAGATCGAAGCAGAGGAGCACCTGCGGCGGTTTGGCGAGCAGCACAGGGAACTGGCCGCGCGTGCAGCGGCCTTGCAAGAGGCAGAGCGGCGGCTGCGCGAGGAGCAGACCCGCCTTCAGGCCAGGGAGGCCGAGCTGGCAGCGCTTGAGGCAAGCCTCTCAGCCTTGCAAGCATCCACGGCTGACGATCGGCAGGCGATTGAATCCCGCCTGGCCGAGCTGGCTGCAACCGAAACTCGCCTCGCTCACGAACGGGTTAACATGGAACGCGCCCAGGCCGAGCTAGCACGCTCCCGGGCAGAGCTTGCCGCCACTTCCGCCCGCGTCGAGCAGGATCAAGCCACACTCGTGAGCCGTCACGCCGAGCTGTCAAAGGCCGAGTCTGCCCTTTCCGGGCGTGAGGCGGCTGTGGCCGAGCGTGAAGCTGCCGTGGCTGCACTGGAGGCTGCCCTGGCGGAGCGCGACGCCGTGCTGGCCGCCCGTCAGAGCGAACTCACGCAGCGCGAAAACGAACAGTCGCAACGTGAATCCCAACTGAAGCAACGTGAGGCGGACGTCACGCAACGTGAGGCGGAACTCACGCAGCGTGAGGCGGAGCTTGCGGAACGTGGCGACGAACTTACGCGACGGGAGACTGCGCTTGCCGAGCGGGCCGCCGAGCTGCACCAGCTTGCGGCCAAGGCAGCCGCAGACGGGGCGGCCCACGAAGGCTCAGCACAGGCCGCCGCCGCTGCCGCGTTGCAGGTCCAGCAGGCAGAGTTCGAGGCCCAGCAGGCGGCATTGCAAAAACGCATCCATGAGCTGACGCAACAGCTTGAAGCCGCCAAGTCTCAGGCCGCCGATGTGGATGGTTGGCGCCGTAAGTATGAGCTGGCTCTCGAGGACGGCCGCAGCCTGCGCCAAAGACTTGCCGAGGCGGAGCGGCGCGCAGCACAGCCGGCCCCCACGCCCACGGACGGCCGGCTGGATTGGGAAGCGCAAAAACGACGCCTGCTACAAATCCTCGAGGATGATGAGGACGAAGATCTGGATGCCCAGCAACGCGTGCAGATGAAGGATTTGATCGCAAAGACCGACGCCGCGCTCGCCATGAAGCAGGCAGAGTTGGACGAGCTGCGGGCCCTGCTGCAGGCACAAAGCAGCGCGGTGGAGGCCGTCGCCGTCGGTGCCGCGGCCGTTGAGCAGGTCTTGAACAAAGACGAACTGATCTTGCAGGAGCGCGAACGGCTGCGGCTGCTGCAGGCCGAGTGGCAAGAGAAGCTGCGCACGGCGGAAGTGGAGCTTTCTCTAGAGCGTGCCCGCCTGGCACGCGAGAAGGCCGAACTCGTCGAACAAATGCGCACGCTCGAAGCAGAGCGCGCGGCACACCAAGAGGCTGTGCCGCCACAGGAAGGCAAGAAGCAGCCCCCACGCGGCCGCTGGCTGGCCTTTCTCGGTCTCAAGGATGACCCGCCCGCAGAATCCCGTTAGCCCAGAAAGCGCAGGCGTCCCGCCTGCCCCTGCCCCCCTACCGCTACCCTGCGCGCCAGCCCCTCTCCCTGCGAGCGCAGGCGTCACGCCTGCACGCGCAGTCCTGCCCCAGCGTATGGCACGAGCGCTCGTATCTCCCTTTCTTACAAGCGCGGCGACCAGGGCGTAGGTGCATCTCACCTTGGACACGGGTGTACGGTTCCGATTCGCCCTCACGCGTTCGGGTGCGCTTCAATCACTTTACCAGGCGATTCTGGAGCTGCTGCGGCCTGCGGCGGCGTGTGCCCGGCCCGGCAGCGGACCGTGAAGCTATGGTTTAGCCCGCGGACGTGGCACATCAGGCTCAGTGTCATGGCCGCAGGCCTGCTTGAGGTGTGCCAGCAGTTGGTCTGCCGTGTAAATGCGGCCCGTGGGCCGGTTAAAGTCCTTTCCCCGTGGCACGGCAGCGAGTTGATTACCCAGGGCGCGTCCGCCTGGGGCGGTGGCCAGGTACTCGATCATCTTGTAACCGTCCGGACCGTTGATCAGGCTTTGCAAGATGCGTTCACCGTCGGGCAGCGAAGAGAGCCGATCGAGCGTATCAAAGGGCAATCCACGGCGGGTGCAATCTCGCATCAGTTTCTTGCCTGCGCCCGTGCGCAGCTTGCGGATCAGCAGCGCACGATCATCCAGCACCAGTTCGAGGATGTCTGCCCGGTTGGGAGGAGACCATCCTAGTTCAGCCGCACCATCGAGGATGGCCGCTGCCTCGCGGCGCGAGATCAAATCGCCCGGCTGATACCCGGGGCGGGCCGTCAGGTGGGCCTGCACCTGCTGCACAACGGCATCGAAGTCTGCCCGTTGCGGTGCCCTCTCGGCCGCCCGGCCCGGCTTGGTCTGCGCTTCCCCCGCAGGTCTCGCGGCAACGGCTCGCTGGTTGGCCGGCACCCGCTCGGCCTCCCCCCTGCAAGTCAGTGCCCAGGCAACATCGAAAAAAACTGCTAGAAGCCAGATACAGGCCGCCATATGCCACGCAGGGGCGGCTCCCGCGCGATCTTCGGCCGCCGTGCCTGCCACGCCTTGCTGTGCTGACGCTGCCACGTTTGGTGCTCCTGGCCCCAAGGCTTGCCCCCACTTGTGCCGCCGACGGCCCGCTTACAGTAAGCATCGGCGCGCAGGCCGACCCCTCACAACTCTACCTTGCACGCCATCCGATTGAGCTGCTTATGGTTCCGCCGAAGACTCCAAGCAGCCGTCATGTTTTTCAGTGTCCGCCCAGTCGTTCCCATGCCATCAGACAGCACGGGTATGCCGACGCGGCGGCCCGTGAACAACTTTGCAGTTCGTGCCGGCTTTGTGGTACCCTGAACGCAAACATGCCATACCCGCTCGCGGCGAGAGCATTTTCATGACGGTATTCGTTCACGCCGTGGGTCGGCCTGAAGTGCCGCCCCTCCGCTTGCCCGATCGATTCCGCACCGAGGTCGCCTATTTCATGGCCCTGCCGGGCGAAGGACAGCCGCATCTCCCTCCCGGGGAGTACCGCGTTGATCTTGGCGACGCGCGTCGCTGGCTCGAAGAGGGCGAAGTCTCGGTTGTTTCGCCGCTCGACAGCGCTGCCCGTGCCCAAATCGAGCTGAGAGAAGAGCACGAGCAGTTCCTGGAGTGGCTCGTCGCGCACGGCGTGGAGCACGTCCGCTTGCAAGCCGCCACGGAACCCTAAGCTAGCCTCGGCATCGGCTGCGTTCGCCCCCCTTCTGCTTGCCCGTCCGGCAAGGCGCATTGCCACTTGCCAATGCATTCACATGCAGTGCCCAGGCTCGGCAAGGGAGCCCCCGTGCCGGCACCAGAGCGCACCGGCACGAACCCTGCTGCACGTCCCGCCCAAGCCTTCTGCTTGCATTGCCCGCAGCAGGGCACCGCCAGCCCGGCCGCCTCGCCAGGCGCTGCGTGCCGCCGATGCACGCCGCTTGTAGAGAGATTTCTCGCTTGCTCTCACCAACCCGTTCTCTGCTGGCTGCCACGCAATCAGCGTTGGTCGTAACCGCAAGCAAATGTATAAATACTCACTTCCGTCCCAGCAGCGAGGTTGGGCCACAACGCCATGAGCCGCTATCCGCTATTCGACCGCAGCCGCATCGAGCTGAAGAGCCTTGCCGAACGTGGACACGATCTGTGTGCCGCCGCTTGCCTGCCCCTCGCGCCGCCGGCCGAGCCGTACGAGGCACCGGAGTTTGGCTTGCTGGTGGAGGCCGTGGTACAGGCACGCCGTCAAGGCCGCCCTGTGGTGTTGATGATGGGCGGCCACCCCATCAAGCTTGGCCTGGCCCGCTATCTGGTCGATTTGATCGAACGCGGGGTCGTCACACACGTGGCAGGCAATGGCTCCGTGTTGATCCACGATTACGAGCTGGCCGCCTACGGAGGCACGAGCGAGGATGTGCCGCGCTGGATTGCCGCTGGGCAGTTCGGCCTGTGGCGAGAAACATCCGGCTTGAACGAAGTGGTGCGGCAGGCGGCTGCACGCGGCGAGGGGCTGGGCGAGGCTGCGGGAAGGACGATCGACGAAGGCCGCTTCCCCTACCGCGACCTGAGTGTGGCCGCCGCCGGCTGGCGGTGTGGCGTGCCGGTGACCATCCACGTTGGCATCGGCAGCGACATTATCCACGCCCACCCCAATTGCGACGGTGCCGCCCTGGGCGCTGCCAGCTATACCGACTTCTTGATCTTCGCCCACACCATCGAGCAGCTTGAGGGAGGCGTGTTTCTCAACGTGGGTACGGCCGTGGCAGGGCCCGAGGTGTATCTGAAAGCGCTCGCCATGGCCCGCAATGTGGCACGCCAGCGCGGGGAGCAGATCCGTCGCTTTACCACGGCCGTGTTCGATCTGGTGGAGCTGCCGCCAGACTACCGCCGAGGTCCGCCGGGCAAGGACCATCCTCAGTATTATTACCGGCCCTGGAAGACAATCCTGGTGCGTACCGTGGCTGACGGCGGTCAAAGCTACTACTTCTGCGGCGACCACCGCCGCACCCTCCCCACTCTCTGGCATGCCGCCTGCTGCGCGTGCGCGCGGCGCAGCGCTGCCTAAATCGGCACAAGCCTGCACGCCTACCCTTGCTCTCGTCCCCAGGCTCCTGCCTGGGCACGCGCTGTCCAAGAGGCTCCGCCTTCCTTGGCTTCACCCGAGGGCACGTCCAACCTCCTCGACCGCTCGCTACAGCTCATCTCTGGTTGGTTTGGTTGACCATCCGCGCCTGCCGCGCCTTGCACCGGCTGAGCCGCTGCGGCATCGCGTGCCAGCGAACGCGAAGATGAGACGCCAGGGCGCTGAGGAAGGACGAGGCAGCCTGATCGAGCGGCGCCGCAAGGTGCGCTGGCGATGGAGCGTCTGCTTGCGGGGAGGGGATGCGTACCCGTGCGAACGCACAAGAGGCTCAGCCTTAACGGAGCACGCGCGACGCACGGGCGAACGCAGATCGTGCTGATGCTGGGCGATGCCAGCCGCCCTTACGGTTGGCCGATGCAGTAAAGCCGGCGCTGCGAGCGGAGGTAGAGACAGCCGTCCGCCAGCGCGGGGGTAGCGCTAAAGTCGCTGGTATCGTCGGCAATCGCGTTTTGGGAGACGAGCTTGAACTCAGGCCTGGCTTCCAACACATAGGTGCCGCCATAACGGCTGACGGCGTACAGTCGGCCGCCGGCCGCCACGACGGAGGCATAGAAGGCGGCATTACCCGGCAAGCGTTCGCGGTAGGCGACCTGTCCCGTCTCCGCATTGAGGCAGAAGGCGATGCCCCGATCGGACACCCAGTACAGGTGGCCCTCGTAAAGTACAGGCGAGGGTACATAGGATCCCACGCGCGCCGTCCAGAGCACATGGGATTGCGAGACGTCCCCCTTGCCGCCTGCGCGCACGGCCACGGCAGAACCAGCGCGGCCGCCGATCAGGTACACCACGCCTGGCCCCGCCACCAGGCTGGTGCACAGCACGTTCTCGTCCACGCCGCTGGCGTACCAAGCAAGTTTGCCGGTCTGGAAGTTGAATGCCCAGATCTCGCCAGGCACACCCAGCACCACCTCCTGACGTGGCGCCCCATTGATCTGTGCCTCGACCACCACGGGCGTGCACCAGGTGCCGGCCATGCCGCCGGCCTGGGCACGCCATACCTCCTTACCGGTGGCCGCATCAAGGGCCACCAGCGCCTCGCTCTCCGCCGAGGCATTCATGATGACCACCTCCTGGTGCACAATGGGGCTGGCGGCTGAACCCCAGCCCATCACGGCCGAGCCATCACCTAGATCCGCGGACCACAGCTCGTTGCCTTCCAGGTCGTAGGCAAACAGGCCTGACTTGCCATAGAAGACGAACACGCGCTTCCCGTCCGTGGCGGGAGAACTCGAGGCGTAACCGTGTTCCTGGATCATGCCTCTATAGGGATCCTCCGCACGGCGGGTCTTGACCGCGCGCTGCCACCGCAGGCTGCCGCTGCGCCGGTCAAAGCACAGCAGATGCCGCGTCAGGTCGTCCGGCCGAGACGTGTCCGAGCGGGTGGTGCCATATCCCGTGTAGCAGGTGACAAGTACGAGGTCCCCCACCACGCAGGGGCTCGAGCTGCCCGGACCGGGCAGGTCCACCTTCCAGCGTATGTTCTCGTCTGCCGACCAGCGGACTGGCACCTCTCCACCGAACACAGCCGCGCCGTTGGGTCCGCGGAAGCGGGGCCAGTCGGCCAATGCTGAGAGCGGGGCCAGCAGCACAAGGGAACACACAGTTAGTCGTAAGAGAGATGTGCGCATGGGCAAATCCTTGCTGGCCATGACAACGGGTTGCCGGCTCAAAAACCGAGTGCTGTGCATCGTGCGCAACAGCACCACGCCAGAGAGCGACGGCAGGCCCGGCCGCGCGGCAGCAGTTTCGCGCGACCGGGCAGCTACCGAAGTATCAGATGCCCCAACTCTCTACGCCCACTACTCTTGTGGGGGCCGCTCAGGCTGCCCACCACGGCGGCCTCCCGCGCCGCCACGGCCTCCCCCAAACTGGCCAAAGGCACGACGGGCGGCCTCCTGAATGGCAGCAACATCCACTGGCTCGCCTATCAAGGACTGCCACTTGCCACGCTGCTCGGCCGAGAGCACCTCCAGCAGCTTGGCGTCCCGTTCCTTCTGAAGCTGCTCGACCTGCTCGCGAATCTGCCGGAACCGCTCGCCCTGTCCGCCAGGCTGCTGGTTGTCTGGACCCTGTTGAACCAGCACAATCGGCGTGCGGCCGTCAGGCGTCAGACCGCCTGCCTGAGCATCTTGACCGCCGCCTTGATTGCCGGGCCTGCCGCGGCCCCTGCCACGGCCCGGCCCACCTGGTCCGCCCGGTCCGCCCCGGCCCGGAAACGGCATCAGCTCCCGGATCTTCGTTTCATACGTGGACACAATCTCGGCAATCTGCTTCTGCTGGGCATCCGTCAGGGCCAGGGCCTCCACCACCTCGGCATCCTGCAAGGCGGCCGGCAAGTCCATCTGCCACACGATCTGCTTCAACCGCTGCATCTGCGGCGGCAGCAGAATCTCCGCCAGCTTGGCGCGGTACTTCTTGTTCAACTCATCAGAGATCGACCGCATTTGTGCCTCGGCCTTGGCACGCTCCTCGTCCGACATCTCAAACAGCCGGCCAAAGTCGACCCCTGCCTTCTGCATCTCTTCCTGCATCTCGGCGAACATCTGTTGCGGAAGCTGCTGCAACTGGCCGGTCTGCTCCGGTACCAGGTCCAGCTCCTTCTGCACGACCTCGTTGTTCACAAGCTGCAAGGGATTGTTCAGCCCAGCGCCCCTGCCAAACCCGCGAAATCCAAATCCGCGGCCGCGCCCGCCCGGTTGCTGAGCCATCGCCAGGCTCGCGCCCAGCAACACCGCCAACGTGCCCAGCACAACGCCAGGCCTCTTCAACACTTCACGCATCTGCAAACTCCTCATGAAAGAACCGGTTCACCTCTATGCCGCCCGTGCGGCCCGCCTCCTTACCGTGCCAAGACAGATGGCAACAGCATAACTCGAATGTTCTCAAAGACTTACGTGCCAACACACCCTCTCTGGCCGCCCATGGACCGCCTGGAACGGCTGTTTCTCTCCCTTATTCAACACCACTGGCACCGCCAGGTTTCGGCCAACGTCGCTTCTGCCCACACCATAAGCGCACCTGGGTAATCGCCGGGGCCACAAAATCCCCCTTCGGCCCCCAGCTTGCAACCGTGGGAACCAGCCTAGGCCTGCCGGCTACCTCGAGGTTCTTCTTCCCCTCAACCCGGGAGCCGCAGCCCCCTCCGAGACAACTGGGAACCCCTCTCCCTCCTTGCTCCAGGCTCAGGCAGCCCCCCGGCAGACAGCAGTGGCAGCCGCCCGTGCAGATGGCCCGTGTAGCCTGAGCAGCCTATCGCCGGGCTGTTCGTGACGGAACGCGCCGCAGCCCCGTGGTCAGCCGCCCGGATATCAGCCATCCGAGCGTGATCCGCCCGGCGGTCAGCCGCCCGGCAGGGGCCTGCGTTCATAATACCGGCTCAGGGCGCGGACGCGCCATACCTGGTACGCCGTGACCGTGCCAACCATCAACAGGGCCGCGACGAAGATCAGATGGTGATGCCACAGCCCCGCCTCTTCGCTGGGTGGCTGGGCCGTGGCGGTCAGCAACGTGTAGGCCACTGCCGCGAGCGCCGTGCTGAACCACACGAGGCGTACGCGAAACCAGAGTCCAGCGGTAGCGATCAGCAGTGGAAACGCCACCACCAGCGGACTGAATGGGTTGTGCGTGATCCAGAGAATGAACGACGCCAGCAGCATGTCGGCCGTCGACCAGGCAAACGGAACAAGGATCTTGTTCCGGGCACGAGCAGCAGCCCACTCAAACGCCGCCGCCGCAGCGGCAAACATACCCAGCGCCCCCAACACAGCCGCGTGCCGTAGCGGAGTGACTTGCTGTATGAGTGTGTAGGACAAATGCGCTACCAGGGCAAATATCAGCGCGGCCGCCAGGCGAATGGCCAGCGCTGGACGCCGCCGGCACCAGCGTGCCAGGCGGTGCAGCGGCCCACGCGGCCGCGCCTCAACCGGCTCTTCCCTGAGAAACCGCTCCAGGTCCGCCGCCAAGGCACCGGCCGAGGGATAGCGAGCCTCCGGCCTCTTCTCAAGACACCGCAGGATGACGAGTTCCAGATCCCTCGGCAGGTGCCGGTTGAGGGTGCGCGGCGCCGGCGGCTCGCCTTCCAGGACCTGCACAAGAGTTTCCAACGGGGTGGGCTCATCAAACGGGGGCCGTCCCGTTGCCAACTCATACAGAATGGCACCCAGGCTGTAGACATCCGCCCCCGGCCCCACAGCCTGCCTGCGCCCGGCGGCCTGCTCGGGGGCCATGTAGCTCGGCGTGCCCACAATCATGCCCGACTGCGTAAGTTGGCTATCCCCGCCGCAGGCCAATGCCAAGCCGAAGTCTGTCACATAAGGGTGCCCCTCTTGGTCCACCAAGATGTTGGAAGGCTTGAGATCCCGGTGCACAATGCCGTGCTGATGCAAATGCTCCACGGCCCCCGCCACCTGAGCCATCAATCGAGCTGCTGCGCGCGGCTCCATGGGTTGACCAGCCGCTACGGCACCCAGCTCGCGTCCCTCGACATAATCCATCGTGAAATAGGGTTGGCCGTGCAGCTCTCCCACCTCATGTACTGCGACCACGTTGGGGTGGCGCAGCCGTGCCGCTGCCCGCGCCTCCGCCTGAAACCGCAGCACCGCCTGCTCCGTGGGAAGCTGGGTGGGAAGGATCATCTTCAGCGCTACCACGCGGCCCAGGCTTTTCTGCCGGGCCTTGTACACGACCCCCATGCCGCCGCGACCCAGTTCCTCCAGCAGCTCGTAGCCGCCAAAGTCGACACGGGTCTGCCACACGCCCATCGAGGGCCACTCGGGCGACAACGGTGCGGCCTTGTGGCGTGCCTCAACGCCTGGCGCCGACACGTCCGCCACGCCAGACTGCGCCAGCCGCTCCACTGCTTCCAGGCAGGTCAGTGTGGTGGCCAGCTCGGGGAACTCGCGCAGCACGCACTCGCGATCAGGACGTTCGCCTTTTTGCAGTGCGTCCACATAAGCATCCAGTGCCGCCAGGGCCCGCTCATCCAGGGGCGTGTCGCCCTCAGCATCGTTCATCCATCAGGTCCTTCAACCGACGCACGGCGCGCAACCACAACATTTGCACGGCTGGCCGCGAGCGCTGCATGCGTTGTGCGACTTCGTCGAACGGAAGCTGCTCGAAGTGCCGCAATTGGATCACTTGTTGATAATCGTCCGACAAGGCCGTGATGGCCTGTGCCAGACGTAAAACCTCTTCGTGCACCACGGCTTGCTCGCTCGGGCTGGGAATGTCTGCCGTCGGTTCGCACCGTATCGCCGAACGGTCGTCCGCGCCGGCCAGGGAGACGTGGCCTGCCCCCCTCTTCGCCGTGCAGAACCAGCGTACATAGTCGACTGCGTTGCGCAGCAGAATCTGCCGCAACCACGCCAGCCACTCTCCTTCTGTGCGGCCGGCGAAACCTTCAAAGGCGCGGTATGCCTCGAGCAATGTCTGCTGCACCAGATCGGAAGGGTCGACGCGTGACCGCAGCTTCTCTTCCAGACATGCGCGCGCCACGATGGCCAGCCAGGGACGCGATGCCTCGTAGAGGCGGTTGAGAGCATCGGCATCTCCTTCTCGGGCACGTGCCAATAACTCGCTGACGGCCGCGGACGTGGTCTCTGGCATGGCCTGGCCCTCTCACCGCGATGGCAACTTTCCCATCTAGCCACCCCTCGCCACGGCGCCCTCGCGCCCGCTGCGAGGCGGCCAAGCCGCACTATACAACCCCACACCAGCCGCTGCACGATCCGTATGAGACTTGCGCAACACAGGGCTACCGGCCGCCGCCAACCTGCCTGATCTGGCTGCGACCTTCCCCCGGCGTGGGGCGGCTGCGCGCGGTGCTCAAGCTGCATACGGCGGGGGGCATGGATCAGGGCAGCGCGTGAGCCCGATGGTTACAGCGAATCTGCCAAGGACGGCCCATCGGGACGGTGAACGCCCGCAGCACACCCACGCCTTGCGCCGTTGTGGCGGTGCCTCTGGCCTTCTCCTACACTTGTGAAGCCGCTTTCGCAGGGCGGCCTCTCAAAACCAGCGGGCAGCAGCACGCTGCCCTTGCGCTCCATCCGCCCCCAAGGCGCGGCCCATGTCTTCCGCTTCAGCAATTCGCAGGGTTCCCCCTTCCTTCAGCTCGCTTGGTTGCCATGCCCCCCGCAGCTCGTACGCTAGCCACTGGCCTCGTCATCGTGGTTGGGGCGAATGCACCCCACGCAAGTGCCGCTATCCCGCAGGGCGGACAGCGGCGACGGCTAGCGCCATTTCTTGGATCGCGGAGGCCGCATTCGATCACCGACTCTTTTCACCCTTGTCGCCATGCACGTCGCGGGCCAGAAACCGCCCGCGCCTGGCAATGGCAATCCGCTCGCTCAAGCCTCGGCCCGCCAGTACGGCGCTGGCTCACGCAAATCGACCTGCTAGCCGTTTCTGGTCAGAGTGATCCATCACCTTTACCAGAATCATGGAGACCAACACCTGCAATGCGAAGACATAAAGTCCTATTTTGGCCTGCGCATCAGCGAGCGCGGACAGCTTGCAGCTGACAATCATCACCGCCAGGACAAACACATCCAGCATCGACCACTTGGAAATGAAAGCCGGCAAAGAGAGAAGCTTTTTGGCTTCGTCGTCAGGAAACACTTCCTGCCAGAGCAAATGCACCCCATCTTGAGAGCGGGCATGGCAACGGAGAAGAACAGGACGATGAAGCCAATCACGACATGCCCCTCGTTGAATAGCGTCTCGATACCCGAGAGGATGGACCACGTCGTATTATCCACCTCGAAGATCAGAATCTGCTTGCTGGTGTTTATGATGCGCAAGCATAATCCGAGAACCAGCGAAACCCAGCCCGTCCAGATAAGGGGCCTATGCATGCAGCCAGGGCTGGCGTTTGTGCTGTGATGTACTTTCTGAGCGTCATGGAAGGCTTGTCAGATGAAGAAGTGCAGGCCAGCGGCCCATGTTACGCACCAACGCCGGGCCGTGCGGACGCCTGCCCGCGCGAGCGGCCTCAGGTAACCGGCGGGGCAAGAGCGGGTCATCGACCTAGGCACAGCATGGTATTGCATTTTGGCGGACACGACGCGGCAAAGAAGGGCACACGCACTGCGCTGGCGCGTTCGCTTAAGGCCATTACGAGCCATGGGCGAACTCCCCGTGCGAGGCACGCTGTTCGCTCTCATATTCCATGCCGCTGCCTCTTCGGCGTGGCTGACGGGCGAGGCAGCCAGCCACATCGGTACCACCATGGCCACACCGCACCTGGCCCTCATTCAATCGCCTGTGGCGCGGTTTATAAATGGCCCCGGGAGGCTTGTCAACCTAGCGACGCCTCGCAGGCACGGCAGGGACGCAAGAGGCGATGCGATGCTGCCCAGCCACACCAACGCAGGGGCGCGATCCCCGCAGCGCGACGACGCTCTAGAAAAGAGCGATCAACCAACCCACGCCAGCGAGTGCGAGAAAGTCCAACATCAGGGCGCCGGCGTACATCCATTTGGCGCGCCGGCCAAGGGGTTGGTTCCAGAACCCCAGCACGAACAATACGCCCAGGGAGTACAGATGCGCGACGCCCGGGCAGACAAAGAGGCCGATCACGGCCGCCCACCAGGCCCGGCGGATGGCCTGTTCAGCGGCGCGTGCCGTGAGATCCGGCTGGTTTTTTTGCGGGGGGACGGCACTTCCTGCCGATGGGACAGGCTCGACGCGCAGCGACGTAGGGTGAGGCGGCAGGGTGTCCGCCGGCAAGGGGGGGGCAGGCAGCGGCGCTCTAGCACGAGGCGGCGGCGAGGCAGGCACGAAGTCTACTTCCCAGTCCAGGGCGTCGAGCAGTGCTCCGGGCGGAGGGGGGGGAGAGCCAATCGATTGCACGGCCCCGCAGGCCCAACAGACGCCGGCCTGGGGATCGACCGGCCGCCCGCAGGAGCTGCAATTTGCCGGCGGCGGCACAAACTGAGGCGCGGCGAGTTCCAGTCGCGACGCCGCGGCCGGCACGGTCGGTGCGGCCGGCACATCCGGCAGCGGGAACAGCACGCGCATGGCCCGCACAAAGTCTGTCTCGGCAACCTCAACCCGTACCCGGGGTGCCGACGCCGGGGACGGAGCGGCGTCGGTGCCGGTTGTGGGGGGGGCATCATCACCGGCTCGCACCCCAGCGCCATCGTCAGCCGACGAAGGAGCGTTGGCGTCGGCAGGTGGGGCAGGCGGGGCGGTGGCGGCGTCGGGCGTGCCCGCAGCCGCCGGCGCGCCATCATCGGCAATCGTAGCGCAGACGCCCTGCTCGGCCAGGCGCTCCAGGACCAACTGCGCTTCGGCAACAGTACGAAAGACGCCGACGGTGAGCCGTTGTTCTGACATGGTGGGCCGCGTGCGGGGACTTCAGGCTGTCATGCCCTTGGTGAGTTCCATGAAGGCGGTTTCCAGGTTGATCTCCTCTTCCTTGAACATGCGCAGCTTGTGGCCGGACTCGATGAGCAGAGTGGGCAGATCGGTATAGTCCTCAACGCCCGGCTTGAGCTTTACGGTCAGCGTGCCGTTGGACATGGCGACCGACTCGACGGTGTGGTGCTGGGTGAGCAGGTCGGCAGCCTTGTCCGCAGAGCCGGCTACTCCCACCTTAAGCACCGTCTGGCGGCGCACCCGGCGCATCACCTCGGCCACCTCGGCGTTGATCTGCAGCTCGCCGCGTTCGATGATCCCCACTTTATTGCAGACATCGGCCAGTTCCGGCAGGATGTGGCTGGAAACCATGATCGTCTTGCCCATGCTGCGCAGCTCCTTGAGCAGGCCGCGGATCTCGATGCGGGCTCGCGGATCGAGGCCGCTGGCGGGCTCGTCCAGCAGCAGGACCTGCGGGTCATGCAGCAACACGCGCGCCAGGCCAAGCCGTTGGGTCATGCCGCGCGAGAGGCTGGTGACGAAGGCATCTCGCTTGTAGCCGAGGTCGACGAGGTCGAGCACATCGTTACAGACTTTTTTGCGTGCGGGGCCGGAGATGCGGTAGGCGGCGGCGAAGAATTCGAGATACTCGATCACCTTCATGTCGTCATACACGCCGAAGAAGTCGGGCATGTAGCCGATCACGCGGCGGATTTCTTTGGGTTTGGTGTAGATGGAGTAGCCGCAGACATAAGCCTCGCCATACGTGGGGTTGAGCAGCGTGGCGAGCATGCGCATGGTGGTGGTTTTGCCGGAGCCATTGGGGCCGATGAAGCCGAAGACGTCGCCGGCTTCGAGCTTGATGTCGAGGCTTTTCACGGCGTGTACGTCGCCGTAGATCTTGGTCAAGTCGCGGGTTTCGATCACGGGCCAGATTCCTGAGGGGCGGGTTGGATGGGCAGGATGAAGCGCCAGACGGTCCAGGTACGGCGGAGCGCGTTGCCACCGCTGCTATCGACCTGGGCCGCCGGTTCCGCCACCTTGGCCAGCAGGATGGCACGGCCTGCGGCAAGGTGGCGGCTGAGATCGGTGAAGGCCCACTGGTGGTGGTCGAGCCGCACGAAGCTGCGCCCGCCGGCGGCCTGATAGAACAGCATGGCCTGGAGGATGTAAGGTACGTCGGCGCTTTCGGTGTTGTACGGGTCCCCCTGGCGCACGTAGCGGTCGAACTGACCCTCTTGGCGGACGAGGCGCCAGTTGCGCAACACGCCTTCCAGGTCGCGCTGGTCTTCGGGGCGGACGGCCACCCTGTCTCCCGGCTTCAAGTCTCCCAGCAGCCAGGCCCAGGTGCCCCCCGCCAGCAGACATTCTCGCAAGGTCACCCCAGGGAGCGTATTGCGCAGGCGGCCTGCCAACGAACCATCGGCCTGTTCCTGCAACTCGACTTCCAGGGGGGGGGAAGCCGTGCTGCCCCACCACCGCGCCATCACAGCTCGCGAAGACCAGACGGGGATGGGCAGTTGCTCCAGCACGCCTGCTTCGGGCACACAGACGTAGGGTTCGGCAAAGGCTTGAGCCGCGGGGGCTTGCCGCAAGGGTCGGCCGCCGGACACAGGCGCTGCCCAGCCGAGCAGCACGCCGCTCCGGCTAGACGAAGCTGATGGCGCTACGAACAGGGTGGAGCGAGGCTGTTGTCCCGCTCCGGCGCCGTTCGGCTGGGTACCTTGGCTCGTGCCGGACAGCGTGGGCTGCAGCCTCAGTTGGTAGGGATGCGCTTGAGGGCTATACACATTGAGCCAGGTGG